>NZ_JBVJWV010000034.1:0-57102 GCF_055602105.1 Streptomyces sp. NPDC037421
CCAGGGCACCCTGCGCCGCGAAGAGGGCGGGCCGCAGCGCTTCCTGGCCTCCCTCGCCGAGGCCTGGACCCACGGCGCCCCCGTCGACTGGCAGACCGTCCACGGCGCCCGGGACTCCGCGCGCGTCGACCTGCCCACGTACGCCTTCCAGCGCGAGCGCTACTGGCTGGAGGTGGCCGGCTCCGGTTCCGGCGACGTGTCCGCCGCCGGTCTCGGCGCCGCCGACCACCCCCTCCTCGGCGCGGCCGTCCGCCTCGCCGACGGGGACCAGGCGGTCCTCACCGGCCGCCTCTCGCTGCGCACCCACCCCTGGCTCGCCGACCACGCCGTGAACGGCACCGTCATCCTCCCCGGCACCGCGTTCGTCGAGCTGGCCGTCCGCGCCGGCGACGAGGCCGGCTGCGACACCCTCGACGAACTGACCCTGGAAGCCCCGCTCGTCCTGCCGCCCGAGAGCGCGGCCCGCCTCCAGCTCGTCGTCGGCGGCCCCGAATCCGACGGCCGCAGGCCCGTGACCCTCTACTCCCTCCCCGAGGACGCCCCCGAGGGCACCCCGTGGACCCGCCACGCCACCGGCCTGCTGCTCGACGCCCGCCGCGAAGCGGCCTTCGACCTCTCCGCCTGGCCGCCGCCCGGCGCCGAACCCGTCTCCCTCGACGGCTTCTACGAGGCCCTGGCCGGCACCGGCTACCAGTACGGGCCCGCCTTCCAGGGCCTGACCGCCGTGTGGAAGCAGAGCGACGGCGACGAGATCTACGCCGAGGTCGCCCTCGCCCACGAGCAGCACGACGACGCCGCCCGGTTCGGCCTGCACCCCGCCCTCCTCGACGCCGCCCTGCACGCCGGCCTGGTGCCGGCCGCCCGCGGCGAGGCCGACGGCGTACGCCTGCCGTTCTCCTGGAACGGGGTCACCCTGCACGCGGTCGGCGCGACCGCGCTGCGCGTGCGGATCTCCCCGGCCGGGGAGGACGGCGTCGGCCTGGAGATCGCCGACGCCACGGGCCGCCCCGTCGCCACCGTCGGCGCCCTGGTGTCCCGGGCCGTCACCGCCGCGTCCCTCGACGCCGGGCCGGCCACCGACGACTCCCTGTTCCGG
This sequence comes from Streptomyces sp. NPDC037421, assembly GCF_055602105.1. Classification (NCBI taxonomy): domain Bacteria; kingdom Bacillati; phylum Actinomycetota; class Actinomycetes; order Kitasatosporales; family Streptomycetaceae; genus Streptomyces; species Streptomyces sp. NPDC037421. Next base: position 1,097 of record NZ_JBVJWV010000034.1, read on the forward strand.
CTGGACTGGACGGCCGTGGACACCGACGGCCTCCCGCAGGACGCCGCGCCGCACGACTGGTGCGTGCTCGGCGAGGACCGCCTCGGCGTCGAGGCCGCCTTCCAGCGGCTCGGCGCGTTCCCGCAGGTCTTCGACGACGTGGCCACCCTCGGCGACGCCGTCGCCGCCGGACTGCCCGCCCCCGAGGTCGTCGTCCTGCCCGTCGGCGGCGCCCCCGCCCCGGACGCGGACTCCCCGGCCGGCGCGCTCGCCGACGCGGTGCGCGCGGAGACCGCCCGCGTCCTGACCCTCCTCCAGGAGTGGCTCGCCGACGAGCGGTTGGAGGGAGCGCGGCTGGCCGTCGTCACCCGCGGGGCCGTCTCCGTACGCCCCGGCGAGGACGTCACCGACCTGGTCCACGCCCCGCTGTGGGGCCTGGTCCGCTCCGCCCAGGCCGAGAACCCGGGCCGGCTGCTGCTCGTCGACCTCGACGCGGCCTGCGCCACGCCCGAGGACGCCGCCGCGGCCCTCCCCACGGCCGTGGCCGCCGCACGGCGTGCCGACGACCCGCAGGCCGCCGTACGCGACACGGCGGTGCTCGCGCCGCGCCTGGTGCGCGGGACCGCCCCCGGCGGCACCCTGACGCCCCCGCGGAACGCCGACGGCTGGCAGCTCGCCTCCTCCGGCGGCACCCTCGACCACCTGGCCCTGGTGCCCGCCGGGACGCGGCCGCTCGCCGAGGGCGAGGTCCGTGTCGCGGTCCGCGCCGCGGGCCTGAACTTCCGCGACGTGATGATCGCGCTCGGCATGTACCCGGGCGACGCGACCATGGGCAACGAGGGCGCCGGCACCGTCACCGAGACCGGCCCCGGCGTCACCGGACTCGCCGTCGGCGACCGCGTGATGGGCCCGTTCCCCGGTGCCTTCGGCCCGCACACGGTGACCGACCGGCGCGTCGTCACCCGCATCCCCGACGGCTGGACCTTCGAGGAGGCCGCGTCCGCGCCGACCGCCTTCCTCACCGCCTACTACGCGCTGGTGGACCTCGCCGGCCTGAAGGCCGGCGAGCGGATCCTGATCCACGCCGCCGCGGGCGGTGTCGGATCGGCCGCCGTACGGATCGCCCGGCACCTCGGCGCCGAGGTGTTCGGCACGGCCAGTGAGGGCAAGTGGGACGCGCTGCGCGCGGCCGGTCTCGACGACGCCCACATCGCCTCCTCCCGTGACGCCTCCTTCGAGGAGCGCATCTGCGCCGCCACCGGCGGCGAGGGCGTCGACGTCGTCCTGAACTCCCTCGCCGGCGAACTCACCGACGCCTCGCTGCGGCTGCTGCCGCGCGGCGGCCGCTTCGTCGAGATGGGCAAGACCGACGTCCGCGACCCGCAGGACGTCGAACGGGACCACAGCGGGGTCGCCTACCGGGCCTTCGACCTCGCCGAGGCCGGACCCGACCGGATCGCGGAGATGCTCACCGAACTGGGCCGGCTCTTCGAGACGGACACGCTCCGGCCCCTCCCCGTCCGCGCCTGGGACATCCGGCGGGCCCCCGAGGCCTTCCGGTTCATGAGCCAGGCCAAGCACACCGGCAAGATCGTGCTGACGGTTCCGCAGGGCTGGGACCCGGCCGGTACGGTCCTGGTCACCGGCGGCACGGGCACCCTGGGCGCACTGGTCGCCAAGCACCTGGTCACCACGCACGGCGTACGGCACCTGCTGCTGGCGGGCCGGCGCGGCCCGGACGCCCCCGGCGCGGCCGAACTCGTCGCGGAGATAGCCGAGTTGGGCGGCACGGCCGAGGTGGTGGCGTGCGACGCCGCCGACCGCGACGCGCTCACCGCCCTCCTCGCGGCCGTCCCGGCCGACCGGCCGCTGCGCGGAGTCGTCCACACCGCCGGAGTCCTCGACGACGGCGTGATCGCCTCCCTCGACGCCGACCGGCTCGGCGCCGTCCTGCGGCCCAAGGCGGACGCCGCCGCGCTCCTCCACGAGCTCACCCGCGACCTGGACCTCACCGCCTTCGTCCTGTTCTCCTCCGCCGCCGGCGTCATCGGCGGCCCCGCCCAGGGCAACTACGCGGCCGCCAACGCCTTCCTCGACGCCCTCGCCCAGCACCGCTGCGCCCGGGGCCTGCCCGCCACCTCGCTCGCCTGGGGCCTGTGGGGCGAGGCCAGCGGCATGACCGGCCACCTCTCCGAGGAGGACGTGGCCCGCATGGCCCGCTCCGGCATGGTCGCCTTCTCCCCGGCCGAGGGCCTCGCGCTCCTCGACGCCGGCACGGCCGGCGGCGCACCCCTGCTGGTCCCCGTACGCCTGGACCAGGCCGCCCTGCGCACCATGGCCACCACCCACACCCTGCCCGCGCTCGCCCGCGGCCTGGTCCGCGTGTCCGCCCGCCGCACCGTGGAGAGCGCCGACGGCGCCGGCGGCTCGGCACTCGCCCGCCGGCTGACCGCACTGAGCCCCGACGACCAGCTGCGGACCCTGCTCGACCTGGTCCGCACCCACGCGGCCGCCGTCCTCGGGCACTCCGCCGCCGAAGCCGTCGGCGCCGAAAGGGCCTTCAAGGAGCTCGGCTTCGACTCGCTGACCGCCGTCGAGCTGCGCAACCGCCTCGGCGGGGCCACCGGACTGCGGCTGCCCGCGACCATCGTCTTCGACCACCCCACCCCCGCCTCCCTCGCCCGTCAGCTGCGCACCGCGCTCGTCGGCGACGCCGGGACGGAGCGGCGGGACGAGGACAACGCCCCCCTCACCGCCCCGGCCGCCGACGGCGACCCGGTCGTGATCGTGGGCATGGCCTGCCGCTTCCCCGACGGCGTGGACTCGCCCGAAGCGCTGTGGCGGCTGGTCGCCGCCGAGGGCGACGCCATCGGCGCCTTCCCCGCCGACCGCGGCTGGGACCTGGACGCCCTCTACGACCCGGAGCCCGGCACGCCCGGCCGCACGTACGTCAAGGAGGGCGGGTTCCTGCACGACGCGGGCCGCTTCGACGCCGAACTCTTCGGGATCTCCCCGCGCGAGGCCCTCGCCATGGACCCGCAGCAGCGCCTCGTCCTGGAAGGCGCCTGGCAGGTCTTCGAACGGGCCGGCATCGACCCCGCCACCCTCAAGGGCACCCGCACCGGCGTCTTCGTCGGCGCCGTCCCGTCCGGGTACGCCACCGAGCTGCGCGAGATCCCCGAAGGCGTCGAGGGCTACTTCGGCACCGGCCTCTCCAACAGCGTCATCTCCGGCCGCGTCGCCTACAGCTTCGGCCTCGAAGGCCCGGCCGTCACCGTCGACACCGCCTGCTCCTCCTCGCTGGTCGCCCTGCACCTGGCCGCGCAGTCCCTGCGCCAGGGCGAGTGCTCGATGGCGCTGGCCGGCGGCGTCGCCGTCATGTCGACCCCCGCCGAGTTCGTCGAGTTCGGCCGCCAGCGGGCGCTCGCCGCCGACGGCCGCGCCAAGGCCTTCGCGGGCGCGGCCGACGGCACCGCCTTCTCCGAGGGCCTCGGCGTGCTCCTCCTGGAGAAGCTCTCCGACGCCCGCCGCAACGGCCACCGCGTCCTCGCCGTGGTCCGGGGCTCCGCCACCAACCAGGACGGCGCCTCCAACGGCCTCACCGCCCCCAGCGGCCCCGCCCAGCAGCGCGTCATCCGCCAGGCCCTGGCCTCCGCCAAGCTCTCCGCCCAGGACGTCGACGCCGTCGAGGCCCACGGCACCGGCACCAAGCTCGGCGACCCCATCGAGGCGCACGCCCTGCTCGCCACCTACGGCCAGGGCCGCGACGCGGACCGGCCGCTGTGGCTCGGCTCCCTCAAGTCCAACATCGGCCACACCCAGGCCGCGTCCGGCATCGCCGGCGTCATCAAGTCCGTGATGGCCCTGCGGCACGGCGTCCTCGCCAGGACCCTGCACGTCGACGAGCCCTCCCCGCACGTCGAATGGTCCACCGGGGCCGTCGAGCTGCTCACCGAGCAGCGGGCCTGGCCCGAGACCGGCCACCCGCGCCGGGTCGGCGTCTCCTCCTTCGGCCTCAGCGGCACCAACGCGCACGTCATCCTGGAGCAGGCCCCGCAGGCCGCCTCCCCGGACCGCGACCGGGCGCCCGAGGACACCGCGCGCCCGGCGGTGGCCGGGGTCCTCGCCGCCACCGTCCCCTGGACCCTCACCGGCAAGAACCCCGCAGCCCTCCAGGCACAGGCGCGGCGGCTGTACGACCACCTCGCCGCCGACGTCGACCTGTCCCTGTCCGACGTCGCCCTGTCCCTGGCCACCACCCGGGCACGCCTGGAGCACCGGGCCGCCGTCGTCCTCGGCAGCCGCGAGGAGGCCCTCGCCGGACTCGCCGCCCTCGCGGACGGCGCGCCCGCCGGACGCACCGTCACCGGCGCCGCCGACACCGAGGGCAAGACGGTGTTCGTCTTCCCGGGCCAGGGTTCGCAGTGGGCCGGGATGGGTGTCGAACTCCTGGACTCGTCGCCGGTGTTCGCGGCCCGGTTCGCGGAGGTCGCGGCGGCCGTGGAGGCGCATGTCGACTGGTCGGTGGAGGAGGTGCTGCGCGGGGACGGGGACGGCCTGACCCGGATCGAGGTGCTCCAGCCGGTCCTGTTCGCGGTGATGGTCTCCCTGGCCGAGCTGTGGCGGGCGGCGGGCGTGGTGCCCGACGCGGTCGTCGGCCACTCGCAGGGTGAGATCGCGGCCGCGGTCGTCTCGGGTGCGCTGTCGCTGGAGGACGGCGCCAAGGTCGTCGTGCTCCGCTCGCAGCTGTTCGCCGACGAGCTGGTGGGCCGGGGCGCGGTCGCCTCGGTGTCGCTGGGCGCGGACGCGGTCCGGGAGCGTATCGCCCGGTACGGGGACGCGCTCTCGATCGCCGGGATCAACGGTCCGGGTACGGTCACCGTCGCCGGCGAGGTCGCCCCGCTGGAGGAACTCGTCGCCGCCCTGGAGGCCGAGGGGGTGCGGGCCAAGGTCATCCCCTCGACGGTGGCCTCCCACTGCGCCCAGGTCGACCGCCTCAAGGACCAGGTGATCGGACTCCTCTCGTTCGTCCGGCCGCGCGCCGGCTCCGTCCCGCTGTACTCCACCGTCACCGGCGAGGTCCTGGACGGCTCCGAGCTGACCGCCGCCTACTGGTACGAGAACTGCCGGCAGCCCGTCTCCTTCGAGCCCGTCGTCCGCTCCCTGATCGCCGACGGACACCGTGTGTTCGTCGAGTCCAGCGCCCACCCCGTCCTCGTGTACGGGGTCATGGAGACCGCGGAGGACGCCGGGTCCGAGGCCCTGGCCCTGGGCACCCTGCGCCGCGAGGAGGGCGGCCTGGCCCGCTTCTACACCTCCCTCGCCACCGCCTGGACCCGCGGCGTCGACGTCGACTGGACCTCCGTCCTCGCCGGACGCGGCGCCCGCGCCGTCGAACTCCCCACGTACGCCTTCCAGCAGCAGCGCTACTGGCTGGCCTCCGGCCCCGCCGAGGCCGACGCCCCGCAGGGCGCGGCCGAGGAGACCGAGGGCGCGTTCTGGTCGGCCGTGGAAGCCGGCGACCTCGACTCCCTGGCCGAGACCGTCGGCCTCGACGGCGACCGCCCGCTGCGCGAGCTGCTGCCCGAGCTCGCCACCTGGCGGCGCGGCCGCCGCGAGCGCTCCACCGTCGACTCCTGGCGCTACGACGTCGACTGGACCCTGCTGCCCGAGGACGCCACCGACCGGCTCACCGGACGCTGGCTCGTCGTGGAGCCCCTGCGGGCGGCCGACCCCGAGCGCACCGCGGCCATCGTCGCCGCGCTCGCCGCGCACGGCGCCGACGTCCACCGGCTCGCCCTCGACCCGGCCGGAGCCGACCGCACGGCCTGGGCCGCGCTGCTGCCCGGCGACCCGCTCACCGGCGTGGTCTCCCTGCTCGGCGACGCGGCCGACCGGGACGCCGTGGCCACCGGCACCCTCGTCCTCGTCCAGGCGCTGAACGACGCCGGAGTGAGCGCACCCCTGTGGGCGCTCACCCACGGCGCCGTCGCCACCGGTCCGGCGGACGCGCCCGCCGACCCCGTCCAGGCCCAGGTGTGGGGCCTCGGCCGGGTCGTCGGCCTCGAACAGCCCCGTACCTGGGGCGGCCTCGTCGACCTGCCGGCGGAGCTGGACGAGCGGGCCTCGGCCCGGCTCGCCCGGGTCCTCACCGGCCTCGGCGACGAGGACCAGGTCGCGGTGCGCTCCGGCGGAGCCTTCGGCCGCCGGCTGGTGCGCGCCCCGCTCGGCGACCGCGAGCCGGTCCGCCGCTGGGAGCCGTCCGGGACCGTCCTGGTCACCGGCGGCACCGGAGGCGTCGGCGCCCGAGTCGCCCGCCGCCTCGCCGCCACCGGCGCCGCCCGCCTCGTCCTCACCAGCCGGCGCGGCGCCGACGCACCCGGGGCGGCGGAACTCGCCGCCGAACTCCGGGCCCTGGGCGCCGAGGTCACCATCCCGGCCTGCGACGTGTCCGACCGCGAACAGCTCAAGGCGGTCCTCGACGCGATCCCGGCCGGGCAGCCCCTGACCGCCGTCGTCCACGCCGTCGGCATCGTCCAGTCGACCCTCGTCGACGAGATGACCACCGACGAGTACCGGAAGATCAACGAAGGCAAGATCGACGGCGCCCGCCACCTCGACGAGCTGCTCGGCGACACCGCACTCGACGCGTTCGTCCTGTTCTCCTCGAACTCCGGTGTCTGGGGCAGCGGCCGCCACGGCGGCTACGCCCCCGGCAACGCCTGGCTCGACGCGTTCGCCCAGCAGCGCAGGGCCCGCGGCCTGACCGCCACCTCCCTCGCCTGGGGCGCCTGGGGCGGCGGCGGCATGATGGAGGGCGAGGGCGTCGAGGAGTACATGCGCCGTCGCGGCGTCATCGAGATGGACCCCGAACTCGCCCTGAACGCGATGGTCCAGGCCGTGGAGCACGACGAGGTGTTCCGCGCCGTCGCCGACGTCGAATGGGAGCGCTTCGCCCGCGGCTTCACCTCCGGCCGCCCCAGCCCGCTCATCCAGGGCGTCCCGGAGGCCCGCGCCGCCCTGAAGGCCGCCGAGGAACCCGCACAGACGGCGGCGGCCGCCACCGGGGCCGCGGCCCGGCTCGTCGAGGAGCTCACCGCGGCCGGCCCCGCCGACCGCGAGACGATCCTCCTCGACCTGGTGCGCGAGAAGGTGGCCGGCGTCCTCGGCCACGACTCGGGCGACGCCATCGAACCCGGCCGCGCCTTCAAGGGCCTCGGCTTCGACTCGCTGACCGCCGTCGAACTGCGCGACCGGCTCGGCGCCGCCACCGGCCTCAAGCTCCCCGCCACCATCGTCTTCGACTACCCCAACCCGGCGGCCCTCGCAGGGCACCTGCGCGGCGCCCTGCTGCCGGAGTCGACGGCACCCGTCGGCTCGGTCCTCGACGAGCTCGACCGCCTCGAGGGCGCGCTCGCCGCCACCGCGCCCGACAGCGACACCCGCACCAAGCTCAAGCAGCGCCTCGAAGCCCTGCTGTGGACCGTGGGCGGCACCGACGCCACCCCGGACGAGTCAACCGGCGAAGGCCTGCAGAGCGCCACCGCCGACGACATGTTCGCCCTGCTCGACAAAGAGCTGGGCACCTCCTGACACATCCGGGAGGGGTGTCTCCCCGGACGGGCCACGACCACGGTCCGTCCGGGGAGGCACCCCTTCCCCCATCCCACCCGCCGGCCAGCGATCCGCCCCACGGGGCCCACGGAGATACCGACCATGGCGAACAACGAAGAGAAGCTCCTCGAATACCTCAAGCGGGCGACGGCCGACCTGCAGCAGACCCGCAAGCGGCTGCAGGCCGCCGAGTCGGCCGGCCACGAACCGATCGCGATCACCGGCATGGCCTGCCGCTACCCCGGCGGGGTGAGCTCCCCCGAAGACCTGTGGGAGCTGGTCGCGGCCGGCGGCGACGCCGTCGGCGACTTCCCCGTCAACCGCGGGTGGGACATCGAATCCCTCTACGACCCCGACCCCGACAAGCCCGGCACCAACTACGTGAAGGAAGGCGGCTTCCTGCACGACCTCGACGAGTTCGACGCCGGCTTCTTCGGGATCTCCCCGCGCGAGGCCCTCGCCATGGACCCCCAGCAGCGGCTCCTGCTGGAGACCGGCTGGGAGGCCGTCGAACGCGCCGGGATCGACCCCACCACCCTCGCCGGGAGCCTCACCGGCACCTTCGTGGGCTTCAGCGCCATCGACTACACCACCGGCATCCTCCAGGCCCCGGAGGAACTGGAGGGCTACCTCGGCACCGGCAACCTGGCCAGCGTCATGTCCGGCCGGCTCTCCTACTCCCTCGGCCTGGAGGGCCCGGCCGTCACCATCGACACCGCCTGCTCCTCCTCCCTCGTCGCCCTGCACATGGCCGCCCAGGCCCTGCGCAACGGCGAATGCTCCATGGCCCTCGCCGGCGGTGTCACCGTCATGTCGAACCCCGCCGGGTTCGTGGAGTTCAGCCGCCAGCGGGCGCTGGCCGCCGACGGCCGCTGCAAGGCCTTCGCCGCCGCCGCCGACGGCTTCGGGCCCGCCGAGGGCGTCGGCATGCTCCTCGTCGAACGGCTCTCCGACGCCCGCCGGGCCGGCCGCCGGGTCCTCGCCGTGATCCGGGGCACCGCCGTCAACCAGGACGGCGCCAGCAACGGGCTCACCGCCCCCAACGGCCCCGCGCAGATGCGGGTCATCAAGCAGGCCCTCGCCAACGCCCGCGTCTCCGCCGCCGACGTCGACGCCGTCGAGGCCCACGGCACCGGCACCACCCTCGGCGACCCCATCGAGGCGCAGGCCCTGCTCGCCACGTACGGGCAGAACCGGCCCGCCGACCGGCCGCTGTGGCTCGGCTCCGTGAAGTCCAACATCGGCCACACCTCGGCGGCTTCGGGCGCGGCCGGCGTGATGAAGATGGTCATGGCGATGCGGGGCGGCCTGCTCCCGCAGACCCTGCACGTCGACGCGCCCTCCCCGAAGATCGACTGGGACTCCGGCGCCGTGGAACTGCTGACCGAGCCGCGCGCCTGGCCGGAGACCGGCCGCCCGCGCCGGGCCGGCGTCTCCGCGTTCGGCATCAGCGGCACCAACGCGCACGTCATCCTGGAGCAGACCCCCGAGGACCCCGGAACGGACACCGAGGCCGAGCCGGCCGAGACCGGCCCCGGCCGCCCCGCCGTCCTGTCGGGCCCCGTGGACGGCACCCCGTGGCTCCTGTCCGGCCGCACCGCCGCCGCCCTGCGCGGCCAGGCCGGACGGCTCGCCGCGCACGCCGCAGCGCACCCCGGCGCGCACACCGCCACCGGCGTCGCCCTGGCCACCACCCGGGCCGCCTTCGACCACCGCGCGGCGATCACCTCCCTCACCTCCGCGCAGGACACCGGGCGCGCCCTCGCCGCCCTCGCCGGGGGCGACACCGCGACGGGCGTCCACCAGGGGCAGGCGGGCACCGGCAAGACGGTGTTCGTGTTCCCCGGTCAGGGCTCCCAGTGGGCGGGCATGGCCGTGGAGCTCTACGGGGCCTCCCCGGTGTTCGCGGCCCGGCTGGACGCGTGCGCCGCGGCGCTGGCCCCGTACACGGACTGGTCGCTGCTGGAGGTGCTGCGGCAGCAGGAGGGCGCGCCCGGTTTCGACCGGGTCGACGTCGTGCAGCCCGCTCTGTGGGCGGTGATGGTGTCCCTGGCGGAGCTGTGGCGTGCGGCCGGTGTCGTTCCGGCGGCGGTCGTCGGGCACTCGCAGGGTGAGATCGCGGCCGCGGCCGTCTCGGGCGCGTTGTCGCTGGAGGACGCGGCGAAGGTGTCCGCGCTGCGGGCCCGGGCCATCGTGGCCCTGGCGGGCAAGGGCGGCATGGTGTCCGTCGCCGACACCGCCGACGCGGTCCGCGAGCGGATATCCGCCTGGGGTGAGCGCCTCGCGCTCGCTTCGGTGAACGGTCCGCGGTCGACGGTGGTCTCGGGTGATCCGGAGGCCCTGGACGAGCTGATGGCGGCCTGTGAGGCCGACGGTGTCCGCGCGCGTCGCATCAACGTGGACTACGCCTCCCACGGTCCGCAGGTGGAGTCGATCCGCGACGAGGTCATCGGCCTGCTGGCCGGGATCGAGCCCCGGACGGCCGAGGTCCCGTTCTTCTCGACGGTGACGGGGGAGTGGGCCGACGGGTCGGAGCTGGACGCCGAGTACTGGTACACCAACCTCCGCCGCACCGTCCGCTTCCAGGACGCCGTCACCGGCCTCCTGGAACGCGGCCACAAGGTCTTCGTCGAGTCCAGCGCCCACCCGGTGCTGACCATCGGCGTGCAGGAGACCATCGACGCCACGGAGCCGGCCGCCGTCACCCTCGGCACCCTGCGCCGCGACGAAGGCGGCCCCCGGCGCTTCCTGGCCTCCCTGGCCGAGGCCTGGACCCACGGCGCCCCCGTCGACTGGCAGGCCGTCCACGCCGGCCAGGACGCCTCCGGCGTCGAGCTGCCCACCTACGCCTTCCAGCGCGAGCGCTACTGGCTGACGGCCACCGCCGCCGGCGCCGGCGACGTGTCCGCCGCCGGTCTCGGCGCCGCCGACCACCCCCTCCTCGGCGCGGCCGTCCGCCTCGCCGACGGCGGCCAGACCGTCCTCACCGGCCGCCTCTCGCTGCGCACCCACCCCTGGCTCGCCGACCACGTCGTGGCCGGAGCCCGGGTGCTGCCCGGCGCCGCGTTCGTCGAGCTGGCCGTCCGCGCCGGCGACGAGGCCGGCTGCGACACCCTCGACGAACTGACCCTGGAAGCCCCGCTCGTCCTGCCCGACGAGGGCCCCGTACTGCTCCAGATCGTCGTCGGCCCCCCTGACACCGGCTCCAGGCGCACCGTCGCCGTGTACGGCCGCCAGGACGCCGCCGACGGCCCCTGGACCCGCCACGCCCAGGGCGTGCTCAGCCTCGCCGAGACCCCGCAGCCCGGCCGCGAGCTCACCGTCTGGCCCCCGGCCGGCGCCGAGCGCGTGGACCTCGACGGCTTCTATGAGGGGCTGTCGGGGTCGGGGTACGGGTACGGCCCGGCCTTTCAGGGGTTGGCCGAGGTCTGGCTCCCGGGCGACGGTGTCGGGGTGTACGCCGAGGTGGTGCTGCCCGAGGATCAGCAGGAGGACGCCGGCCGGTTCGGCCTCCACCCGGCCCTGCTCGACGCCGCGCTCCACGCGCTGGCGGTGAGCGGGCCGGAGACGGAGGACGGAACGGCCTGGCTGCCGTTCGCGTGGAGCGGAGTGCGCCTGCACGCCGCGGGAGCCTCGCGCGTGCGCGTGCACCTGACCCCGGCCGGCCCGGACGAGGTGGCCCTCACGGTCGCCGACGCCACCGGCCGCCCCGTGGCCTCCATCGCGTCGTTCGCGTCGCGGCTGGTGTCCGCCGGGGAACTGTCCGCCGCCGCGGCCGCCGCCGGAGCCACCGGCGGGGCGAGCACCGTGACGCGTACGCCCGTACGCCGGACGGCCGCCTCGCAGGACGCGGCGGAGGCCGAATCGTTCGCACAGCGGCTGGCCGCGCTCTCCCCGCAGGAGCAGGAGCGCACGGTCACCGACCTCGTCCGTACCCGGGTGGCCGCGGTCCTCGGCCACCCGGAGACGGAATCGGTCGAGGCGGAACGGGCCTTCCGGGAGCTCGGGTTCGACTCGCTGACCGCGGTCGAGCTGCGCAACCGGCTCACCGCCGCGACCGGCCTGTCCCTGCCCGCGACCCTCGTCTTCAGCCACCCGACCCCGCTTGCCCTCGCCCGGCACCTCCTCGGCCAGCTGGGCACCGCCCGCGGCGCGCAAGCGCCCGGGCTGCGTGAACTCGCCGCCCTGGAAGCCGTACTGGCGGACGCCGACCCGGACGGCACCGCCCGCGACACCGTCGCCAAGCGGCTCGAAGCGCTGCTGTGGAAGTGGCGCGGAACCGAAACGGAGGCGGACGTCCTCGACGACGACGCCCTCGCGTCGGTGACGGACGACGAGATCTTCGCACTGATCGACAAGGAACTGGGAGCTTCCTGACCTGCTCCTCTGTCCCATATCCACTTAGGAGTACCGAGCATGTCGACGAGCAACGAAGAGAAGCTCCGCGAATACCTCAAGCGCGTCACAGCCGATCTGAGCCGTACCAAGCAGCAGCTGCGCGACGCGGAGGACGCCGGGTACGAGCCGATCGCCATCGTTTCGATGGCCTGCCGGTTCCCGGGCGGGGTCACCGACCCCGAGGGCTTCTGGAACCTCGTGGCGTCCGGTACCGACGCGATCGGCCCCTTCCCGGCCGACCGCGGCTGGGACACCGACCTGTACGACCCCGACCCCGACGCCCCCGGCAAGACGTACGTCCGCGAGGGCGGCTTCCTCCAGGGAGCCACCCTCTTCGACCCGGAGCTCTTCGGCATCTCGCCGCGCGAGGCGGCCGCCATGGACCCGCAGCAGCGGCTGTTCCTGGAGACCGCCTGGGAGACCCTGGAGCGCGCGGGCTACGACCCGCTGTCGCTGAAGGGCACCGAGACGGGCGTCTTCGTCGGCGCCGTCGCCTCCGACTACGCCTCCCGGCTGGACGCCCTGCCGGACGGCGTGGAGGGCTACATCGGCACCGGCACCATGTCGAGCGTCCTGTCCGGCCGGGTCGCCTACGCCTTCGGGCTGGCCGGCCCCGCCGTCACCGTCGACACCGCCTGCTCCTCCGGCCTGGTCGCCCTGCACCTGGCCGTGCAGGCCCTGCGCCAGGGCGAGTGCTCGCTCGCCCTGGCCGCGGGCGTGGCCGTCATGGCCAGCCCCGCCGCGTTCGTGGAGTTCAGCCGCCAGCGCGCGCTGGCCGCCGACGGCCGCTGCAAGGCCTTCGGTGCCGGCGCCGACGGCACCACCTGGTCCGAGGGCGCCGGAGTGCTGCTCGTGGAGCGCCTCTCCGACGCGCGCCGCAACGGCCACCAGGTCCTCGCCGTCATCCGCGGCTCCGCCCTCAACCAGGACGGTGCCAGCAACGGTCTCACCGCCCCCAGCGAGCCCGCGCAGCAGGAGGTCATCCGCCGCGCCCTCGCCAACGCCCGGCTCAGCCCGCAGGACGTGGACGCGGTCGAGGCGCACGGCACCGGCACCTCCCTCGGCGACCCGATCGAGGCCCAGGCCCTGCTCGCCACCTACGGGCAGGAGCACTCCGCCGACCGGCCGCTGTGGCTCGGCTCGTCGAAGTCCAACATCGGGCACGGCGGCCCCGTCGCCGGCCTCGCCGGCGTCATCAAGATGGTGCAGGCGCTGCGCCACGGCGTGCTCCCCAAGACCCTGCACGCCGACGAGCCGTCGCCGCACATCGACTGGTCCTCCGGCGGCGTCCGGCTGCTGAACGAGTCCCGCGACTGGACGCGCCGTGGCGAGGAGCCCCGCCGGGCCGGCGTGTCCTCCTTCGGCGTGAGCGGTACCAACGCCCACGTCATCCTCGAAGAGGCCGCCCCGGCCGACCTGCCGGCGGCGCCGTCCCCCGAGGACGGCGGCGGCGCGCCCGTGCCGTGGATCCTCTCCGGCCGCACCCAGGCCGCCCTGCGCGAGCAGGCCGCCCGCCTCCTGGCCCACGTCAGGGACGGCGCCGCGCCCGCCTCCACCGGCTTCTCGCTGGCCACCACCCGCACCGCCCACCCGGTGCGCGGCGCGGTCACCGCCGCCAAGCACGAGGAGTTCCTCGCCGGGCTCGCCGAGCTCGCCGAGGGCGACACCACCGGGGTCACCGCCGCCGCGGGCGCGGACCGCCCCGTCTTCGTCTTCCCCGGCCAGGGCTCCCAGTGGGCGGGCATGGCCGTGGAACTGTACGACTCCTCCCCGGTGTTCGCCGCCCGCCTCGACGAGTGCGCCGAGGCACTGGCCCCCCACACCGACTGGCCGCTGCTGGACGTCCTGCGGCAGAAGGACGGCGTCCCCGGCTTCGACCGGGTCGACGTCGTGCAGCCCGCCCTGTGGGCCGTGATGGTCTCCCTCGCCGAGCTGTGGCGCTCCCACGGGGTGCGCCCGGCCGCCGTGCTGGGCCACTCGCAGGGCGAGATCGCGGCCGCGGCCGTCTCGGGCGCGCTGTCGCTCCAGGACGCGGCGAAGGTGTCCGCGCTGCGGGCGAAGGCGATCGTGGCCCTGGCCGGCAAGGGCGGCATGGTTTCGGTGGCGGACGTCGCCGACGCGGTGACGGAACGCATCTCCGCCTGGGGCGAGCGGCTTGCGCTGGCCTCCGTCAACGGCCCCCGCTCCACGGTGGTCTCCGGTGATCCGGAGGCCCTGGACGAGCTGATGGCGGCGTGCGAGGCCGACGGCGTCCGCGCCCGCCGCATCAACGTCGACTACGCCTCGCACTCCGCGCAGGTCGAGTCGATCCGCGACGAGGTCATCGGCCTGCTGGCCGGGATCGAGCCGCGCACCGCCGAGATCCCCTTCTTCTCCACCGTCACCGCGGGCTTCGTCGACGGCACGGAACTCGACGCCGAGTACTGGTACACCAACCTGCGCACCACCGTCCGCTTCGAGGACGGCGTCCGCAGCCTCCTGGCCGCCGGGCACGGCCTGTTCGTCGAGGCCAGCGCCCACCCCGTCCTCACCATCGGCGTCCAGGAGACCATCGACGCCGCCGAGGCCCCGGCCGCCTCCGCCGCCGTCACCCTCGCCACCCTGCGCCGCGACGAGGGCGGCCCGCAGCGCTTCCTCACCTCCCTCGCCGAGGCCTGGACCCACGGCGCCACCGTCGCCTGGCCCACCGTCTTCCCCGAGGGCGCCCAGCGCGTCGAGCTGCCCACCTACGCCTTCCAGCACCGCCCGTACTGGCTCGACGCCGCGCCCTCGGACCCGCCGGCCCCCGGCCCCGTCGCGCACGGCGGCGACGAGGTCGACGCCGCCTTCTGGGCGGCCGTGGACAGCGGCGACCTGGCCCCCCTCGGGGTCGGCGCGGACCAGCCCCTCGGCGAGGCGCTGCCCGCCCTGGCCGCCTGGCGCCGCACCCGCCGCGAGAAGTCCGCGATCGACTCCTGGCGCTACCGCACCGTGTGGACGGTCGCCGAGACCGCCGCACCGCAGCTCACCGGCACCTGGCTGATCGTGGAGTCCGAGGGCGGCGACGACACGGTCGCCGCGGCCGCCGCCGACCGCCTCGCCGCCCAGGGCGCCCGCACCGTCCGCATCCCCGTCGACGTCTGGGCGAGCGACCGGTACACCCTCGCCCAGCAGCTCCACCAGGAGCTCACCGCCGAGGGCGAGGACCGCGTCACCGGGATCCTGTCCCTGCTGTCCCTCGACGAGCGGCCCCACCCCGACCACCCGGAGCTCCCGCTCGGCCTGGCCGGCACGGTCACCCTCGTCCAGGCGGTCCTCCAGGTCCGCGAACTCGCCGAGTTCGACGCCCCGGTGTGGTCCCTCACCCAGGGCGCCGTCTCCGTCGGCGACTCCGACCCGCTCACCAGCCCCGTCCAGGCCGCCGTGTGGGGCCTGGCCCGCGTCCTGGTCCAGGAGCACCCGCGGCTGTGGGGCGGCATCGTCGACCTGCCGCAGCAGCCCGACGAGGAGGCCTGGAAGCGGCTCGCCGGCGTCCTCACGGAGCCCGGCGACGAGGACCAGCTCGCCGTACGGTCCTGGAACGTCCTGGTCCGCAGGCTGGTCCGGGCGCCGCTCGGCGACGCCGAACCGGCCCGCACCTGGCAGCCGTCCGGCACCGCCCTCATCACCGGCGGCACCGGCGGCCTCGGCGCGCAGACCGCCCGCTGGCTCGCCCGCGCGGGCGCCGAACACCTGCTGCTGATCAGCCGCAGCGGACCCGGCGCCCCCGGCGCCGACGCCCTGGAAGCCGAACTCACCGGGCTCGGCGCCAAGGTGACCATCGCCGCGGCCGACGTGTGCGACGCCGCCGCACTCGCCGCCGTCATCGGGGCGCTGCCCGCCGACGCCCCGCTGACCTCGGTGTTCCACACCGCCGCCGTCCTCGACGACGGCATGATCGACTCGCTCACCCCCGACCGCATGGAGCGCGTCCTCGCCGTCAAGGCGCGCGGCGCCCTCAACCTCCAGGAACTGACCCGGGACAAGGAGCTCACGGCCTTCGTCCTGTTCTCCTCCTTCGGCGCCGCCTACGGCTCCGCGGGCCTGGGCAACTACACCCCCGGCAACACCTTCCTCGACGCCCTCGCCGAGCAGCGCCGCGCCCTCGGCCTGCCCGCCACCGCCGTCGTGTGGGGCACCTGGGAGGGCAGCGGCATGGCCGACAACGGCGTCGGCGAACGCGCCCGCCTCCAGGGCGTCTGGGAGCTCCCCCCGGAGCTCGCCACCGCCGCGCTCCAGCAGTCCCTCGACCACGAGGAGACCAGCCCGGTCGTCATCGACATCCGCTGGGACAGCTTCTCGCTGGGCACCAACACCGAGCGCAACAGCCCCCTGTTCGAGATGGTCCCCGAGGCGGCGAAGCTCCTCGCCCGGGCCGAGGCCACCGCCGCCGCCGAGGCCGAGGACGCCGACGGCGCCGCCGACGCCCTGCTGCACCGGCTCACCGGCCTCCCGCCGGCCGAGCAGGACCGCGTCCTGCTCGACCTGGTCCGCAAGCAGGCCGCCTCCGTACTGGGCCACGGCACCGCCGGCCCGGAGGCCCTGGCCGCCGTCGGCCCCCAGCGGGCCTTCCGCGAGCTGGGCTTCGACTCCCTCAGCGCGGTCGAACTGCGCAACCGGCTCGGCGCCGCCACCGGCCTGAGCCTGCCCTCCACCCTGGTCTTCGACCACCCGACGCCCGTCGAGCTCGCCGCCCTGCTGCGCACCGAACTCCTCGGCGACACCGACGGCCTGGACCCGCTGCTCGACGAGATCGACCGGCTCGGCGCCGTCCTGGCCGGGGCCGCGCAGGCCACCCCCGAAGACCGCGGCCGGATCGGCAGCAGGCTCCACGCGCTGCTCGCCGCCTGGAACGCCACCGCAGCGGACGCGGCGCCCGCCTCCGACGCCGACCTCGACGCGGCCTCGGACAGCGAGCTCTTCGACCTGCTCGACGACGAGTTGGAGACGCAGTGACCCCGCGCCCGCAACGACCGCGCCGTGTTGGCTTCCCGTTCCCGGTAGGTGAGTGACGTTGAGCACGAACAATGAAGACAAGCTCCGCGAATATCTGAAGCGGGCCACCGCCGACCTGCGCAACGCGCGCCGGCGCGTCAAGGAGCTCGAAGAGCCCGAGCCCGTGGCCATCGTCCGCATGGCCTGCCGCTTCCCCGGACAGGTCGCCACCCCCGAACAGCTGTGGGACCTCGTCGCCGACGGCCGCGACGGCATCGGCGGCTTCCCCGAGGACCGCGGCTGGGACCTGGACGCCCTCTACGACCCCGACCCCGACCGGATCGGCACCTCGTACACCAAGCAGGGCGGCTTCCTCCAGGACGTCCCGCGCTTCGACGCGCAGCTGTTCGGCATCTCGCCGCGCGAGGCCCTCGCCATGGACCCGCAGCAGCGGCTGCTGCTGGAGGCCTCCTGGGAGGTCCTGGAGCGCGCCGGGTACGACCCGACGTCGCTCAAGGGCAGCCGCACCGGCGTGTTCGTCGGCGCCTCCGCCTCCAGCTACGCCACCGACCTCGACTCCGTCCCCGACGACGTCGAGGGCTACCTCGGCACGGGCAGCGCGGCCGCCGTGGTCTCCGGGCGCCTCGCCTACGCCTTCGGGCTGGAGGGTCCGGCGGTCACCGTCGACACCGCCTGCTCCTCCTCGCTCGTCGCCCTGCACCTGGCCGTGCAGGCCCTGCGCCAGGACGAGTGCTCCCTCGCCCTGGCCGCCGGCGTCACCGTCATGTCCACCCCCGGTCTGTTCGTCGAGTTCAGCCGCCAGCGCGGCCTGGCCGCCGACGGCCGCTGCAAGGCCTTCGCCGACTCCGCCGACGGCACCGGATTCGCCGAGGGCATCGGCGTCCTGCTGCTGGAGCGGCTCTCGGACGCCCGCCGCAACGGCCACGAGGTCCTCGCCGTCATCCGCGGTTCGGCAGTCAACCAGGACGGCGCCAGCAACGGCCTGACCGCCCCCAACGGCCCCTCCCAGATCCGCGTCATCAAGCAGGCCCTCGCCAACGCCCGCCTCGGCGCCCAGCAGATCGACGCCGTCGAGGCCCACGGCACCGGCACCACCCTCGGCGACCCCATCGAGGCGCAGGCCCTGCTGGCCGCCTACGGCAAGAACCGGCCCGCCGACCGGCCGCTGTGGCTCGGCTCCGTCAAGTCCAACATCGGCCACACCCAGGCCGCCGCCGGCATGGCCGGCGTGATGAAGATGGTCATGGCCATGCGCCACGGCCTGCTGCCCCGCACCCTCCACGTCGACGCGCCCACCAGCCAGGTCGACTGGTCGGCAGGCTCCGTACGGCTGCTGCGCGAACCCGTCGAGTGGACCTCCCGCGACGGCGGCCCGCGCCGCGCGGGCGTCTCCGCCTTCGGCGTCGGCGGCACCAACGCGCACGTCATCCTCGAACAGGACGCCCACGACGGCCCCGACGCCGACGCCGACGCCGGCCACGCCGGCGACGGGAGCGCCGCCGCCCCGGCCACCGTCCTGTCCACCCCGCTGATCCCGTGGGCCCTCTCCGGCCACACCCCGGGCGCCCTGCGCGCCCAGGCGGACCGGCTGCGCGCCTTCGCCGCCCGCGAGAGCGCGCCGGGCCCCGCCGACGTCGCCCACTCCCTCGCCACCACCCGCGCCGCCCTGGAGCAGCGCGCCGTGGTCGTCGCCGTCGGCGACAACGGCTTCCAGGAAGGCCTCGCCACCCTCGCCGACGCCGCACCCGGCGCCACCACCGTCGTCCGGGGCGCCACCCTGCCCGGCTCCGGGACCGTCCTCGTCTTCCCCGGCCAGGGCTCCCAGTGGGCGGGCATGGCCGAGGAACTGTACGAGGCGTCGCCGGTGTTCGCCGCCCGCCTCGACGAGTGCGCCGAGGCACTGGCCCCCCACACCGACTGGTCGCTGCTGGACGTGCTCCGGCAGCAGGACGGCGCTCCCGGCTTCGACCGGGTGGACGTGGTCCAGCCGGCGCTGTGGGCCGTGATGGTCTCCCTGGCCGAGCTGTGGCGTGCCGCCGGTGTCGTCCCGGCGGCCGTCGTCGGCCACTCGCAGGGCGAGATCGCCGCCGCCGCCGTCTCGGGCGCGCTGTCGCTCCAGGACGCGGCGAAGGTGTCCGCGCTGCGGGCGAAGGCGATCGTGGCCCTGGCCGGCAAGGGCGGCATGGTGTCCGTCGCCGACACCGCCGACGCCGTCGCCGAACGCATCCGCGCCTGGGGCGAGCGGCTCTCCCTCGCCTCGGTCAACGGCCCCCGCTCCACGGTGGTCTCCGGTGATCCGGAGGCCCTGGACGAGCTGATGGCGGCGTGCGAGGCCGACGGCGTCCGCGCCCGCCGCATCAACGTGGACTACGCCTCGCACTCCGCGCAGGTCGAGTCGATCCGCGACGAGGTCATCGGCCTGCTGGCCGGGATCGAGCCGCGCACCGCCGAGATCCCCTTCTTCTCCACCGTCACCGCGGGCTTCGTCGACGGCACGGAACTCGACGCCGAGTACTGGTACACCAACCTGCGCACCACCGTCCGCTTCGAGGACGGCGTCCGCGCCCTCCTCGCCGAGGGCCACGGCATCTTCGTCGAGGCCAGCGCCCACCCCGTCCTCACCATCGGCGTCCAGGAGACCATCGACACCACGGCCGCCGCCGCCGTCACCCTCGGCTCCCTGCGCCGCGACGAGGGCGGCTCGCGCCGCATCCTCACCTCCCTCGCCGAAGCCTGGGTCCACGGCGCCGACGTCGACTGGGCGACGCTCGTCGCCCCGCACGGCCCCCGCACCGTGGAACTGCCCACCTACGCCTTCCAGCAGCAGCGCTACTGGCTGGAGGCGGCCGGCACCGCCGAGCCCGCGGGCGGGACGCTGCCCGCCGACGAAACCGAGGCGCGCTTCTGGGACGCCGTCGAACGCGAGGACCTCGAAACCCTCGCCGGCACCCTCGACCTGGAGGAGCGCCGCTCCCTGGGCGAGCTGCTGCCCGCCCTGTCCTCCTGGCGGCGCCGCCGCCGCGAACGCTCCACCGTCGACGCCTGGCGCTACCGCGTCTCCTGGGACCGCCTCCCGGAGCCCGCCCCGGCGCCGCTGACCGGCACCTGGCTGGTCGTGCTGCCCGCCGACCCCGCCCACGAGTCCCTGGCCGCCGACTGCGCCGCCACCCTCGCCCGGCACGGCGCCTCGACCGTGACCGTACGCGTCACCGGCACCGACCGGACCGCGCTCGCCGAACTGATCCGCACCGCCGTCGCCGCCTCCGAGATCACGGGAGTCCTCTCCCTCGCCGGCCTCGGCGCCGACGGCGCCCTGCACAGCCTCGTCCTGGTCCAGGCCCTCACCGACGCCGCCGTGACCGGCGCCGGGCTCTGGACCGTGACCCGCGGCGCCGTCTCCACCGGCCGCTCCGACGACGCCGCCGACCCCGCCCAGGCGCAGGTCTGGGGCCTGGGCCGGGTCGTCGCACTGGAACAGCCCCGCAGCTGGGGCGGACTCGTCGACCTGCCGCAGGCCGCCGACGAACGCGCCCTGACCAGGCTCGTCCAGATCCTCGCCGGAGGTGCCGGAGAGGAGGACCAGATCGCCGTCCGCGGCTCCGGCACCTTCGGCCGCCGCCTCGTCCGCGCCGCCCTCGAGGACCGCGAACCGGCCCGCGACTGGCGCCCGCACGGCACCGTCCTCGTCACCGGCGGCACCGGCGGAGTCGGCGCGCACGTGGCCCGCTGGCTCGCCGCCGCCGGCGCCGAACGCCTCGTGCTGGCCGGCCGCCGCGGGCCCGACGCCCCCGGCGCCGCCGAACTCCTCGCGGAGCTGCGTGCCCTGGGCGCCGAGGCCGAAGCCGTGGCCTGCGACGTCGCCGACCGCGACGCGGTCGCCGCGCTGCTGGCCGCGGTACCCGCCGCCACCCCCCTCACCGCCGTCGTGCACGCCGCCGGCGTCCCCCAGTCCACCGTCCTGGAGGACGTCACCCCCGAGGAGTTCGAGCGGGTCCTCGCCGGCAAGGCCGCCGGCGCCACCCACCTCGACGAACTCCTCGGCGACACCGCCCTGGACGCCTTCGTCCTGTTCTCCTCCAACTCCGGGGTGTGGGGCGCCGCCGGGCACACCGCCTACGCCGCCGCCAACGCCCACCTCGACGCGCTCGCCGAACGCCGCCGGGCCCGCGGCCTCACCGCCACCTCCGTCGCCTGGGGCGCCTGGGGCGGCGGCGGCATCATGGAGACCGCCGGCGCCCAGGAGTACATGAGCCGCCGCGGCGTCCTGGAGATGGACCCGGTGACCGCCCTGTCCGCGCTGCTCCAGGCCGTCGAACACGACGAGGCGTTCGTCGCCGTCGCCGACGTCGACTGGTCCCGCTTCGCGCCGGGCTTCACCGCCACCCGCCCCAGCCCGCTGCTCACCGGCATCCCCGAGGCCCGCGAGGCCACCCGGGCCGCCCGCGCCGACGAGGACACCGACGGGGAAGGCCCCTCGGGAGAGTTCGCCCGGCGCCTGCGGCAGGCCCCCGAAGGCGAGCGGGACACCATCCTGCTCGACCTGGTCCGGCGGGAGGCGGCCGCCGTCCTGGGCCACCCCTCCCTCGACGCGATCGAGCCCGGACGCGCCTTCAAGGCGACCGGCTTCGACTCGCTGACCTCCGTCGACCTGCGCAACCGGCTCACCGCCGCCACCGGCCTCATCCTGCCCGCGACGATGGTCTTCGACCACCCGACCCCACAGGCCGTCGCCGACCTGCTGCGCACCGGACTCCTCGGCGACGGGGACACCGCCACCGCGGCCGGCGCCGCCGCCGCGCGGGCCGTCGCCTCCGACGAGCCCATCGCCATCGTCTCCATGAGCTGCCGCTACCCCGGCGGGATCACCTCGCCCGAGGACATGTGGCAGCTCGTCGCCGAAGGCCGCGACGCCATCGGCGGCTTCCCCACCGACCGCGGCTGGAACCTCGACGGCTTCTACGACCCCGACCGCGCCAAGGCCGGTACGAGCTACGTCCGCGAGGGCGGCTTCGTCGACACCGCCACCCACTTCGACCCCGGCTTCTTCGGCATCTCGCCCCGCGAGGCCCTCACCATGGACCCGCAGCAGCGCCTCCTCCTGGAGACCGCCTGGGAGGTCTTCGAACGGGCCGGCCTCGACCCGGACACCCTCAAGGGCAGCAGCACCGGCGTGTTCATCGGAGCCGGATACCCCGGCTACGGCCACGACGTGCAGATGCCCGAAGGCTCCGACGGCCAGATGCTGTTCGGCGCCTCCGCCGCCGTCGCCTCCGGCCGCCTCGCCTACACCTTCGGGCTGGAGGGCCCGGCGGTCACCGTCGACACCATGTGCTCCTCCTCCCTGACCGCCCTGCACCTCGCCGTGCAGGCCCTGCGCACCGGGGACTGCCGCATGGCGCTCGCGGGCGGCGCGATGGTCATGTGCTCGCCCGGCGTCTTCATCGGCTTCAGCCAGCAGGGCGGACTCTCCCCGTCCGGCCGCTGCAAGTCCTTCTCCGAGGACGCCGACGGCACCGGCTGGTCCGAGGGCGTCGGCGTGATCATGCTGGAGCGCCTCTCCGACGCACAGGCCAACGGCCACCAGGTCCTCGCCGTCATCCGCGGTACGGCCGCCAACCAGGACGGCGCCAGCAACGGCCTCTCCGCCCCCAGCGGCCCCGCCCAGCAGCGCGTCATCCGCGCGGCCCTCGCCGACGCCGGACTCGACCCCGCCGACGTCGACGCCGTCGAGGCGCACGGCACCGGCACCACCCTCGGCGACCCGATCGAGGCCCAGGCCCTGCTCGCCACCTACGGCCAGGCCCACACCGCCGAGCAGCCCCTGTGGCTGGGCTCCCTGAAGTCCAACCTGGGCCACTCCCAGGCCGCCTCCGGCGTCGCGGGCGTCATCAAGACCGTCATGGCGCTGCGCCACGGCGTACTGCCCAAGACCCTCCACGTCGCCGAGCCGTCCCGCGAGATCGACTGGGCCTCGGGCGCCGTGGAACTGCTGACCGAGGCCCGCCCGTGGCCCGAGACGGGCCGCCCGCGCCGCGCCGGCGTGTCCTCCTTCGGCGGCAGCGGCACCAACGTCCACGTCGTGCTGGAGCAGGCGCCGCAGACCGAGGAGCCCGCCCGCGTACCCGCCGTCCCGGCCTTCCCGGCCGCCGCACTGCCCTGGATCGTCTCCGGGCGCGGTACGGCCGCCCTGCGCGGCCAGGCCGGACGGCTGCGGGAGTTCGCCGCGGCCGAGGGTGCCGAGGCGCTGCGCCCCGTCGACGTCGCCTGGTCGCTGGCCACCACCCGGGCCGCCCTGGAACGCCGTGGCGCGGTCCAGGCCGACGACCGCGACGGACTCCTCGCCGGGCTCACGGCCCTGGCCGAGGGCACGCCCGGAGTCGGTGTCACCGAGGGCGCCGTCGTCAAGGGCACCGGCCGCCCGGTGTTCGTGTTCCCCGGTCAGGGTTCGCAGTGGGCGGGGATGGCGGTGGAGCTGTACGACTCCTCGCCGGTGTTCGCGGCCCGTCTGGACGACTGCGAGCGCGCCCTGGCCCCGCACACGGACTGGTCGCTGCTGGATGTGCTCCGGCAGAAGGACGGTGCGCCGGGCTTCGACCGGGTGGACGTGGTCCAGCCGGCGCTGTGGGCGGTGATGGTGTCCCTGGCGGAGCTGTGGCGTGCCGTCGGAGTGGTCCCGGCGGCGGTCGTCGGGCACTCGCAGGGTGAGATCGCGGCCGCGGCCGTCTCGGGCGCGTTGTCGCTCCAGGACGCGGCGAAGGTGTCCGCGCTGCGGGCCAGGGCGCTGCTCGCGCTGGCGGGCAAGGGCGGCATGGTGTCGGTGGCGGCTGCGGCCGACGCGGTGGCGGAACGTATCTCCTCTTGGGGTGAGCGCCTCGCGCTCGCTTCGGTGAACGGTCCGCAGTCGACGGTGGTCTCGGGTGATCCGGAGGCCCTGGACGAGCTGATGGCCGCGTGCGAGGCCGGGGGCGTCCGCGCCCGCCGGATCAACGTGGACTACGCCTCCCACGGACCCCAGGTGGAGGAGATCCGCGACGAGGTCATCGGCCTGCTGGCCGGGATCGAGCCGCGTACGGCCGAGGTCCCGTTCTTCTCGACGGTGACGGGGGAGTGGGCCGACGGGTCGGAGCTGGACGCCGAGTACTGGTACACCAACCTCCGGCGCACCGTCCGGTTCCAGGACGCCATCGGTGCCCTCCTGGAACGCGGCCACAAGATCTTCGTCGAGTCCAGTGCCCACCCGGTGCTGACCATCGGCGTGCAGGAGACCATCGAGGCCGCCGGCACCTCCGCCGTCACCCAGGGCACCCTGCGCCGCGACGAAGGCGGAGCCCAGCGCTTCCTGGCCTCCCTCGCCGAGGCCTGGACCCACGGCGCCCCCGTCGACTGGCAGGCCGTCCACGCCGGCCAGGAAGCCGGGCGCGTCGACCTGCCCACCTACGCCTTCCAGAACGAGCCCTTCTGGCCCGATCCGCTGCCGCCCTTCTCCGGCGACGCCACCGGCTTCGGGCTCTCGGACGCCGGGCACCCCCTGCTCGGTGCGGCCCTGAGCCTCGCGGGCGGCGAAGGCCTCCTGTTCACCGGCCGGATCGCCCCCGACACCCAGTCCTGGCTCGCCGACCACGCGGTGTCCGGCACGCCCATCCTCCCCGGCACCGCCTTCGTCGAGCTGGCCGTCCGCGCCGGAGACGAAGCCGGGTTCGCACTGCTGGACGAGCTCACCCTCGAAGCACCGCTGGTCCTCCCGGCCCGCGGCGGTGTCCACCTCCAGGTGCTGGTCGGTCCCGAAGGCGGCGCAGGCACCCGTCCGGTCACCATCCACTCCCGTGCCGAGGACGCCCCCGCCGACCTGCCCTGGACCCGCCACGCCAGCGGTGTCCTCGCACGGGACGTCCGCGCCCCCGGCCACGACCTGACCGCCTGGCCGCCCGCCGCCGCCGAACCCGTCGACCTCGAGGGCTTCTACGCCGCCGCCGCCGAGACCGGCTACCAGTTCGGCCCCGCCTTCCAGGGCCTGCGCGCCGCGTGGCGCCAGGAGTCGACCGGGGACGTCTTCGCCGAGGTCGCGCTGCCCGACAGCCACCAGGGCGAAGCGGCCCGGTACCTCCTGCACCCCGCACTGCTCGACGCCGCGCTGCACGCCATGCGGCTCGGCGAGTTCATCGAGCTGACCGGCCAGGCCCGGCTGCCCTTCGCCTGGAGCGGCGTCGCCCTCCACGCGGCCGGCGCCGGCACCCTGCGGGTCCGCGTCAGCGCGGCGGGCACCGACACCATCGCGGTGGACGTCTGCGACGCGGCCGGCGCACCGGTCGCCACCGTCGACGCGCTCGTACTGCGTCCCGTCGACACGGCCACCCTGCGCCAGGGCGGCGACGGCGGCACCGACGGGCTGTTCCGCCTCGACTGGACGGAACTGCCCTCCGCCGCCGACGCCTCCGCCGCCGGGAACTGGGCCGTCATCGGCTCCGCCGCACCCGGCATCGCGGCCGCCCTGGAGCGCGCGGGCGCTGCCGTCGACCGGTACGAGGACCTCGCGGCCCTCGCCGCCGCCGACGGCGCGGCCCTGCCGCAGACCGTGGTCCTGCCGTACGGAGACCCGGACGCGGGCCCGAGCCCGGACGGCGCGCTCGCCGAGGTCCACGCCCAGGCGGCCGCCCTGCTCGCCACCGTGCAGGAGTGGGTGGCCGGGGAACGCTTCGCCGGATCCCGGCTGGTCGTCCTCACCCACGGCGCGGTCGCCACCCGTACCGGCGAGGACGCCACCGGCCTCGCGCACTCACCGGCCTGGGGGCTGATCCGCTCGGCCCAGGCCGAGAACCCCGGCCGGCTCCTGATCGCCGACCTCGACACCACCGAGGAATCGGCCGCCGCCCTGCGGGGCGCGGTCGCCGCGGCCCTCGTCCACGACGAGCCGCAGACCGCGCTGCGCGCCGGCACCGCCCTGGCGCCGCGCCTGGTCCGGGCCGGCTCGGGCACGGCCCTGCCGGTACCGGGCGGCACCGCCGCCTGGGCCCTGGACACCACCGCCGCCGGAACCCTCGACCACCTGGCCCTGCTGCCCCGGCCGGAGGCGGCCGGACCGCTGCCCGAGGGGGCGGTGCGCATCGCCGTGCACGCCGCCGGGCTCAACTTCCGCGACGTCCTGGTCTCCCTCGGGATGTACCCGGGCGGCGGGTTCATGGGCTGCGAGGCGGCCGGCGTGGTCGTCGAGACCGGCCCGGGCGTCACCCACCTCGCCCCGGGCGACCGGGTGATGGGCATGGTGCCGCACGCCTTCGGCCCCCTCGCGGTCGCCGACGCCCAGATGGTGGCCCGCGTCCCCGAGGGCTGGTCCTTCGAGAAGGCCGCCTCGGTGCCCGCCGCGTTCCTCACCGCGTACTACGCGCTGGTGGACCTCGCCGGCCTGAAGGCGGGGGAGCGGATCCTGGTCCATGCCGCCGCGGGCGGTGTGGGTTCGGCTGCGGTGCAGATCGCCCGGCACCTGGGTGCCGAGGTGTTCGGCACGGCCAGTGAGGGCAAGTGGGACGCGCTGCGCGCGGCCGGTCTCGACGACGCCCACATCGCCTCCTCCCGCGACGCCTCCTTCGAGGAGCGCTTCTGCGCCGCCACCGGCGGCGAGGGCATGGACGTGGTCCTGGACTGCCTGGCCGGGGAACTGGTCGACGCCTCGCTGCGGCTGCTGCCGCGCGGCGGCCGCTTCGTCGAGCTCGGCGCCACCGACGTCCGCGACGCCGGACGGGTCGCCCTGGACCACCCGGGCGTCCACTACCGCCGCTTCGACCTGGCCGAGGCCGGTCCGCAGCGCACCGCCGCGATGCTCACCGAACTGGCGGGCCTGTTCGAGACGGACGGGCTGCGGCCGCTGCCCACCCGCACCTGGGACATCCGGCGTGCGCCGGAGGCCTTCCGCTTCATGAGCCAGGCCAAGCACACCGGCAAGATCGTCCTGACGGTCCCGCAGGGCTGGGACCCCGATGGCACGGTCCTGGTCACCGGCGGCACGGGCACCCTGGGCGCGCTCCTCGCCAAGCACCTGGTCACCACGCACGGCGTACGGCACCTGCTGCTCGCCGGACGGCGTGGCCAGGACGCCCCCGGTGCGGCCGAACTGGTCGCGGAGATAGCCGAGTTGGGCGGCACGGCCGAGGTGGTGGCGTGCGACGCCGCCGACCGCGACGCGCTGGCCGCCCTCCTCGCGGCCGTCCCGGCCGACCGGCCGCTGACCGGCGTGGTGCACGCGGCCGGGGTCGTCGACGACGGCGTCTTCGCCTCGCTCACCCCGGCACGCATGGAGCGCGCCATGCGGCCCAAGGTGGACGCCGCGTGGAACCTCCACGAGCTCACCCGCGATCTGGACCTGCGCCGGTTCGTGCTCTACTCCTCGGCCGCGGGCGTGACCGGGAACTCAGGCCAGGCCAACTACGCCGCCGCCAACACCTACCTGGACGCGCTCGCCCACCACCGCCGGGCCCAGGGCCTGCCCGCCACCTCCCTCGCCTGGGGCATGTGGCACCAGACCAGCGAGCTCACGGCCGGCCTCGACGACACCGACCTGGCCCGGTTCAGCCGCGGCGGCGTCACCCCGCTCACCGCGGAGCAGGGCCTCGCCCTGTTCGACGCGGCCGTGGACCAGGACGAGGCACTGAGCGTCCCCGTCCGGCTCGACCCGGCCGCGCTGCGCGACTCCGCCGGCGGGGCGGGCCTGCCCGCGCTGTACCGCTCCCTGGTCCGCACCCCGGTGCGCCGGGCCGCGGGAACCGCCGACACGGCGGAACCGGACGGCTCCGCGCTCACCCGCAAGCTCGCCGGGCTCTCCGCCGAGCGCCGCCTGGGCGTGCTGCTGGACCTCGTACGGACCAACGTGGCGGCCGTCCTCGGCCACGCCAATCCCGGCTCCATCGAGGCCGACCGGGCCTTCAAGGAGCTCGGCTTCGACTCGCTGACCGCCGTCGAACTGCGCAACCGGCTCGGCGCGGCCACCGGACTGCGGCTGCCCGCGACCATCGTCTTCGACCACCCCACCCCGGTCGAACTCGCGGACCACCTGCGGGACGAACTCGCCCCGGAGACCGCGGAGACGGACACCGGGGCGGGCGCGACGGGCACGGGCGCACCGGTCGACGAGGCACACCTGCGGCGGGCCCTGGCCACCCTCCCGCTGGCCCGGCTGAGCGAAGCGGGCGTCCTCGACACGCTGCTGCGGCTGGCCGGCAGCCCGGCGGCCGAACCGCCCACGTCCGACCACACCGGGGCACGGGAGGACTCGATCGCCACGATGGACCTCGACGATCTCGTGTCCCTGGCCCTGGACGGCGACAACCACTGATACGCGAAGACGAGATCCGGAGATCACATCCATGAGCACCCCCTCGGAAAAGGTCGTCGAAGCGCTGCGGGCGTCGCTGACGGAGACGGAACGGCTGCGCCGGCAGAACCAGCACCTGGTGGACGCCGCGCACGAGCCCATCGCGGTCGTCGCCATGAGCTGCCGCTTCCCCGGCGGCATCGAATCCCCCGAAGACCTCTGGGAGTTCGTCGCCAAGGAGGGGGACGCCGTCTCCGGCTTTCCCGACAACCGCGGCTGGGACCTCGGCGACACGGGAACGGTGCGCGAAGCAGCGTTCGTCCCCGACGTCGACGAGTTCGACGCCGCGTTCTTCGGGATCTCGCCGCGCGAGGCCCTCGCCATGGACCCGCAGCAGCGGCTGCTGCTGGAGGCCTCGTGGGAGGCGCTGGAGCGGGCCGGCATCGACCCGGTCCGGCTCAAGGGCACCCAGACCGGCGTCTACATCGGCGCCTCCCAGCCCTCGTACGCCCAGAGCCTCGGCGACGAGGCCGAGGGCGCCGAGGGGCACCTCGTCACCGGCTCCGTGGCCAGTGTGATCTCCGGCCGGCTCTCCTACACGTACGGCTTCGAGGGCCCCGCGGTCACCATCGACACCGCGTGCTCCTCCTCCCTGGTCGCCGTGCACCTCGCGGCCCAGGCGCTGCGCCAGGGCGAGTGCTCGCTCGCCCTGGCCGGCGGGGTCACCGTGATGGCGTCCCCCGGCCTGTTCGTGGGCTTCAGCGCCCAGGGGGTCATGGCGTTCAGCGGCCGCTGCAAGGCGTTCGCGGCCGGCGCCGACGGGACCTCCTTCTCCGAGGGCGTCGGCCTGGTCCTGCTGGAGAAGCTCTCCGACGCGCGCCGCAACGGCCACGAGGTGCTCGCCGTCATCCGGGGCTCCGCCATCAACCAGGACGGCGCCAGCAACGGCCTCACCGCCCCCAGCGGCAAGGCCCAGCAGCGTGTCATCCGGGCCGCGCTCGCCAACGCCCGGCTCACCCCCGACCAGGTCGACGCGGTCGAGGCGCACGGCACGGGCACCACCCTCGGAGACCCCATCGAGGCCAACGCCCTGCTCGCCACCTACGGGCGCGGCCGGCCCGAGGGCCGGCCGCTGTGGCTCGGCTCGATCAAGTCCAACATCGGGCACACCCAGGCGGCGGCCGGCGTCGGCGGCATCATCAAGACCGTCATGTCGCTGCGCCACGGGGTGCTCCCCAAGACCCTGCACGTGGACGCGCCCTCCCCGCACATCGACTGGGCGGCCGGCGACGTCGAACTCCTGCTGGAGTCCCGGTCCTGGCCCGAGACCGACCACCCGCGCCGGGCCGCCGTGTCCTCCTTCGGCCTCAGCGGCACCAACGCGCACGCCATCCTGGAAGCGGCCCCCGAGGCCCCCGCCGCCCCCGGGCGGCAGGAGGAGCCGGCCGCCGCCCCGGGCGTGGGCACCGGCGGACCGCTCCCGTGGGTGCTGTCCGGCAAGGGGGCGGCGGCGCTGACCGCGCAGACCGCCCGCCTGCGGCGGTTCGTCCGGTCCGATGCCGCGCCGCGGCCCGAGGACGTGGCGCTCTCGCTGGCCGCCACCCGCTCGGCCTTCGACCACCGGGCCGTGGTGCTCGGTTCCACCCGCGAGGAGCTCCTCTCCGCGCTCGACGCGCCCGTCGCGGCGGGTGTGGCGGACGCGGGCGGCAAGACGGTGTTCGTCTTCCCGGGCCAGGGTTCGCAGTGGGCCGGGATGGGTGTCGAACTCCTGGACTCGTCGCCGGTGTTCGCGGCCCGGTTCGCGGAGGTCGCGGCGGCCGTGGAGGCGCATGTCGACTGGTCGGTGGAGGAGGTGCTGCGCGGGGACGGGGACGGCCTGACCCGGATCGAGGTGCTCCAGCCGGTCCTGTTCGCGGTGATGGTCTCCCTGGCCGAGCTGTGGCGGGCGGCGGGTGTGGTGCCGGACGCGGTCGTGGGTCACTCGCAGGGTGAGATCGCGGCCGCGGCCGTGTCGGGTGCGCTGTCGCTGGAGGACGCGGCCCGGGTCGTCGTGCTCCGCTCGCAGCTGTTCGCCGACGAGCTCGTCGGCAACGGCGCCGTCGCCTCCGTCTCCCTGTCGCGCGCCGAGGCCGAGTCGCGCATCGCCCCGTACGGGGACGTCCTGTCCATCGCCGGGATCAACGGTCCGCGCGCGGTGACGGTGGCCGGTGAGGTGGCCCCGCTGGAGGAACTCGTCGCCACCCTGGAGGCCGAGGGGGTGCGGGCGAAGATCGTGCCGTCGACGGTGGCCTCCCACTGCGCGCAGGTCGACCGCCTCCGGGAGCGGGTCCTGGACCTGCTGGGCTTCGTGGAGCCCCGGACGGGTTCGGTCCCGCTGTATTCCACCGTCACCGGCGAGGTCCTGGAGGGCTCCGAGCTGACGGCCGCCTACTGGTACGAGAACTGCCGGCAGCCCGTCTCCTTCGAGCCGGTCGTCCGTTCCCTCCTCGCCGACGGCTTCCGGGCCTTCGTGGAGTCGAGCGCGCACCCGGTCCTCACGTACGGGCTGGTGGAGACGGCCGAAGCGGCGGGCGCGGAGATCCTGGCGACGGGCACGCTGCGCCGTGGCGAGGGCGGTCTGGCCCGGTTCACCACCTCCCTCGCCACCGCCTGGACCCGCGGCGTCGACGTCGACTGGACCTCCGTCCTCACCGGCCGGGACGCCGCCACCGTCGCCCTGCCCACGTACGCCTTCCAGCGCCAGAGTTACTGGCTCAAGCCCGCCCCCGTCCGGCCCGAGACGCCCACCACCGGCCCCGCCACCGCCGACGAGACCGAGGCCCGGTTCTGGGCGGCCGTCGAGGCCGAGGACCTGGAGGCCCTGGCCGGCACCCTCGCCCTCGAAGAGCGCCGGGCCCTCGGTGAGCTGCTGCCCGCCCTCGCCACCTGGCGGCGCGGACAGCAGGCCCGCTCCACCCTCGACTCCTGGCGCTACAAGGCCGCCTGGACCCCGCTGACCGCGGCCCCCGCCACGTCCGCCCCGGCCGGCACCTGGCTGATCGTCACCCCGCCCGCCGCCACCGGCGTGGCCGGTACGGTCGCCGCCGGCCTCGCGGCACACGGCGTCGAGACCGTCGTCCTCGAGACCGACCCCGCCACCGCCGACCGCCCGGCCCTCACGGTCCGGCTCGGCGAGGCCACCGCCGCCCTGCCCGGCCTCGGCGGCGTCCTCTCCCTCCTCGGCCTCGACGGGGCGGCCGGCGCCACCGGCACCCACGTCCTCGTCCAGGCCCTGGCCGACGCCGGGATCACCGCCCGGCACTGGGCCGCCACCCAGGGAGCCGTCGCCGCCGGCCGCGCCGACGCCCCCGCCGTACCGGCACAGGCCCGCGTCTGGGGCCTCGGCCGGGTCATCGCCCTCGAACAGCCCGGCAGCTGGGGCGGCCTCGTCGACCTGCCGCCGGCCCTGGACCAGCGCGCGCTCGACCGGCTCGCCAAGGTCCTGGCCGGCGGCTACGGCGACGAGGACCAGGTCGCCGTGCGCACCAGCGGCGTCCTCGGCCGCCGCCTGGTGCGCGCCCCGCTCGGCGACCGCGAGCCGGTCCGCCGCTGGGAGCCGTCCGGGACCGTCCTGGTCACCGGCGGCACCGGAGGCGTCGGCGCCCGAGTCGCCCGCCGCCTCGCCGCCACCGGCGCCGCCCGCCTCGTCCTCACCAGCCGGCGCGGCGCCGACGCACCCGGGGCGGCGGAACTCGCCGCCGAACTCCGGGCCCTGGGCGCGGACGTGACGCTCGCCGCCTGCGACGTCTCCGACCGCGACCAGCTCAAGGCGGTCCTCGACGCGATCCCCGCCGGTCAGCCCCTGACCGCCGTCGTCCACGCCGTCGGCGTGCCGCAGTACACCCTCGGCTCCGAGACCACGGCCGCGGAGTTCGAACAGCTGTCGGCCGCCAAGGTGG
Organism: Streptomyces sp. NPDC037421; assembly: GCF_055602105.1. Lineage (NCBI taxonomy): Bacteria > Bacillati > Actinomycetota > Actinomycetes > Kitasatosporales > Streptomycetaceae > Streptomyces > Streptomyces sp. NPDC037421. Next base: position 33,302 of record NZ_JBVJWV010000034.1, read on the forward strand.
CCGGAGCCGACCACCTCGACGCCCTCCTCGACGGCACCGCCCTCGACGCCTTCGTCCTCTTCTCCTCCAACTCCGGAGTGTGGGGCGCCGCCCGGCACACCGCCTACGCCTCCGCCAACGCCTACCTCGACGCGCTCGCCGAACGGCGCAGGGCCCGCGGCCTGACCGCCACCTCCCTCGCCTGGGGCGCCTGGGGCGGCGGCGGCATGATGGAACTGGAGGGGGCGCAGGAGTACATGCGCCGCCGCGGCGTCCTCGAAATGGATCCGCAGGCCGCCCTGAACGCCATGGTCCAGGCCGTCGAACACGACGAGGCCTTCGTCGCCGTCGCCGACGTCGACTGGTCCCGCTTCGCGCCCGGCTTCACCTCCGAGCGCCCCAGCGCCCTGCTCACCGACCTCGTGCCGCAGGCCGCGCCCGCCGCGCCCCAGCCCGTGGACGAGTCCTCCTCCGACCTGGTCCGCAGCCTGCGCGCGGCCTCCCCGGGCGAGCGCACCACCCTGCTGACCGACCTCGTACGGGCCCAGGCGGCCGCCGTGCTCGGCCACGCCTCGGGCGAGGCCGTCGAAGCGGGCCGGGCCTTCAAGGAACTCGGCTTCGACTCGCTCACCGTCGTCGAACTGCGCAACCGGCTCACCGCCGCGACCGGACTGACCCTGCCGGCGACCCTGGTCTACGACCACCCGAGCCCGGTCGCCCTCGCCCGCTTCCTCGGCGCCGAACTCCTGGGCACCGGCGAGCAGGAGACGGCCGCGCCCGCCACCGGACACGGTGCCGCCGAGGACGACGACCCGGTCGTCATCGTCGGCATGAGCTGCCGCCTCCCCGGCGGCATAGAGACCCCCGAACAGCTGTGGCAGGCGGTCTCCGAGGGCGAGGACCTCGTCGGGGACCTGCCGCGCGACCGCGGCTGGCGGATCGCGGACCTCCCCGGCGAAGGCGCGGCCGAGGGCGGCGGCGAGGACGGCTTCCAGGCCGTCAAGACCCTCAGCCAGGCCGGACTGCTGCGCGGCATCGGAGAGTTCGACGCCTCCTTCTTCGGGATCACCGAGGCCGAGGCCCTGGTCATGGACCCCCAGCAGCGGATCCTGCTCGAAACCGCCTGGGAGGCGTTCGAGCGTGCCGGCGTCGACCCCCGCGGCCTCACCGACGAGCAGATCGGCCTCTACATCGGCGTCGGCTACCAGGGATTCCTGCCGACGGAGCGGATCCCCGAGGAGAGCGAACCGCACTTCGGCAGCGGCATCGCTCCGGCCATCGCCTCCGGGCGGGTCGCCTACGCCCTCGACATCCACGGCCCGACCCTCACCGTCGACACCGGCTGCTCCTCGTCCGGCGTCGCCCTGCACCTGGCCGTGCAGTCGGTCCGGCGCGGCGAGTGCGCGATGTCCCTCGCGGGCGGCGTCACCGTCCTGTCCGCCCCGGTCGCCTGGCACCACATGGGCGGCGCCGCCGCCGACGGCCGCTGCAAGCCGTTCTCCGAGGACGCCGACGGCACCGGCTGGGGCGAGGGCGCCGGCATGGTGCTCGTCGAACGCCTCTCCCGGGCGCGGCGCCTGGGCCACCCGGTGCTGGCCGTCGTACGGGGCTCCGCCGTCAACCACCACGGCGCCGGCAACGGCCTCACCGCCCCCAGCGGCATCTCCCAGCAGCGCCTCATCCGGCAGGCCCTGGCCGACGCCGGCCTGAGCGCCCGGGATGTGGACGCGGTCGAGGGCCACGGCACCGGAACCCCGCTCGGCGACGCCATCGAGGCGGAGGCCCTGCTGGCGACGTACGGCCAGGACCGCCCCGCCGACCGGCCGCTGCTGCTGTCGACCGTCAAGTCCAACATCGGCCACCCGCAGTCCGCCTCCGGCGTCACCGGCGTCATCAAGACGGTGCTGTCCCTGCGCCACGCGCTGCTCCCGCAGATGCTGAACGTCAAGGAGCCCACGAGCCGCGTGGACTGGTCGGCGGGCGCCGTCCGCCTGGTCACCGAGCCCACCCCGTGGCCGGAGACCGGCCGCCCGCGCCGGGCCGGCGTCTCCTCGCTCGGCGCCAGCGGCACCCAGGTCCACCTGATCCTCGAAGCGCCGCCCGCCCCGGAGCCGGCCCCCGCCGGCCCGGCCCGTACCGCCCCGGGCACCGTCGCGGTCCCGCTGTCCGGCCGCACCCCGCAGGCGCTCCGGGCCCAGGCGGCACGCGTCGGCGCCGCACTCGCCGAGGACCCCGCCCTCGACCCCGCCGACGTCGGCTTCACCCTGGCCACCGGCCGGGCCGCCTTCGAACACCGCGCGGTGCTGCTCGCCGCCGGCCGCGAGGAGCTCCGCGCGGCGCTGGCCGCCGTGGAGCGGGGCGAGGAACACCCCCGCGCCGTCACGGAAGGCACCGCGCGGATCGCGTTCACCGGGGCCGTACGCGGCCTCGCGGACGCCCTCTACGCCGCCCGGCCCGTCTTCGCCGACGCCTGGGACGCCGTACGCGCGCACCTCGACGTCCGGCTGGCAGCACCCTTCCCGGCGGTGGCCGAGGCCTTCGCCGAGGAGGTGGCCCTGTTCCGGCTGTACGAGAGCTGGGGCCTGGCCCCGCAGGCGCTGCTGGTGTCCGGCCCCGGCCGGCTCGCCGCCGCGCACGTGGCGGGCGCGCTCACCCTGGAGCAGGCCGTCGAGGCGCTGGCCGTCCTCGCGGACGGAGGACGGCCCCGGGTGACGGGGGCCGCACGGCCGGAAATCGCCCTCCTGGACGCCGGCTCCGGCGAACCGCTCGGCGAGGACTGGACCGAGGGCCTCGCCGAGGCCCTGGCCGCCGCCCCGGCCCCCGCCCCTTCCCCGGACCCGGCGGCCGGTGAGCCGCTGGCCCTGGCCGCGGCCTTCCACAGCGCCGGCGAGCCGGTCGACTGGGCTGCGGTGTTCGAGGGCAGCGGAGCCCACGGCGTGGACCTGCCGACCTACCCCTTCCAGCGCGAACGGTTCTGGATCTTCGGCTGAGGCACCCGCGCACACCCCTGATACCCGTCCACCCCCGGCCCTGACGACCGGGGGTGGACGCGTGTCCGGACCCGCCCGCCCGGCGTCTTAAGCGCGGCTTTAAGCCACGCGTCTACGGTCACGCCCGCGTACCTACATCGATCACGACCGTGGAGGACCCCCCATGCTGGACGAGCAGAAGCGCAAGGAGATCGTCGCGGAGTACTTCCGCAAGGTGAACGAGGGCGACATCGACGCCATCCTCACCCACTTCACCGAGGACGCCCGGATCGAGGACCCGGTCGGCCGTGAGCCCCGGGTCGGCCGCGCCGCCCAGCGCGAGTACTTCCACAGCAACATCGCCGCCGAGGTCACCGTCGCCCCCGGCCACGCCTCCGTCGGCCAGGACGGCAAGCAGGTCGCCGTTCCGGTCGCCGCCACGATGACCAACATCCTCGACCCGAACCGCACCCGCACCAACATCAACGCGGTGGACGTCTTCACCATCAACGCCGACGGCCTGATCGAGGACATGCGCGTGTTCTGGGGCATGAGCGACATCGGCGTCTGAGCCACCCCACCGCGCCGCCGGAGCCCCGGCGCACCCGACAGGCGACCACGACCGAGGAGAGGTACGGAGATGAGCACCCCCGACGAGCACAGCGACCTGTGGATCCGGCGCTTCCACCCCACGCCGGAAGCCCACCACCGCCTGGTGCTGCTGCCGCACGCCGGTGGCAGCGCGTCCTTCTTCTTCCCCTTCTCCAAGGAGCTGGCCGGGCACGCCGAGGTACTGGCCGTGCAGTACCCCGGCCGCCAGGACCGCCGGGCCGAACCGCCCCTGGACGACGTGGCCGCGCTGGTGGAGCAGATCCACCGGGCCCTGCTGCCCTGGACCGACAAGCCGCTGGTGCTGTTCGGGCACAGCATGGGCGCGGTGCTCTCCTTCGAGCTCGCTCGCAGGTTCGAGCGCGAGGGCGTCCCGCTGGCCGGCCTGATCGCGTCCGGCCGGCGCTCGCCGACCGTCCGGCGCGAGGAGAACGTCCACACGCGCGGCGACGACGCGCTGATCGCCGAGATCCGGGCCCTCAGCGGCACCGACGCGGGCCTGCTGGCCGACGAGGAGCTGCTGCGCATGGTCCTGCCGGCGATCCGCAGCGACTACAAGGCCATCGAGACCTACCGCTACCGCCCCGACGGGCCGGGACCGGCCCTGAAGTGCCCGGTCAGCGTCCTCACGGGCGAGTCGGACCCGCGCGTGAGCGTCGCCGAGGCGATGGAGTGGCGGGAGCTGACCAGCGGCGAGTTCAGCCTGCGCAGCTTCCCCGGCGGGCACTTCTACCTGACCCCGCAGCAGGCCGGTGTGACCCGGGCGGTCATCGAGGACCTCGCGGCCTTCACCGCGGTGCCGGCGGGGCGCTGACGCCCGCGCGCGCCGGCCGCGGCCGTACCGATCGACCGACGAACCGAGATGGGTGTCCCCATGCAGACCAAGGTGCAGTTCAGCGCGGCCACGAGAAACCTCCTCGTCGCCCTCTACTCACGGGCCCATGACGCCAAGTCGGGGCGCCCGATCCTGGGCGACCGCCTCGCGGTCCAGGCGGTCGAGTCCATCGAGGACTACGACGAGCTGAAGGTCCAGCTCAAGATGCGCGACGACGACGCGATCTCCCTCGCCATCCGCGGCAAGGAGGTGGACCGCTGGGTGCAGGACTTCCTGAGCCGCAACCCGCGCTCCGTCGTGCTCCACCTCGGCGCCGGCCTCGACGGCCGCGTCTTCCGCATCGAGCCCTCCGACGACGTCGAGTGGTACGACCTGGACCTGCCGGAGATCGCGCAGATCTACCGCGACCTGTTCCCGGAGCGGGACCACCACCACGTCATCGGCGCCTCGGCCCTCGACCCGGACTGGCTGGACGGGATCCCCGCCGACCGGCCGGTGCTCGTCGTCGCCGAGGGCGTCCTGGTGTACTTCACCGAGGAGCAGGTGCGCGACCTCGTCACCCGGATCGTCGGCCGGTTCCCCGAGGGCGAGCTGCTGTTCGACGCCTACACGCCGTTCTCGGTGAAGGCGATGAACAAGCACTGGACGGTCAAGGCGACCGGCCAGCGCTTCATCTGGGGCCTGGAGGACCCGAAGACGCTGGAGCAGTGGGACCCGCGGATCGAGCACAAACTGGAGTGGACCTTCACCGACTCGCCGTACGTGTCGCACATGCCGTGGACCTCGCGGATGATGTGCAAGGCCATGAACGTGATACCGGTGTTGCGGAAGTACAACCGCGTTCTGCGCTACACCTTCTGACGATCAATTAGGCCCGAGAGGGGCCCGGGAGCCGATCGGCTCCCGGGCCCCTTCCGCGTGCCCGCCGCCCGCCGGGTCCGCGGGGCAACCCCTATCCGGAACCCTTACGCACCCCTGAATCCGGCCATGGGCACGCCCTGACATTGCTCCGGAAAGGGGATCGGCGGAATGCTGGTCCGGGCCGCAACCTGGCCGCGGTGCCGTCGTCTTCGGGAGTCGCACGGACGACGACTCCGATGAACACGACATCGTGAAAGGTGGTGTGCGGTGGCGCTGAGCGAGAACGCAATCGCCGCAACAGGACTGACCAAGAACTTCGGGAAGTTCCGGGCACTCGACGGACTCGACCTGACGGTCCGCACGGGCGAGGTGCACGGCTTCCTCGGCCCCAACGGGGCCGGCAAGTCCACCACCATCCGGGCCCTGCTGGGCCTGCTGAGGCTGGACGGCGGACAGGCCTCCCTGCTCGGGAAGGACCCCTGGGCCGACGCGGTGGAGATCCACCGCAGGCTGGCCTACGTCCCCGGCGACGTGAGCCTGTGGCGCAACCTCTCCGGCGGGGAGGCCATCGACACCCTCGGCGCCCTGCGCGGAGGCATCGACCAGGCCCGCCGGACCGAGCTGATCGAACGCTTCCAGCTCGACCCGACCAAGAAGTGCCGCACCTACTCCAAGGGCAACCGGCAGAAGGTCGCCCTCGTGGCCGCCTTCGCCTCCGACGCCGAACTCCTCATCCTCGACGAGCCCACCAGCGGTCTCGACCCGCTGATGGAGGCCGTCTTCCAGGACAGCGTCAAGGAGGTCAAGCGGCAGGGCCGCACCGTCCTGCTCTCCAGCCACATCCTCGGCGAGGTCGAGGCCCTGTGCGACCGCGTCAGCATCATCCGCAAGGGCCACACGGTCGAGACGGGCACCCTCACGGAGCTGCGCCACCTCACCCGTACCGCCCTCTCCGTCGAGTCGGAGCGCACCGTCACCGGCGTCGAGGCGCTCGCGGGCGTCCACAACGTGCAGGCCGAAGGCAATCACGTCCGCTTCGACGTGGACAACGGCAACCTCGACACCGTGCTCTCGCACGTGGCCTCCTTCGGCGTTCGCGCGCTCACCAGCACCCCGCCCACCCTCGAAGAGCTCTTCCTGCGCCACTACGGCGACCACGTGGAGGAGATCGGCGAGCAGAAGACCGGGCGGCGCGCCAAGGCAGGAGCGGGCGCGCGATGAGCGAGTACGCGAACACCCAGCCACTGCTCAAACTCGCGCTGCGCAGGGACCGCATCCAGCTGTCCGTGTGGCTCTACGGCACCGCGGCACTCGCCTACAGCGCGGCGGGCAGCGTCGGCAAGACCTACGCCGACGAGGCCGCCCGGACCGACGCGGTCAAGCTGCTCACCGACAACCCGGCCCTGCTGCTCACCCGCGGCGCGCCCGTCGGCACCAGCGAGGGCGCGCTCGCCATGGTGCAGGTCCTGACGTTCCTGTGCGTCCTGGCCGGCCTGATGAGCACCTTCGCCGTCGTGCGGCACACGCGCCAGAACGAGGAGAGCGGCCGCGCCGAACTCGTCGGGGCGGCCCCCGTGGGCCGGCAGGCGGGCCTCGCCGCGGCCCTGCTGCTGGCCCTCCAGGCCAACGTGGGCCTGTTCATCTTCCTCGGCATCGTGCTGCCGCTGGCCGGGCTGCCCATCGGCAGCTCGCTCGTGGCCGCCGCGGCCGTCGCCGCGACCGGACTCGCCTTCGCGGGCGTGGCCGCCGTCACGGCCCAGCTGTCCGGCACCTCACGGGGCGCCAACTCGCTGGCCGGTGCGGTGATCGCCGTCGCCTTCCTGATCCGCGGCATCGCCGACGCCGGCGGAGAGGTACGGGCGTCGGGCACGGTCGTGGAAAGCTCCTGGCTGTCCTGGCTGTCGCCCATCGGCTGGGCCCAGCGGACCAGCCCGTTCGGCGAGGACAACTGGTGGGTCCTCGTGGTCCCGCTGCTGTTCGCGGCCGCCGCGGCGTCCGTCGCGCTGCGCCTGTCCGCGCGCCGTGACCTCGGCGCCGGCCTGTTCGAGGACCGTCCGGGTCCGGCCGCCGCCGCACCCGGCCTGCTCGGCCCGTACGGGCTGGCCAGGCGCCTGCACCGCGGCTCGCTGATCGGCTGGGCCGTGGGCATCGCCGTGCTCGGCGCGGTGATCGGCGGCATGGGCAAGTCGGCCGGGGACGCCCTGAAGGACAACGCCGACCTCACCGAGACCCTCGGCAAGATCGGCGGCGGGGGCGGCGCCCCCGTGGACACCTTCTTCGCCTCGATGATGGTCATGGTCGGCGCGATCACGGCGGGCTTCGTCGTGCAGGCGCTGCTGCGGCTGCGGGCCGAGGAGACCTCCGGGCGGCTGGAGTCCCTGCTGGCCACCGCCATCGGGCGGGGCCGCTGGGTGGCCGGCCACGTGGCCGTCGCGGTCGTGGGCTCGCTCATCCTGCTGCTCGTCGCCGGACTGGCCGCGGGCCTCACCTACGGGGCCGCCGCGGGCGACGTCGGCGCGGGCGTGGCGGACCTGACCGGGGCGGCGCTGGTCCAGGCCCCCGCGGTCCTGGTGCTCGCAGGCGTCGTCGTGCTGGTGTTCGGCCTGGCGCCGGCGGCCTCCTCCGGCGCCGCGTGGGGGGCGCTCGCCCTCTGCCTGGTCGTCGGGCAGCTCGGGGCCCTGCTGAAGCTGCCCCAGGCGGTGCGCGACATCTCGCCGTTCAGCCACCTGCCGGCCCTGCCCGCGGTGGATGCCGAGGCGCTGCCGCTGGTGCTGCTGACCGCCGTGGCGGTGCTGCTCCTGTGGGCGGGCACCGCCCTGTTCGGACGGCGCGACCTGGCCGCCTGAGCCCGGGCCGCGACCCGGCGCACACAGAGGCCGTCCGCACCGGGATCTCCGGTGCGGACGGCCTCCGCGTGCGGGCGGGCCGCTGCGTCACTCCTGGCCGGGGTCGAGCAGCGACAGGTCCGACTTCCCCCAGTACACCCACACCGCTTCGATCAGACCGTGCGAGCCGGTCCGGAAGATGCTGGTGAGCGCGAATTTGATGCGCTTGCGGAACGGGTCCGCGGGCTTGTCCAGATATCCGTGCTTCGTCAGTGCGGGGCCCAGTGGAAGGTAATTCATGTAAACCGAGACCGGAATGGCCACGTGCAGGCCGTCCTGCGCGGCCACCGGAACGCCGGCGACATCCACCGTTTTCGCTTCCGCGGCCCTCTGGAAATGCACGCGCAATTCGTCGTGCCCGATCATCGGAACCGAACCGACCGGATCCTCGAAGCGCACGTCCTTCGTGTACAGCTCCAGCATGTGGTCCACGTTGCCGCTGCTCATGCGACGGCAGTGCTCCAGCGCCAGTTCCTTGCGAGCCGCCTCGTCCAGCATCTCTTCCTCCCCTAAGCCGCGTCGGCGAGGGAGACGTCGCTCGCCCCCCAGTAGGCCTTCATGTCCTCGATCAGCCCGTCGTCCCCGGCCCGGATCACCATCAGGAAGCGGAACAGCATCCGCTGCCGCGCGGGTTCGGCCGGGGCCGGCAGTACGCCGTGCCGCGTCAGGATCGGCCCGAGCGGCAGGTAGTCCATCGTGGCGGTTACCGGAACAGCGGCGTGGCGCCCGTCCTGGGCCGCCACCGGCGGTCCCGGCACCTCCACCGTGTTGCTGGCCACCGCACCCGTCGCGTGCGCGCGCAGCGCCGCGTGGCCCTGCTGCACCCCGGCGCCCACGGGGTCCTCGAAGCGGACGTCCGGCGAGTACAGCTTCAGCAGCCCCTCGACGTCCCCCGCGTTGACCCGGCGCGTGTGTTCCAGGATCAGGTCTTTCAGCGCCGCCTCGTCCAGCATGGATTCTTCTCCTTTCGGCAGGCCAGACCATCGTGGCGGCGGCCGCACGGATCCCGCCATAGGCGCCTTGTTTGATAGGGGTTCGTAGGGGTTCAGGGCATTGTGGGCGAGTGCTAGCGTCGCGGGGATCGGGAATGCCTGCACCGGCTCCCGGGAATTCGAATTCGACGGTGCGCAAGGCGTCTGACGGATGGAAGGGTCACGCACTCATGACCGCAGAAACACGCGCCGTGGTAATCGGTGGCGGCCTGGCCGGAATGCTGGCGTCCACGGTGCTCGCGCGGCACGTGGACCGCGTCACCGTGGTGGAACGGGACGTGTTCCCCGAGGGGCCGGAACTGCGCAAGGGCGTCCCCCAGGCACGGCACGCCCACCTCCTGTGGTCCGGCGGCGCCCGCGCCATCGAGTCCCTGCTGCCCGGCACCCTCAAGGAACTGGCCGACCAGGGCGCCCACCGCCTCTACCTGCCGCGCGACATCGTCTGGTTCACCCCGTACGGCTGGCAGACCCGCTTCCCCGGCAGCCAGTTCATGATCACCGCCAGCCGGGCGCTGCTCGACTGGGTGGTCCGCGAGCAGGCGCTGAAGAACCCCAGGATCGAGGTGCGCCGGCAGACCGGCGTCACCGGCCTCACCGGTTCCGCCGCCCGCGTCACCGGCGTGCGCCTGCGCGACGCCGAGGGCCACGAGAGCGAGCTCGCCGCGGACTTCGTCGTCGACACCGGCGGCCGCCCCTCCCAGACCCTCAAGTGGCTGCCCGAGCTGGGCCTGCCGGAGGTCGAGGAGGACGTCGTCGACACGGGCATCGCCTACGCCACCCGCGTCTACCGGGCCCCCGCCGGCGCCGAGACCTTCCCGATGGTGAACGTCGCCGCCGCCCCCGGCACCGGCGAGCCCGGCCGCAACGGCGCCCTCGTCCCCATCGAGGGCGGCCGCTGGCTGGTCACCCTCGCCGGCACCCGCGGCGCCGAACCCCCCACCGGGGACGAGGAGTTCATCCCCTTCGCGCGCAGCCTGCGCCACCCGGTCATCGCCGACCTGCTGGAGCACGCCGAACCGCTCGGCCCCGTCCAGGGATCCCGCTCCACCGTCAACCGCCGCCGCTACTACGAGCGCCTCGCCGCCTGGCCCGACGGCCTGCTGGTGCTCGGCGACGCCCTCGCCGCCTTCAACCCCGTCTACGGGCACGGCATGAGCTGCGCGGCCCTCAGTGCCCGCGCGCTGGACACCGCCCTGACCCGCGGCGGCCTGGGCGCCGGCACGGCCGACGCCGCCCGGCACGCGGTCGCCAAGGTCGTCGACGACCCGTGGCTGCTCGCCACCACCCAGGACATCTGCTACCCCGGCACCCGCAACCACGCCAAGGACCCGCGGATCGCCCCGCGCCCGCAGGACGCCCAGCAGTTCGCCGACCTGCTCGGCACCGCCGCCCTGTACGACCCGGTCGTCAACGCGGCGGCCATGCAGGTCACCTCGCTCGCCGCGCCCGTAGCCAGCCTGGAGTCCCCGCACCTGGTCGCCGCCCTGCGCAAGGCGGGAGCGGCCGGCGCGTTCACCGAACTGGACGGTCCCCCCTTCACCCCGGCCGAGCGGGTCGTCCTCGCCGCCGCCGAGGAGACGGGAACACCCGCCCTGACCTAGCACACGGCAGAGCGCCCAGGCCCCGTCGCCCCGGAAAAGGGCGTGATCGTTCCTGCCGCATTTCCTGCCCGGCAACTAGTGACCGGCACGGAGCCGGTGAGCTCCAGCGGTTCCCAAGGCATCGTTTGCTGCGGTTCGAGGCAAGGCAATGCGGAGGGGGCGGACCATGAGGCTCATGTGCAGGGAAGACGTGTGCGCGCAGCTCGAAGGCGCGCTGACGGCATGTACGTCCGCAACGGCGGGCGTCGTGCTCCTGGAAGGGGCGGTGGGCTGCGGGAAGACGGAAATGCTCCTGCACATGGCCGAAAGGGCCGAGCGGCTCGGCGCCCTGGTGCTCCGGGCCGCCGGCTCCCCCCAGGAGCGCGACGTCCCCTACGGAGTCCTGCGCCAGCTGACCGCGGGGCTGCCCGCCGGCATCCTCCCGGCCGAAGCCGCCGGCCGGGAGCCGCTCGGCGGACGCGAGCTCATCCAGGCGCTGCGCACCGCCGCGGACCGGACCCCGGTCGTCGTGTGCGTGGACGACCTCCACCACACCGACCCCGCCTCCCTCGACCGGCTGCTGGACGTCGCCCGCGCCGTACGCGGCGAGCGGCTCCTGCTGGTGCTGGCCGACGCGCTCCACGAGCACGCCGAGAGCCCGCTCGCGCGCACCGAGTTCCTGCGCCACCCCGGCTTCACCCGGATCCTGCTCGGGCGGCTCGACGAGCCGGGGACCGCGGCCCTGCTGGAAGACCACACGGGCCGTCCCGCGACCGCCGCCGACACCGCCTGGCTGCACGGCGCCACCGGCGGCAACCCGCTGCTGCTGCGGGCCCTGCTCAACGAACGGCCCCGCCCCGTACGGGGCCCCGCCGACCGGTGGCCGGAACCCGCACCGCGCGGCCCCTTCACCCAGGCCGCGCTGACCTGCCTGCACCGCGACGGCGCGGACTCCCGCACGCTCGCCGTGGCCCTCGCCGTCCTCGGCGACGACGCCACCCCCGAACTGACGGCCCGGCTCGCCGGCACCGGTTCCGCCGCCGCCGCCCGCGCGGCCGCCGCCCTGGAGGCCTCCGGCCTCACCGAGGACGGCCGCCTGCGCCATCCCGCCGTGGCCGCCGCCGTCCTCGACGGAGTCTCCCGGCACGAACTCGCCCTGCTGCGCACCCGCGCCGCCCAGGTGCTCCACGAGTCGGGCGCCCGCGCCGGCACCGTCGCCCCGCACCTGCTCGCCGCCTCCGAGGCCGGCGCCGGGCCGGAGGAGGCGCCGCGCGGTGACTGGGCCGTCCAGGTCCTGCGCGAGGCCGCCCTCCAGGTCCTCGTCGACGACGAGCAGTGCGACCACGCCGCCGCCTGCCTGGAACTCGCCAGCACCCTGTGCGCCGACGAGCAGACCGGCTGGGAGATCGGCCTCCAGCTGGCCGCGGTGACCTGGCGCAAGCACCCCGCCGCCGCCGAACGCCACCTGGACGGCCCGCTCGCCGCCCTGCGCCGCGGTGACCTCGGCCCCGCCGCGGCCGGCCGGCTCGCCCGGCTGCTCGTCGCCCAGGGCCGCATCGAGGACGCGGCCGAGGCCCTCGAACGCATGGCGGACCCGCGCGCGGCCGCCCGTACCACCCGCGAGGACCCGCTGCGCGAACTGTTCGCACTGCCCCCCGCAGCGGCCCCCGCGGGCGCCTCCGCCCCGGCCGCCGGACCCGGCGCGCCCGGCGACCACCCGGGCGGCCCCGCCCGGACCGGCACCGCCGAACTGCGCTCCTCCGCCGCCCTGTGGACCCACCCCGACAGCGCCGGCGACGAACAGGCCGCCGAACGCCTCCTCAAGGGCACCCCGCTGGCCCACGCCACCTTCGACCCCATCGTCCAGGCCGTCCGCACCCTGGTGCACGCCGACCGCCCCGACCGGGCCGTCGTCTGGTGCCGGCGCCTCCAGGCCGAGACCCAGCCCGCCGGCTCCCCCGGCTGGCAGTCCGTGTTCGGGCTCGTCCACTCCGAGGCGCTGCTGCGCCTGGGCGACCTCGCCGGCGCCGAACGCGAGGCCTCCGCCGCCGTGGACGCCGTCGCCGACCGGGGCGGACTCTTCCTCTTCGGCCCCGTCGCCACCCTCGTCACCGCCCTCACCGCGATGGGCCGCTACGACGCCGTGGCCCGCCGCCTCCAGATGCCCGTGCCCGAGGAGCTCTTCTCGAGCGTCTACGCCCTCAACTACCTCAGGGCGCGCGGCCACTACTACCTGGCCACCCACCGCCACCGCGCGGCGCTCGGCGAGTTCCTCGACGCCGGCCGGCTCGCCCAGCGCTGGGGCCTGGACCGGCCGCGCCAGCTCCCCTGGCGCACCGACGCCGCCGAGGCCCTGCTGCGGCTCGGCGAACACCGCCAGGCCGAGCGCTTCGTCGTGGAACAGCTCGCCACCTCCGGCGTCCGCAGCCCCCGCGTCCTCGGAGTCTCCCTGCGGCTGCGCGCGGCCACCTCCGAACTGCGCCAGCGCCCCAAGCTGCTCACCCGGGCCGTCGACGAACTCAGCCGCTCCGGCGACCGGCTGGAACTGGCCAAGGCCCTCGCCGACCTCGGCCGCGCCCTGCTGCTGCTCGGCGAGGGCACCCGGGCCGGCATGGTCACCCGCAGGGCCTGGCACCTGGCCGCCGACTGCGGGGCCGTGCCGCTGTGCGCGCAGATCATGCCGGGCCAGACCGGCACCGAGCAGCGCACCGCGCCCGTCCAGAGCACCGAGGAGACCCCGGAGACCGAGCAGCTCAGCGAGTCCGAGCGGCGGGTCGCCGCACTCGCCGCGTACGGCTACACCAACCGGGAGATCTCCGCGAAGCTCTACGTCACCGTGAGCACCGTCGAGCAGCACCTCACCCGTGCCTACCGCAAGCTCGGCATCTCACGCCGTCAGGACCTGCCCATGAGCCTGCAGTTCGACAGCCTGGAAAGCGCCTTCCCCGGCGTAGGGGTCGCGTAGGGGCCGGCAGGGGAGGGGGCCGGCCGCCGCCCCTGCCTAGCATCGGCCGACGTGTCCACCATTACTGACCTGACCAAGCGGGTTCTGCTGGGACGCGCGCTGCGCAGCGAGCAGCAGCACGGCCAACTGCTGCCCAAGAGGATCGCCCTTCCGATCTTCGCCAGCGACGCCCTCTCCTCCGTGGCCTACGCGCCGCAGGAGATCATGCTCACCCTGGGCGTGGCGGGGATAGCGGCGTACCAGTACACCCCGTGGATCGCCGGCGTCGTGGTGGTGGTGCTGCTGACCGTCGTCGCCTCCTACCGGCAGAACGTCCGCGCCTACACCAGCGGCGGCGGCGACTTCGAGGTGGCCAACACCAACCTCGGCGAACGCTCCGGCCTGGTCGTGGCCGCCGCGCTGCTGTGCGACTACGTGCTGACCGTCGCCGTATCGGTGTCGGCGGCCGTGGAGAACCTCGGCGCGAGCATCCCCTGGCTGGCGGACCACCGCGTCGAGGCCGCGATCGCGGTGGTCGTCCTGATCTCCCTGATGAACCTGCGCGGCGTCCGGGAGTCGGGCGCCGCGTTCGCGATCCCCACGTACGCCTTCATGCTCGCCGTGCTCGGCATGATCGTCTGGGGTGCGGTGCGGCTGCTCGGCGGCGACGAGCTCCGGGCGGAGACCGCCGACCTGACCATCCAGGGAGAGAGCGCCGGCATCGCCGGGTTCGCCCTCGCCTTCCTCGTCCTGCGTGCCTTCTCCTCCGGCTGCACCGCGCTCACCGGCGTGGAGGCCATCAGCAACGGCGTCCCGGCCTTCCGCCGGCCCAAGGGCGAGAACGCCGCGACCACCCTGGTCCTCCTCGGCGTCCTCGGCGTCACCATGTTCGTGGGGGTGACCGCCCTCGCCTACCGGACGGGCGCCAAGTTCGCCGACCCGACGCACGGCAGCCGCCTCGTCGACCCGGTCACCGGCCAGGACGCCGGCGTCCCCCACCCGGTGATCGCCCAGGTCGCCAAGACCGTCTTCGAGGGCTTCTCACCGGCGTTCTACTTCGTCACGGTGATGACCGGCATCATCCTCGTCCTCGCCGCGAACACCGCCTTCAACGGCTTCCCGGTGCTCGGCTCGATCCTCGCCCGCAGCCGCTTCATGCCGCGCCAGCTGCACACCCGCGGCGACCGCCTCGCCTTCAGCAACGGCATCGTCATCCTCGCCGCCGCGGCCGCGCTGCTCATCTACGCCTACGACGCGGCCGTCACCCAGCTCATCCCGCTCTACACGGTCGGCGTGTTCGTCTCCTTCACCATCAGCCAGATCGGCATGGTCCGGCACTGGAACCGGCTGCTGCCCGGCGCCGTCGACGCCCGCGGCCGCTCCGCGATGCGCCGGGCGCGCGCCATCAACGCCGTCGGCGCCTGCATCACCGCCCTGGTGCTGGCCGTCGTCCTCGCGACCAAGTTCGTCAGCGGCGCCTGGCTGGTGTGCCTGGCCATGGCCGGCCTCTACGCGCTGATGCGGGTCATCCGACGCCACTACGACCGGGTGGCGGAGGAACTGGAACCCGACGACGACAAGCCGGTGGCCGCCCTCCCGGGCCGCACCCACGTCCTCGTCCTCGTCTCGCAGCTGCACAAGCCCACCCTCCGGGCCGTGGAGTACGCCCACGCCCTGCGCCCCGACACCCTCCAGGCCGTCTCGGTCTCGGTCGACCCGGACGCGGCCGCCGAGCTGCGCGGGGAATGGGACCGCTCGGGCATGCCCGTACCGCTGGAGCTGCTCGACTCCCCGTACCGGGAGATCACCCGCCCGGTCCTGGAGTACGTCCACCGGTTCCGCGCCGACCACCCGCGCGACGTGGTCGCGGTGTTCATCCCCGAGTACGTGGTGGGCCGGTGGTGGGAGAACCTGCTGCACAACCAGAGCGCCCTGCGCCTCAAGGCCCGGCTGCTGTTCCAGCCCGGCGTCATGGTCACCAGCGTCCCCTGGCAGCTGGCCTCCTCCGAACGGGCCGGAGGACGCCCGGACCGCGCCGCGCCGGGATCCGTCCGCAAGTCCTCGCCCCGCCACCCGGCCCCCGGACCGGGCACCGGCACCCGCACCGGCCCTGCGGGGCCGCAGGACTGACACCGCCGCAGGCCGGCCACGGCGCCGGCCGGGTACGACAGGGGTGGGCAGGGGCCCCGACAGGGGTGTGGCCCGCGCGTGCGCCGCCCTAACGTCGAGCGCGACGACACGTGTGAGCGAGCGATCTTGGGGGAACCGTGGTCCGTCGGCCTTGGGACGTGGAGTGCCCGGACGCACCCGTACGGCTGTTCTGCCTTCCGTGGGCCGGCGGCAGCGCCGTGGCCTACAACCGCGTCTGGCCCCGGGCGCTGGCGCCCGACGTCGACGTGCACGCCGTGGAACTGCCCGGCCGGGGTGCCGAGTTCGGCGAGCCGCTGCTGCGCCGGGTGGAGCCGCTGCTCGACGCGCTGATGACGCGGATCGTCCCGCTCGTGGACCGGCCGTACGCGGTCTTCGGCCACAGCATGGGCTCGATGCTCGGCCTGGAGCTCACCCACCGCCTGGTCGGCGCCGGCCTGCCCGAACCCATCCGCATGTTCATGTCCGGCAGCGGCATGCCGGGCCGCCGGCCCCGCACCGAGGGCAGCCCGCTGCACGAACTGCCCGAGAACGAGTTCCGCGAGTGGCTGCGCAAGACCGGCGGGACCCCCGCCGAGGTGTTCCGCAACCCCGAACTCCTGGACCTCGTCTCGCCGCTGCTGCGCGCCGACTTCGAGCTCTGCGACGCCTACCGGTACCGGCCCGCACCGCCCTTCGGCTGCCCCGTCACCGCGATCGGCGGCGACAGCGACCCCTACGTGCCGGTCGACGCGCTCGCCGAGTGGGCCGAGATCACCACCGGGCCCTTCGACCGCCTGGTGCTGACCGGCGGCCACTTCGCCTTCCAGGAGCACCTGGACCGGGTCCAGGCCTTCGTCGCCGCCGCCCTGCGCAGCGCCGTGCGCGGCCTCACCCACTGATCCGCCACCACCCCGGCCGGGCCCGCCGCGTAGGGGTGCCCGGGCCGGACACAGGGGTGGCCGCGCCCGGATCAAGGGTGATGGGAGGGGCCGCGGTGATCCAGTCTTGGAGGGGACCGTACGCGTCGGGAAAGATGATCATCTCTTGATCGCTCGTGCGCATCAGGATTCGATACCAACGGGAAACTGGTGATCATCAGTTGATGCGGGAGTTCGAACGCGCCGCCCAGCAGGCCGGATTCGTCCTGGACGGCGCCCAGCGGCAGGCCGCCCTCAGGCTCGGTGAACTCGGCGCGGACATGACGCGCCGACGGGGACTGTTCAGCCGCGGCGCCACACCACCGCGCGGGGTGTACCTGTGGGGGTCGGTCGGCCGCGGCAAGAGCTGGCTGACCACCACCTTCTACGAGGCCGTGCCGCTGCGGAACAAGCGCCGGCTGCACTTCCACGACTTCTTCCGCGAGTTCCACGCCGCCTACTACCGCCACCGGGGCGACCGCCGGGTCACCGACCTCGCCGTCACCGAACTCCTCGGCGACTGCCGCTTCCTCGTCTTCGACGAGTTCCACGTCCACGACGCCGGTGACGCGATGCTGATCGGCCGGGTGCTCAGGTCGATCCTCGACCAGAAGATCACCCTGCTCACCACCTCGAACTACCCTCCGGCCGGACTGCTCCCCAACCCGGTCTTCCACGAGATGTTCGAGCCCACGATCAAGATGCTCGAAGAGACCATGGACGTGGTCGAGCTCGGCGGCGGACGCGACTACCGGGCCGAGTACGGATCCGGCGCGGCCCGCTCCGAGTTCGAGCGCGGGGCGTACGTCTGGCCCGGCACCGGCGAGCAGCTCGCCGAGCGGGGCCTGAGCCTGCCCGAGGCCGCCGAGCGGCAGCCGGTCGAGGTCGGCGGCGGCCGCACGGTGCCCGCGCTGGCGGTCCGCGGCGACCTGGTCTGGTTCGACTTCCACGACCTGTGCGACCAGCCGAACTCGACCGGCGACTACCTGGCGGTGGCGGACCGCTTCCCCGTCTGGGTGCTCTCCGGCCTGCCCCGCCTGGCCGGAGAGAACCGGGACGCGGCCCAGCGGTTCGCCAACCTGATCGACGTGCTCTGCGACCGGGACGTACGCCTCGTCCTCGTCGGACAGGCACCGCTCGACGACGTACTGCGGGGCGAGACCCTGCCGCTCGACGTCAACCGCACCGCGAGCCGCCTGTCGCTGCTGTCCGCCACGGCCGACTCCGACGCGCACTGAGCGGGGCCCGGACGGTGCGGAACGCGCGGCTCCCTCCGTAGCTGTTTCCGACATCAGACAACAAAGGGCTATGCCGATGGCGACCGAACAAGAACTCCGCGACTACCTGAAGCGGGCCACCGTCGAACTGCGCTCCGTCAAGCAGCAGCTCCACGATGCCGAGGAGGCGGGCCACGAGCCCATCGCCATCGTGGGAATGGGCTGCCGCTTCCCCGGCGGCGTGACGTCGCCGGAGGACCTGTGGCGGCTGCTCGACGGGGGAGTCGACGCGATCTCCCCCTTCCCCGCCGACCGCGGCTGGGACCTCGAAGCGCTGTACGACCCGGACCCCGAGCGGCCCGGTACGACGTACACCCGCGAGGGCGGGTTCATCGACCGCGTCGCCGAGTTCGACGCCGGGTTCTTCGGGATCAACCAGCGCGAGGCCCTCGCCATGGACCCCCAGCAGCGCCTCCTGATGGAGACCGCCTGGGAGGTCGTCGAACGCGCCGGGATCGACGCCGCCTCGCTGCGCGGCAGCCGCACCGGAGTCTTCCTCTCGGTGATGTACCACGACTACGCCAACCTCCTGGAGGGCCGGGAGAACCTGGCCGGCTACGTCATCAACGGCAGCGCCGGCAGCATCGCCTCGGGCCGCATCGCCTACACCTTCGGCTTCGAGGGCCCCGCCCTCACCGTGGACACGGCCTGCTCGTCCTCGCTGGTGACCCTGCACCTGGCCGCCGAGTCGCTGCGCCGCGGCGAGTGCTCCCTCGCGATGACCGGCGGCGCGACGGTGATGTCCACGCCCGCCTCCTTCGTGGAGTTCAGCCGCCAGCGCTCCCTCGCACCCGACGGCCGCTGCAAGCCCTTCTCCGCGCACGCGGACGGCACGGGCTGGTCGGAAGGCGTCGGCATGCTCCTCCTGGAGCGGCTCTCGGACGCCCGGCGCAACGGCCACGAGGTGCTCGCGGTGATCCGGGGCACGGCCGTCAACCAGGACGGCGCCAGCAACGGCCTCACCGCCCCCAACGGCCCCTCGCAGCAACGGGTCATCGGGCAGGCCCTCGCCAACGCCCGGCTGACCGCCGACCAGATCGACGCGGTCGAGGCCCACGGCACGGGCACCTCGCTCGGCGACCCCATCGAGGCGCAGTCGCTGCTGGCGGCCTACGGCCAGGACAGGCCGGCCGACCAGCCCCTGTGGCTGGGCTCGCTCAAGTCCAACATCGGCCACACCCAGGCCGCCGCCGGAGCCGGCGGGGTCATCAAGATGGTCATGGCCATGCGCCACGGCGTACTCCCCAAGTCCCTGCACGCCGAAGAGCCGACCCCGCACGTCGACTGGGCCTCCGGCGCGGTGGAGCTGCTCGCCGAAGCCCGGCCGTGGCCCGCGACCGGGCGGCCCCGGCGCGCCGCCGTGTCCTCCTTCGGCATCAGCGGCACCAACGCCCACGCCATCCTGGAACAGGCCCCCGACCCGCTCCCGGCGCAGGGCGCCCCGGCCGCCCCGGCCCCCGCCACCGAGGCCCCCGGCGAGGACGCACCCGCGCCCGCCGCCCGCCCCGCCGCCTTCTCCCGCGGCGCGAGCGCCACCGCCCCGCCCGTCCCCTGGCCGCTCTCCGGCCGCACCGGACCCGCCCTGCGCGCGCAGGCCGAGCGGCTGCGGGACCGGATCGGGGCCGACCCCGCCCCGGACCCGCACGCCGTGGCCGCCGCCCTCCTGCACACCCGCTCGGCCTTCGAACACCGAGCGGTCCTCCTCGCCGCGGACCGGCCCGGCTTCCTCCGGCAGCTGGACGCGCTGGCCGCCGGCCCGGACACCGGCGAGGACGACGGACGGCGCCCCGACGGTCTGATCACCGGTGTGGCCCGGGCGTCCGGCGTCCGGCCGGTCTTCGTCTTCCCCGGCCAGGGCTCGCAGTGGACCGGCATGGCCCTCGAACTCCTCGACGGCTCACCGGCCTTCGCCGAACGCATCGAAGCGTGCGAGGCCGCGTTCGCCCCGTACGTGGACTGGTCGCTGACCGACGTCCTGCGGGCGGCCGACGGCGCGCCCTCCCTGGAACGCGTGGACGTCCTGCAGCCCGCCCTGTTCGCGGTGATGCTCTCCCTCGCCGAACTCTGGCGGGCCTGCGGCGTCGAACCGGCCGCCGTGGTCGGCCACAGCCAGGGCGAGGTCGCCGCGGCCGTCGTCGCCGGCGCGCTGTCCCTGGCCGACGGGGCCCGGATCGTCGCACTGCGCAGTCAGGCCCTGCTGGAGCTGTCGGGGACCAGCGCGATGGCCTCGGTCGCCCTGCCGGCCGAGCGGGTCGCCGCCCTGCTGCCCGCCTGGGACGGCCGGCTCTCCCTCGCCGCCGTCAACGGACCGACCTCCGTGGTCGTCGCGGGCGACCGCACGGCCCTGGAGGAACTGCTGGAGAAGCTGACGGCCGACGGCGTCTGGGCCCGGCGGGTCCCCGGCGTGGACACCCCGGGGCACTCGGCGCGCATCGAGGAGGTGCGCGAACGGATGCTCGACGCCCTCGCCACCGTCGCCCCGGACGAATCCGCCGTCCCCTACTACTCCACCGTGACCGGCACCCTCCTGGACACCGAGGAACTCGACGCCGGCTACTGGTACCGCAACATGCGCCAGACGGTCCAGCTGGAGCAGGCCGTCCGCGCCCTCGCCGCCGACGGCTACGCCCACTTCCTGGAGATCAGCCCCCACCCGGTGCTGGGCGTCGGACTGGCCGAGACCCTCGAACAGACCGGCACCGACGCCTTCCTGGGCGAGACGCTGCGCCGGGACGCCGGCGGCACCGGACGCTTCCTCACCTCCCTCGCCGCCGCCCACGTCCACGGCGTGCAGGCGGACTGGGACGCGGCGTACGCCGGGCAGCTGCCGCACCCCGCCGCCCTGCCCACGTACGCCTTCCAGCGCAGCCGGTACTGGCCGGAGGCGTTCGCCCCCGCCGGCGACGCGACCGCGCTCGGCCTCGGCTCCGCCGGACACCCGCTGCTCGGCGCCGCCGTCCCGCTGCCCGACACCGACGGGTTCCTCTTCACCACCCGCCTGTCGCTGACCTCCCACCCCTGGCTCGCCGACCACGCGCTGCTGGACCACGCCCTGCTGCCGGGCACCGCGTTCCTGGAGCTGGCCCTGCACGCCGGCCGGCAGCTCGGCTGCGCACGCGTGGAGGAACTGGTGCTGGAGGCACCGCTGCCGCTGCCCGAGCACGGCGGCGTCCAGGTCCAGCTCACCGTCGGCGCGGCCGACGGGGCGGGCCGCCGGCCGGTGGCCGTGTACGCCCGTACCGACGGCGCGGGCGCCGACCCGGCCGGGACCGGGCAGCCGTGGACCCGCCACGCCGGCGGGCACCTCGCCCCGGACACCGCCCCCGCGGCCCCCGCCTTCGGGGTGTGGCCGCCCGAGGGCGCGACCCCGGTCGACGTGAGCGGCCTCTACGCCGAGTTCGCGGCGGCGGGCTTCGGGTACGGGCCCGCCTTCCGGGGCCTGCGCGCCGCGTGGCGCCGGGGCGACGAGGTCTTCGCCGAGGTCCGCCTGCCCGAGGAACAGCAGGGCGGCGCGGCCGGCTTCGGACTGCACCCGGCCCTGTCGGACTCCGCCCTGCACGCGATCCCGCTCGGCGCGCCGGACGGCGGGGACGGTCGGATCGGCCAGGGGCGGATGCCCTTCGCCTGGCACGACGTGACCCTGCACGCCACCGGCGCCCGGGCGCTGCGGGTCGCCCTCGCACCCGCCGGGAACGAGGCCGTCTCCCTGGAACTCACCGACCAGACCGGCCTTCCGGTGGCCGGCGTCGGATCGCTGGTGCTGCGGCCCCTGAACCGGGAGCAGCTCGCCGGGGCCCGCCCCGGGCACGGCGACGCCCTGTTCCGCCTCGACTGGACCCCGGTCCCCGCGCTCCCGGCGGCCCCCGACGGGTCCTGGGCGGTACTGGGCCGGGCCACCCCCGGCCCGGCCTCCGGGGCGCGGCGCATCGGGGACCTCGCCGAGCTCACCACCGTCCCGGCGCTCGTGCTGGCCTCGCCCGCCGCGGGCGCCGCCGAAGTGCGCTCCGCCACCGCCGCCACCCTCGCACTGCTCCGGTCGTGGCTGGCCGACGCCCGCTTCGAGGACTCCCGGCTGGCCGTGGTCACCCGGGGCGCGGTGGCGACGGGGGAGGGCGACGGGGCCCCGGACCTGGTCCAGGCGGCCGTGTGGGGCCTGGTGCGCTCGGCGCAGTCGGAGCACCCGGAGCGGTTCCTGCTCATCGACCTGGAGCAGCGGGGCGCCGGCACCGCCGGGGCCGCCGACCACGAGGACCTGGCCCGGGCCGTGGCGTCCGGCGAGCCCCAGAGCGCGGTCCGCGGCGGCACCGTGCACGCCCTGCGCCTGGCCAGGGCGGCCACGACCGCGGCCACGGACGCGGCCGACGGGCCGCTCTTCGCCCCCGGCGGCACCGTCCTGGTCACCGGCGGCACCGGAACCCTGGGCCGCGCGGTGGCCCGCCACCTGGTGACGGAACACGGCGTCCGCCACCTCCTCCTGGCCAGCCGCTCCGGCGGCGCCGAAGACCTGGTGGCGGAACTGAACGAGCTGGGCGCCGCCACGACCGTCGCCGCCTGCGACGTCGCCGACCGGGACGCCCTGGCCGGGCTGCTGGCCGCGATCCCGGCCGGGCACCCGCTGACCGCGGTCGTCCACACGGCCGGCGTCCTGGACGACGGCGTGGTCGAATCCCTCACCCCGGAACGCTTCGACGCGGTCCTGCGCCCCAAGGCCGACGCCGCCTGGAACCTCCACGATCTCACCGCCGGCCTCGGCCTGTCGGCGTTCGTCCTGTTCTCCTCCGCCGCCAGCCTGTTCGGCGCCCCCGGCCAGGGCAACTACGCGGCGGCCAACGCCTACGTCGATGCCCTCGCCCAGTACCGGCGCTCCCTCGGCCTGCCCGCGCAGTCCCTCGCCTGGGGCCTGTGGGCCGAACGCAGCGGCATGACCGGACACCTCGACGGGGCCGGACTCGCCCGCATCGAACGCGCCGGAGCCCAGGCCCTGACGACCGCCGACGGCCTCGGCCTCTTCGACGCCGCGCTCGTCTCGCCCGAGGCGGTGCTCGTCCCGATGCGGGTGGACCTCGCGGCGGTACGCGCCCAGTCGGCGGCCGGCGAGAACGTGCCCCGGCTGCTGCGCGCCCTGGTTCCGGCACCGGTGCGCCGGGCCGCCGCCGAGGCGGCGCCCGTGGCCTCACTGGCGCACCGGCTCGCCGGCCTCCCGGAGAACGAGCGCACCCGGATCCTGTCCGACCTGGTGCGCGGCCACGCCGCCACCGTCCTCGGTCACGCGGGGCCGCAGGAGGTCGAGGCCGACCGCGGCTTCCTGGAGCTGGGGCTCGACTCGCTGACGGCGGTCCAGCTCCGCAACCGCCTCGGCACCGCCACCGGACTGCGCCTGCCCACCACGCTCGTCTTCGACTATCCGACGCCGGCCGCGCTCGCCGCGTACCTGCACGGCCTGCTGGCGGCCGAGGAGCCGCGACCGGCGGTGTTCGGCGAACTGGACCGGCTGGAGGGCACCCTTCGGGCGACCGCCTCCCAGGACTCCGAGGAGGTCCGGGCCGAGGTGTCCGCGCGCCTGGCGGACCTGCTGGCGCTCTTCGGGACGACGCCGCCCGGCGGGAGCGCCGGCGGGGGCGGCACGGGGACCGCCGCCGCGGCGCTGGGCACCGCCTCCGCCGATGAGATATTCGACTTCATCCAGGCGGAATTCGGCAGATAGCGGGGGCGGAACGCAGGAGGGGGGGGGGGGGGGGGGGGGGGGGGGGGGGGGGGGGGGGGGGGGTGTGGTGGTTGTCTTCCCCCCGTGGGGGCGGGAGAGGAGAAGGGGCGTTACCCCGC
>NZ_JBVJWV010000034.1:57112-90401 GCF_055602105.1 Streptomyces sp. NPDC037421
CCCACCCCCCACCCCCCCCCCCCCCCCCACACCCCCCCCCCCCCCCCCCCCCCCCACCCCCCCCCCCCCCCCCCTCCCCCCCCACCACCCCCCCCCCCCCCCCCCCCCACCCCCCCCACCCCCCCCCCCCCCCCCCCCCCCCCCCCCCCCCCCCCCCCCCCCCCCCCCCAGGCCCGTTCCTTTTGCATTCCCCCACTACGGGTGGAGGCGCACCGGAAGCGTTTCCAGGCCCTGCATCATAAAGCTCTTGCGCCAGCGCAATTCCGAATCCGGCACGGCGAGGGAAAGGTCCGGGAAGCGGGCCAGGATATCGCGCAGGGCGATTTCCATTTCCGCCCGGGCGAGCGGTGCGCCGACGCAGTAGTGGATTCCGTGCCCGAATCCCAGGTGGCCGTTGGTGGACCGGGCGACGTCGAGCTGGTGCGGGCAGGTGAACTTCGCCTCGTCCCGGTTGGCCGACCCGAGCAGCACCGAAACGTACTCGCCGGCCCCGACGGTCACCCCGCCCAGCTCCAGCGGCTCCGTGGCGTAGCGCAGGGTCGCCCGGTTGCCGGGGCCCTCGTAGCGCAGGAATTCCTCGTTGGCGGCCGGAATGAGGCCCGGGTCCGCGCGGACCGCCGCGAGCTGCCGCGGGTGGTTGAGCAGGGCCCGCAGGCCGTGCCCGATCATGTTCACGGTGGTCTCGTAGCCGGCCACCACCAGCAGGAAGACCGTCGAGACCAGTTCGACGTCGGAAAGCTGGTCCTGGTCGTCGCGGGCGGTCACCAGCGCGCTGATGAGGTCGTCGCCCGGATCGGCGCGCTTGTGCTGGATCATCTGCCCGATGTGCTGCCCGAACTTCGCCATGTTCGCGCCGGCGTTCTCGTTGTCGTTCGACATGATGGCGCCCGTCAGCCCCACCAGGACCGGCAGGTGTTCGGCCGTGATGCCCAGCAGCTCGCCGAGCACCTTGACCGGGAAGACCGCCGTGTAGTGCTCGACCAGGTCGACCACGCCGTCGCCGGACTCGGCGGCCGCCTTCTCGGCCGAGTCGAGCAGCTCCGCGCTGATCCGCTCGATCGTGGGCCGCAGCCGCTCCACGCTGCGCGCCGTCAGGGCCTTGTTGACCAGCTTGCGCAGCCGGGTGTGGCCCGGCGGGTCCATGTTGAGCATGTGCCGGCCCACCGAGCTGTGCTCCAGCCGGGGCGTGCCGCCCTCGCTCATCTCGCGGTCGAAGTAGCCCAGCTCGACCGAGGTGTCGATGTCCTTGGACAGCGCGGGGTGCGTCATCGCGATCCGGGCCTCCTCGTGGCTGACCACCGCCCACACCCGCAGGCCGCTGGGCAGCAGCATCCGGTGCACCGGCCCCTTCGCCCTGAGGCCGGCGAAGGCCGGATAGGGGTTGCTCAGAAACTCGTCATCCATTATCGGAAGGGACATGGAAACTCCTCGGATTACTGAATAGGGGTTGCCCGATAGGCTGCTTCAGGGGTTGCTTAAGGGGTTTATAGGGGTCGGTAGGGGTCGCCCTGGGTAACACCACTATTGAAGTTGATCTCACTTGTCGGTTCGCATAGTATCGGCCACCGAGCGGGGGAGCCAAAGAAATTCATAAACCTTTCTCCCGCACGGTAAGAGCATTGGTCTGGATCAATGTGTTCGATCGGATGCGGGGGACATGCAATGGGGGAGCACGGTGTGCGGGACGGCCTTTTCAGGCCCATCTCGGAACTCCTCCGGGAGCACGCACGCGAGCGCGCCGCCCGGGTCGCCTATTCCGACGGGACGCGCAGCGTCACGTACGGGGAGCTGGCGACGACGACGGGCAGGATCGCCGGTCACCTCGCCGCTCTCGGAGCCGGCCGCGGCCGGCGCGTCCTCGTCCACCTCGGGAACCGGGTCGAGACGGTCGAGAGCTGCCTCGCCGTCACCCGCGCGGCCCTCGTCGCCGTACCGGTCAGCCCCCATGCGGGCGACGCCGAACTGACGCACCTCCTCGAAGACTCGCAAGCCGTCCTCGTCATCACCGACGCGCACCGCCTCGCGCAGTACCGCCGCCTGGACGCGGTGGGCCACGGCGTCCACTTCGTCGTCGTCACCGCACCGGGCGAGGTCCTCGACACCGGCACCGGCACCGACGGCACCGGCGTCCACGACTTCGCGCGGCTGTGCGCCACCGAACCGCCCGCGCCCGCCCCCGACGACCTCGGCCTCGACGAGGTCGCCTGGATGCTCTACACCTCGGGCACCACCGGCGCCCCCAAGGGCGTCCTGTCCACCCAGCGCGCCGGCCTGTGGTCCGTCGCGGCCGGATACCCGTCCGTCCTCGGCATCACCGAGGACGACCGGCTGCTGTGGCCGCTGCCGCTGCACCACAGCTTCGCGTTCAACCTCTGCGTCCTCGGCGTCACCGCCACCGGAGCCTCGGCGCGGATCATGGCCGACTTCACGCCCGGCGAGGTGCTCGCCGAGCTCCGCGCGGCCCCGTACACCCTGATGGCGGCCGTCCCGACGCTCTGCCACCACCTCCTGGACACCGCCCGCGAGGGCGAACCGGCCATGACCGGACTGCGGGCGTTCCTGGTGGCCGGCGCGGTCACCGGCGCGGAACTCGGCGCACGCTTCGCCGAAGCCTTCGGGGTCCCCCTGATCGACAGCTACGGCAGCACCGAGACCACCGGCGTCATCACCTGCACCCCGCTCACCGGACCGCGCGTCCCCGGCTCCTGCGGCCGGCCCGTCCCGGGCCTCGGCCTGCGCATCGTCGACCCGGCCACCGGGCTGGACGTCCCCGGCGGCGACGAGGGCGAGATCCGGGTCGACAGCCCCAGCCTGATGCTCGGCTACCACCGCGCGCCCGAGGCGACCGAAGCGGCCTTCCACGAAGGCTGGTACCGCACCGGAGACCTCGGACGCCTCGACGCCGACGGCTTCCTGACCATCACCGGACGGCTGAAGGAACTGATCATCCGGGGCGGCGAGAACATCCACCCCGCCGAGATCGAGGACCTGATCCGGGCCGGCGAGGACATCGCCGACGCCGCCGTGGTGGCCCGCCCGCACAGCAGCCTCGGCGAGGTCCCGGTCGCCTACGTGGTGCCCAGGGAAGGCCGCAGCCTGTCGCCCGAGGACATCCTGACGCGCTGCCGGGAACGGCTCGCCTACTACAAGGTGCCCGTCGCGCTCCACCGCACCGGGCACATCCCCCGGACCGCCTCCGGCAAGATCGTCCGCCGGCTCGTCGGCACCGGCCCCGAGCCCTCGCGGCTGCTCGCCGCCGGCACCACCCACCACGACCGGGTCAGCCGCACCCTGCCCGGACCCGCGCCCCTGCCCGCCTCGCTCCCCGCCGACGACACCAGCGCACTGGCCGCCGCCTCCGTACTGCTGCTCACCGGACCCGGTGCGGGGGACCGCGCCGAAACCCTGGCCGGGCACCTGACCGGCGCCCACCACTGCGCCGGCGTCACCCGCGCGACCTGCGACCCGGCCGACGCCGACGCGGTCGACCGGGCCCTCGCGGGCTCCGACGCCCACGCCGTGGTCCTGCTCGCCGACGACGCCCCCGGCGCGGTCTTCGACGCCGTCGCACAGCGCCTGCGCGCGCAGGGCCGTACCGCGCTCTCCCTGAGCGCCGCACCCGAGGTCACCGGACGCGAGCTCCGGGAAGGCCTCGACGCCGCACTGATCGAGGGCGAACCGGCCGTCCGCGTCCACGCGTCCGGCCACGAGCCGGCGGCCCGCGCCGACGCCACGGCCACCGAGGACCCCGAGCTGACCCGGCGCCTGACCGGGGAACTGCGGACGCTGAGCGAGGCGGGCCGCGAACGGCGGCTGCTGCGCCTCGTCGCCGACGCGATCGCCGGAGTCCGCGGCGAAGCCCCCGCCACCACCACGTCCGACCCGCGCGAGCAGTCCCGGCCGCTCGGCTTCGACTCCATGGCCTCGGTGCGCCTGTCGGCCCGGCTGGGCGCGGCGACCGGGCTGCGGCTGCCGGCCTCGCTGGCCTTCGACCACCCGAGCCCCGTACTGCTGGCCCGGTTCCTGCACGGCGAGCTGCTCGGCCCGGCGCCCGAAGCCGCGGTGCCGGGCCCGGTCGCGGACGCCGCCGATCCGGTGGTCGTGGTGGGCGCGGCATGCCGGTTCCCCGGCGGCGTGGGCTCGCCCGAAGAACTCTGGCGTCTGGTTGCCTCGGGCTCCGACGCCGTGGGCCCCTTCCCGCAGGACCGCGGCTGGGACCTGGACGGCCTCTTCGACGCGGACCCCGACGCACCCGGGACCACGTACACCCGCGAGGGCGGCTTCCTCGACGGGGCAGCCGACTTCGACGCCGGCTTCTTCGGGATCTCCCCGCGCGAGGCCCTCGCCATGGACCCCCAGCAGCGGCTGCTGCTGGAGACCTCCTGGGAGCTGTTCGAACAGGCCGGCATCGACCCGGACTCGCTGCGCGGCAGCCGCACCGGCGTCTTCGCCGGGCAGATGTACCACGACTACGCACCGCGGCTCGCCGGGGAGAGCGGCCTGGAGGGCTACCTGAGCACCGGCGGCGCGGGCAGCGTCCTGTCGGGGCGGCTGTCCTACTTCTACGGCTTCCAGGGTCCCGCGCTGACCGTGGACACGGCGTGCTCGTCCTCCCTCGTCGCCCTCCACCTCGCCGCGGAGTCCCTGCGCCGGGGCGAATGCTCACTGGCCCTGGCCGGCGGCGTCGCCCTGATGTCCACTCCGGCTTCCTTCGTCGACTTCAGCCGCCAGCGCGGCCTGTCGCCCGACGGCCGCTGCAAGCCGTTCGCGGCCGCCGCCGACGGCACCGGCTGGTCCGAGGGCGTCGGCATGCTCCTCGTGGAGCGGCTGTCGGACGCCCGACGCAACGGCCACCAGGTCCTCGCGGTCCTCAAGGGCTCCGCGGTCAACCAGGACGGTGCCTCCAACGGCCTGTCCGCCCCCAACGGGCCCTCCCAGCAGCGCGTCATCCGCCAGGCCCTGGCCAACGCCGGTCTGACGGCCGGCCAGGTCGACGCGGTCGAGGCCCACGGCACGGGCACCACCCTCGGCGACCCCATCGAGGCCCAGGCGCTGCTGGCCACGTACGGCCAGGACCGGGAGGAGGACCGGCCGCTGCTGCTGGGCTCCGTCAAGTCGAACCTGGGCCACACCCAGGCCGCGGCGGGCATGGCCGGCGTCATCAAGATGATGATGGCGATGCGCCACGGCGTCCTGCCCCGCACCCTGCACGTGGACGCCCCCACCCCGCACGTGGACTGGACGGCCGGCCGTGTCGAGCTGCTCGGCGAGAACGTCACCTGGCCCCGGACCGGGCAGCCCCGCCGCGCGGCCGTGTCCTCCTTCGGCATCAGCGGCACCAACGCCCACGTCATCCTGGAGGAAGCACCGCCCGTCGCCGCGGAGGAACAGCCGCGGACGGCGCCCGCACCCTTGCCCGTGTGGGTGCTGTCGGGGCGGGACGAGGAGGCCGTGCGGGCCCAGGCGGGCCGGCTGCTGGAGCGGGTGTCCGCCGATCCGGAGCTGGACCCGGCCGACGTGGCCTTCTCGCTGGCGACCACACGCGCCGCGCTGGCCAGGCGGGCGGCCGTGGCGGCGGGAGACCGTGAGGGTCTGCTCGCCGGGCTGGAGGCCCTGGCCGAGGGCCGCCCGGCATCCGGCGCCGTCGAGGGCGCGGTTTCCGGCGGGAAGTCCGCGTTCCTGTTCTCGGGCCAGGGCGCGCAGCGTCCGGGCATGGGCCGTGAGCTGTACGGGGCCCAGCCGGTGTTCGCGGCCGCGTTCGACGAGGTGTGCGCCCACTTCGACCTCCCCCTCAAGGAGATCGCCTTCGGGGGTGGGGAGGAGGTCCACCGTACGGAGTTCACCCAGCCGGCCCTCTTCGCCGTCGAGGTGGCGCTGTACCGGCTGGCGGAGTCCTACGGCATCCGCCCGGACTTCGTGGCGGGTCACTCGATCGGTGAGATCGCCGCCGCGCACGTGGCGGGGGTGCTGTCCCTGGCGGACGCGGCCCGTCTGGTGGCGGCGCGCGGCGCGCTGATGGGTGCGCTGCCGGAGGGCGGGGCGATGGTCTCCGTCCGGGCCGGCGAGGCCGAGGTCCGTCCGCTGCTGTCGGCCGATGTCGACATCGCGGCCGTCAACGGACCTTCCACAGTGGTGATTTCGGGTGCGGAAGCGGCCGTCCTGGAGGTGGCCGCGCAGCTCGCCGCACGAGGCCACAAGACCAAGCGCCTCACTGTTTCGCACGCGTTCCACTCGCCGCTGATGGAGCCCATGCTGGAGGCGTTCCGCGAGGTCGCGGAATCCCTTACCTACTCCGCGCCCGCGATCCCGGTCGTCTCCACCCTGACCGGCACCCTGGCCACCGCGGAGGAACTGGCCTCGCCCGCCTACTGGGTGCGCCACGTCCGCGAGGCCGTCCGCTTCCACGACGCCATGCGCCACCTGGAGGCCGCCGGGGTGGACACATACCTCGAACTCGGCCCCGACGCCGTCCTCAGCGCCATGGGACAAGACTGCCTCGACGAACCCGCCGCCCTCCTGCCCCTGCTGCGCCGCGACCGCGCCGAGACGGTCACGCTGATGTCCGCCCTCGCGGGAGCGTTTGTCCGCGGCGTCGAGCCCGAGTGGACGCGCGTCCTGTCCGGCCGCCGCGTCGACCTGCCGACGTACCCCTTCCAGCGCCAGCGCTACTGGCCCGCCGCACCCATGGCGGCCGCGTCCGGTCACCGCCCCGACGTGGACGACCTGCTCTACCGGGTGACCTGGGAGCGGCTCGAAGACCCCTCCGCGCCCGCCGCCCCCCTGGGCTCCTGGCTGGTCGTCACCGACGCCGGCCGGCCGGCAGGGCACGCCGACGCCGTCCTCGCCGCGCTGGCCGAGCGGGGCGCCGACGTCGTACCACTGCCCCTGACCGCTGCCGAGCACGACCGGACCGTCCTCGCCCGGCGGCTGGCCCTCGAAATCCCGGCGGACGGCCTCTCGGGCGTGCTGTCCCTGCTCGACCCCGACGGCGCCGACGCGACGGCCGCCACCCTCGCCCTCCTCCAGGCCCTCGGCGACACCGGCCTGCCGGCGCCCCTGTGGGTCGCCACGCGCGGCGCGGTCTGTGTGGACGCGCAGGAGGACGGCCCCCTACGGCCCCGCCAGGCCCAGCTCTGGGGCCTGGGCCGGGTGGCCGCACTGGAGGCCCCCGCCGGCTGGGGCGGTCTGGTCGACCTGCCCGAACAGCTCGACGCCGACGCCCTGCGGCGGCTCTGCGCCCTCCTCTCCGGAGGCGCCGACGAGGACGAGACCGCCCTGCGGCCCTCCGGCGCCTACGCCCGGAGGCTGGTGCGGACCGGCTGGTCGGCGCCCGCCCAGGACTGGTCGCCGCGCGGCACCATCCTGGTCACCGGCGGTACCGGAGCCCTTGGCGGCCACGTCGCCCGCTGGCTCGCCGAGGCCGGCGCCGACCACCTGCTGCTGGTCAGCCGGCGCGGCGCGGACGCCCCCGGCGCCGCGGAGCTCGTCGACGGGCTGTCCGCGCTGGGCGCCGAGGTCACCCTGGCGGCCTGCGACGTCTCCGACGAGGACGCCCTCGCCGAGCTGCTCGCGGCCGTTCCGGCCCGGCATCCGCTGACGGCCGTCGTACACACCGCCGGGGTCCTCGACGACGGCGTGCTCAGCGCCCTCACCCCCGCGCAGCTCACCGGCGTACTGGCGGGCAAGACGGACGCCGCCCTCACCCTGCACCGGCTGACGCGCGACCTCGGCCTCGACGCGTTCGTCCTCTTCTCCTCGCTCGCCGGCGTCATCGGAGCGGCCGGACAGGCGAACTACGCCGCGGCGAACGCCGCCCTGGACGCCCTCGCACAGCAGCGCCGCCGCGAAGGCCTGCCGGCCACCGCCGTCGCGTGGGGAGCCTGGGAAGGCGACGGCATGGCGGCGGCCGACGCCGTCGTCCGCGAACGCATGCGCCGCACCGGCTTCCGACCGATGAGCCCGCAGCGGGCCCTGCGGCTGCTGGACGGCGCGATCCGCCACGGCGAGAGCGCCGTACTGGCCGCCGACATCGACTGGGAGCGGTACGCACAGGCCCACGGCCCGGCGGCCCGGCGCCCCGTACTGCGGGCGATCACCGGCGCGGCGGTGCCCGGGACGACCACCGGGTTCGCCGCCACGCTGGCCGGCCTGGGCCCGGACGAACAGCGCGCGGCCCTCGTCGGGCTGATCCGCGGACACGCCGCCGAACTGCTGATGCACCCGACACCGGACGCCATCGCCCCCGAGCGGTCCTTCCGGCAGCTGGGCTTCGACTCGCTGGCCTCGGTGGAGCTGGGCAGCCGGCTCGGCGCTGTCACCGGACTGCGACTGCCCGCCTCCCTCGCGTTCGACTACCCCAGCCCGGTGGCACTGGCGGAGTTCCTGCGGGGCGAGCTGGTCGGCACGGCGCCCCGGGCCGTCGTGGCCGGCCCGGTGGCGGACGCCGCCGACCCCGTGGTGGTCGTCGGGATGGCCTGCCGCTTCCCCGGCGGGGTGTCCTCGGCCGACGAGCTGTGGACCCTGCTGGCGGACGGCACCGACGCGGTGGGCCCGTTCCCGCAGGACCGCGGCTGGGACCTGGCGAGCCTGTTCGACGCCGACCCCGACGCGCCGGGGACCACGTACGCGACGGCGGGCGGCTTCCTGGAGGACGTGGGCGGCTTCGACGCCGGCTTCTTCGGGATCTCCCCGCGCGAGGCCCTCGCCATGGACCCCCAGCAGCGGCTGCTGCTGGAGACCTCCTGGGAGCTGTTCGAGCAGGCGGGCGTCGACCCGGACTCCCTGCGTGGCAGCCGCACCGGCGTCTACATCGGATCCAACGGCCAGGACTACACCGCCCTCGTGGCGCGGTCCGCGGAGGACCTGGAGGGCTACCTCGGCACGGGTGGCGCCGGCAGCGTCGTCTCGGGCCGGATCGCGTACAGCTTCGGCTTCGAGGGTCCCGCGCTGACGGTGGACACGGCGTGCTCGTCCTCCCTCGTCGCCCTGCACCTCGCGGCGGAGGCGCTGCGGCGCGGGGAGTGCGAGCTGGCGCTGGTCGGCGGCGTGACCGTCATGTCGACCCCCAACGCGTTCGTCGACTTCAGCCGCCAGCGCGGCCTGTCGCCGGACGGGCGGTGCCGGGCCTTCGCGGCGGCCGCCGACGGTACGGGCTGGTCCGAGGGCGCGGGCATGCTCCTCGTGGAGCGGCTGTCGGACGCCCGACGCAACGGCCACGAGGTCCTCGCGGTCCTCAAGGGCTCCGCGGTCAACCAGGACGGTGCCTCCAACGGCCTGTCCGCCCCCAACGGGCCCTCCCAGCAGCGCGTCATCCGCCAGGCCCTGGCCAACGCCGGTCTGACGGCCGGCCAGGTCGACGTGGTGGAGGCGCACGGCACGGGCACCCCGCTCGGGGACCCGATCGAGGCGCAGGCGCTGCTGGCCACGTACGGGCAGGACCGGCCGGCGGACCGCCCGCTGTGGCTGGGCTCCCTGAAGTCCAACCTGGGCCACACCCAGGCCGCCGCCGGCGTGGCCGGCGTGATCAAGATGGTGCTCGCGATGCGGCACGGCGTCGTACCGAAGACGCTGCACGTGGACGCCCCGACCCCGCACGTCGACTGGACGGCGGGCGAGGTCCGGCTGCTGACCGAACCGCTGGACTGGACCCCGGCGCGGGAACCCCGCCGCGCGGCCGTGTCCTCCTTCGGCATCAGCGGCACCAACGCCCACGTCATCCTGGAGGAAGCACCGGCCGCCCCGGCCCCCGCCGGCCGCCCGGCGGACCGCTCTCCCGCAGCCGTGCCCTGGCTGCTGTCGGGCCGCGACGCGGACGCGGTCCGCGCGCAGGCCCGCCAGCTGCTGGCCCGGGTGTCGGCCGACCCCGAGGCCGACGCCACGGCCGTGGGCCGGTCGCTGGCGGTGAGCCGCAAGGCCTTCGAGCACCGTGCCGCCGTGGTCGCACAGGACCGGACCGAGGCCCTGGCCGCCCTGGCCGCCCTGGCCGACGCGGCCACGGACGCGGCCACCCCGGGCCGGTCCGCGTTCCTCTTCACCGGACAGGGTGCGCAGCGTGCGGGCATGGGCCGTGAGCTGTACGACGCCCAGCCGGTGTTCGCGGCGGCCTTCGACGAGGTGTGCGCCCACTTCGACTTCCCGCTGAAGGAGATCGTCTTCGGCGACGGGGAGGAGGTCCACCGCACGGAGTTCACCCAGCCGGCCCTCTTCGCCGTCGAGGTGGCGCTGTACCGGCTGGCGGAGTCCCTGGGCCTGCGTCCGGACTACGTGGCGGGTCACTCGATCGGTGAGATCGCGGCCGTCCACGTGGCGGGGGTCCTCACGCTCGCCGACGCGTCGGCACTGGTCCGCGCCCGTGGTGCCCTGATGGGGGCCCTGCCCGAGGGCGGGGCGATGGTGTCCGTCCAGGCCGGCGAGGACGAGGTGCGCCCGCTGCTGTCGGCCGATGTCGACATCGCGGCGGTCAACGGCCCGCGGTCCGTGGTGATTTCGGGTGCCGAGCAGGCCGTCCTGGAGGTGGCCGAACGGCTTGCCGCACAGGGTCACAAGACCAAGCGGCTGACGGTCTCGCACGCGTTCCACTCGCCGCTGATGGAGCCCATGCTGGAGGCGTTCCGCGAGGTCGCGGAATCCCTTACCTACTCCGCGCCCGCGATCCCGGTCGTCTCCACCCTGACCGGCACCCTGGCCACCGCGGAGGAACTGGCCTCGCCCGCCTACTGGGTGCGCCACGTCCGCGAGGCCGTCCGCTTCCACGACGCCGTCCGTCACCTGGAGGCCGCCGGGGTGCGCACGTACCTCGAACTCGGCCCCGACGCCGTCCTGACCGCGATGGCCCAGCAGTGCGTCACCGAGGCCGCCGCCGAAGCGTCCGGCTTCGTTCCCCTGATGCGCCGCGGCAAGGACGCGGAGCACACCCTCGCCGCGGCCCTGGGCGCACTGTTCGCCCGCGGCACCGACCTGGACTGGCCGGCGTACTTCGGCCCCGGAACCCGGGCACCCGGCGTACCCGGCTACGCCTTCCAGCGGACGCGCCACTGGCCGCGCCCGCGCCCTGCCGGAGCGTACGAGGCCGACGCGCACCCGCTGCTCACGACCGTGCTCGCCCGCGCCGCGTCCGACGAGGTGGTCCTCTCCGGCCGCCTGTCGGCCCGTACGCACCCCTGGCTGGCCGACCACGTGGTCAACGGCACGGTCATCGTGCCCGGGACCGCCTTCGTGGAGATGGCCCTGCGCGCCGGCCGCGAGGCCGGCTGCGACACCCTCGACGAGCTGACCGTCCTCTCCCCGCTGCGCCTGCCCGACGCCGCCGTGGTCGAGGTCCAGACGCTCCTGGCCCCCGCCGGTCCCGACGGGGAGCCCGGGGCTTGGACCGTGGACGTCCACGCGCGGCCGGCCGACGCCCCCGACGGGGCCTGGACCCGGCACGCGAGCGGGCTCCTCAGCGGTTCCGCGCCGCCCTCCGGCCCGTCGGCCGGGCCGCTCGTGTGGCCGCCGGCCGACGCCGAACCGGTCGAGGCGGGCGACACGTACGTCCGCGCGGCGGACATGGGCTTCGACTACGGCCCGGCGTTCCAGGGCCTGAAGGCCGCCTGGCGCCGGGGCGACGAGATCTTCGCCGAGGTCGCCCTGCCCGTGGGGGACGCCGACGACGCCGCTCGGTTCGCCTTCCACCCCGCGCTCTTCGACGCCGCCCTGCACACCGGCTTCATCGAGTCGCCCGGCGGGTCCGACGACGCCGGACGGCTGCCGTTCACCTGGCAGGGACTGACCCTCCACCGGGCCGGCGCCGCCACGGTACGGGTGCACCTGACCCGGACCGACGCCGACACCCTGTCGCTGGAGATCACCGACGGGCTCGGCGAACCGGTGGCCTCGGTCGCCTCGCTGACCCTGCGCCGGATGCGCCCGGAGGACCTCGCGGGCGACACCGCCGCCCTGCTGGAGACCCAGTGGCAGCCGCTGGACCCCGGCCCGGCCCCCACCGGCCCCTGGGCGCTCCTCGGAGACGGCGGGGCCGCCGTCCCGGCCCTGCCGGCACCCCTCGGCGCGTCCGTCACCGCGTACCCGGATCTGGACGCGCTGGAGCGGGCGGCCGAGGTCCCCGCGACGGTCCTGCACCTGCTGGAACTGTCCGAGCCGGCCGACCCGGACGACCTGGCCCGCCACGCCCGCGAGGCGTCCTGGCGGACCGCCCGCCTGCTGCGGCAGTGGACCGCGTCCCCGCTCGCGGAGACGGCCCGGCTCGTCCTGCTGGTCCCGGCGGGCGACCCGGCCGGCACCACGCAGGGAGCGGTCCGCGCGCTGCTGCGCACCGCGCAGGCGGAGCACCCCGGGAAGTTCCTGGTCGTCGAACTCGACGGGCAGCCGCAGTCCTGGGACGCGCTGCCGGGCGTCCTCGGCGCCGACGAGCGGGAGGCCGCCGTCCGCGACGGGCGACTGCTCGCCCCCCGCCAGGTCCGCGGGCCCGGGAGCGCGCCCGGCGCACCGGCGCCCGCGTTCGCCGGGACCGTCCTGATCACCGGCGGCACCGGCGGCCTCGGCGCGGTGGTCGCCGAGCACCTCGTACGCCGGCACGGCGCCGGCGACCTGCTGCTGCTCAGCCGCAGCGGCGCCGGTGACCCGCGCAACGAGGAACTCGCCTCGGCCCTGCGCGGACTCGGCGCCCGGGTGACGCTCGCCGCGTGCGACGTGGCCGACCGCGAGGCCCTGGCGGCCGTGCTGTCCGGCCTCTCCCCGGACCGCCCCCTGAAGGCGGTCGTCCACGCGGCGGGCGTGGTCGACGACGGACTGCTCGGCACGCTGACGGAGGACCAGTTCGAACGGGTCATCCGGGTCAAGGCGGCCGGCGCCGTCGCACTGCACGAACTGACCAAGGACTCCGCGCTCGACGCGTTCGTCCTGTTCTCGTCCGCGGCCGCCGTCATGGGCAGCCCCGGCCAGGCCAACTACGCCGCCGCCAACGGCTTCCTGGACGCCTTCGCCCACCACCGCCGCTCCCTCGGACTGCCCGCGCAGTCCCTCCAGTGGGGCCCCTGGGCCGAGGAACGCGGCATGGCCGGCCGGATCGGCCCGGAGGCCGTCGCCCGGATGGCGCGCCAGGGCACCGTACCGCTGGCCAACGAGGAGGCGCTCGCCCTGCTCGACGCGGCGCTGGCGCTGCCCGGCGTGCCGAACCTGGTCGCCGCCCGCCCGGTGGCCGCCCCGGCCCGGGCCGGGGCCGCCCGGCCGACGGGCCGGCCGGCCGCCGCCGAGCGCGGAGCGTTCGCCCGCCGGCTCGCCGGAGCCGACGCGGACACCCGCCGCAGGCTCCTCGTCGACCTGGTGCGCACCCAGACCGGCTCGGTCCTCGGCCACGGCACGTCCGCCCGCGTACCGGCGGAACGCTCCTTCCGGGAACTGGGACTGGATTCGCTGGCCGCCATCGAACTGCGCAACCGGCTCGGCGCGGAGACCGGCCTGCGGCTCTCCCCGACGCTGGTCTTCGACCACCCCAGCCCGCTGGCGCTGGCCGAGTTCCTGGACCGGGAGCTGGCCCCCGCCCCCGCCCCGGACCAGCCGGACCCGGCCGTGGTCCGCCGGTTCGACGACCTCGCGGCCGGCCTGCGCACCGCCGCACCCGACCCGGCCACCGCCCGCTACCTGGAGGACCGGCTGCGAGCCCTGCTCGCCGAGGTCGGCGGGCCGGTGCGGCCGCCGGCCGCGACCGATGTGGACGACGTCACCGACGAGGAGCTGTTCGACATCTTGAACGGAGAGATCGGCATCTGAGCCGTCCCCCCTTCGTCCCCCACCGCACACCCTGAGGAACAGATGGCACACATCGCATTTTTCAGCGTGGCCGCCCACGGGCACGTATCGCCCACCCTGGGCATCGTCGCCGAGCTGGTCTCGCGCGGTCACCGGGTCACCTACTTCACCACCCGGGCCTTCGAGGAGCAGCTCACCCGGCTCGGCGCGCAGGTGTGCCGCTACGACGTCGCCACCTCGCCCGGACAGTCGCCGCGCGCCTTCGCCGAGAACGACCTGAGCGCCCTGCCCCTCTTCTTCCTGCACGGCAGCGCGGAGCGGATCGCGTTGGCGGAGTCCTTCGTCGGCACCGACCGTCCCGACCTCGTCGTGTACGACAACACGGTGCCGTTCGCCGGGCGCGCCCTGGCCCGCAGGTGGGGGGCGCGCGCCGTGCAGTTCTTCCCCTCCCTCGCCTCCAGCCGCTCCTACGCGCTGATGGACGCCATGCTGGCCCGCACCGGCCGCTCCGCCTCCCACGAGGCCAACGGCGCGGAATTCGACGCACGCCTGGCCGAGTTCCTCGGTGAGGCCGGCCTGGACGGGGTCCGGGCCGAGGAGTTCATGGACTTCGAGGAGGAACTCAACCTGGCCTTCCTGCCCAGGGAGTTCCAGCCCGAGGCGCACACCTTCGGGGAGCACTACCGCTTCGTCGGGCCCAGCCTGGGCGGCCGCGAGGCCGAGGGCACCTGGCGTCGCGAGGACCCGGACCGCCCGATGGTGTTCGTCTCGCTCGGCACGGTCTTCAACCGGGCCACTTCCTTCTACCGCACCTGTGTGGAGGCGTTCGCCGACAGCGGCCTGCACCTGGTGCTGTCCATCGGGCAGCAGGCCGACCCGGCGGACCTCGGGCCCCTGCCGGCGCACTGCGAGGTGCACCGCAGCGTCCCCCAGCTGTCCGTCCTCGGCCAGGCCGCCGCGTTCGTCACGCACGGCGGCATGGGCAGCACGATGGAAGCCCTGTCGTTCGGCACGCCGATGGTCGTCGTCCCGCAGATGGTCGAGCAGGAGATCATCGCCGACCGCGTCGTCGAGCTGGGCCTGGGCCTGCGCCTCGACCCGGCCGACGCCACCGCCGGACGCCTGCGGGCGGCCGTGGAAACCGTGACCGCCGACACCCGCACCGCCGCCGCGGCGGCCCGCTTCCGGCAGCTGAGCCACGACGCGGGCGGCGCCGCCGCCGCTGCCGGAGCGATCGAAGCACACCTGGCGGGCACGGGATCCGCCGCGCAGACGAAGGCGGCCGCGATATGACCGGGCAGAGCGTCCTCATCGTCGGAGCGGGCGCCGTCGGCACCCTGCTGGCCTGCGACCTCCTCCAGCAGTCGGTGCCGGTGCGGATCGTCGACGCCAAGCCCCCGCAGGAGGAGTTCGACCCGCACTCCCGCGCCGTGATGATCTGGCCCCGCGTGCTGGAGCTCCTGGAGAAGACCGGCATCGCCGACGAGCTCGTCTCCCGCGGGTTCCGGGCCGACGACGTCAGCTTCTTCTCCCGCGGACGCCGGCTGGGCACCGTACCGATGACGAAGCTGGGCGCCGCCCGCCCCTACGGCCTGGGCATCGTCCAGAGCGAGCTGGAGGTGCTGCTGCGCCGCCGCTTCGCCGAACTCGGCGGCACCATCGAGTACGGGACCGAGCTGACCGCGATCGACACCTCCGGCCCGCTCCCCACCGCCACGCTGCGGCACGGCGACGGCCGGACCGAAGAGGCCGGGGCCGACTGGCTGATCGGCGCGGACGGCGCGGGCAGCGTCACCCGCCGGCTCCTCGGCATCCCCTACCCCGGCGTACCCTTCCCGCTCGGCATCGCGCTCGGGGACTTCCCCGTCACCGGGCCGCGCGTCTCCACCGTCGAGTACCACTACGCCGACAGCGGGCTGCTGCCGCTGGTCCACCTGCCCGACGGCGTCTGCCGGCTCGCCACCATCGTGGCTCCCGGCGAAACCGACTGGTCGGACCGCCCCCTGGCGGACTGGCAGCGGATGGTCGACGAGCGCACCAGCCTGCCGTACCGGCTCGGCGAACCCCTGTGGACCCGCACCTACCACCCGCGTCCGGGTGTCGCCGAACGGTTCCGCGAAGGCCGGGTCGTACTGGTCGGCGACGCCGCCCACTCGGTGGTCCCCCTCGGTGGACAGGGCCTCAACCTCGGCCTCCAGGACGCCTTCAACCTCGGCTGGAAGCTCGCCGGAGTCGTCCACGGCGTCTGGGACGAGCGGATCGTCGACACGTACGACACCGAACGCCGCAAGGCCGTCGAGCAGGTCCGTACGGTCATCCGCACCGAGATGGAACTGTCCGGCGCCCCCACCGCACGTGAGCGCCGCCTGCGGGACCTGAAGGTGGCCGCCGCGCACCGCACCGGCCTCCTGCGGCACGTGGCTGCGCCCCTGATGAGCCAGGTCGGCCTCAGCTACGCGGCCACGGACGAACCGCTGTGGCGCTCGACGCTGCACCGCAGGGCCCGGCCCGGAGACCGGCTGCCGTTCTTCCACCGGACCCGGCAGCACGCCGGGGCCCCCGTCCTCGACCAGCGGGACCACATCGCACTGCTCTGGCCCGGCCGCCGGCCGGCCGCCGACTGGCAGACCGTGGCGGACGGCGCCCGCCGCGTCCTCGCGGACCGCCTCCCCGTCCACGACCTCGCACGGCTGTCGCCGTCCGGACGCACCGCGATCGGCCCGCTGTTCGGCAGGCAGCCGCTGATCGCCCTGGTCCGTCCCGACGGCCACCTGGCCCACCTCGCCGCCGCACACCGGCCGGCCGAGTCCCTGGGCCACCTGGACCGGCTGGTGTCCCGGCCGCTGACCCCCTCGCGAAGCAGGTGAGCCCCATGCGGACCCTCCTCATCGACAACCACGACTCGTACACCTACAACCTCTTCCAGCTGCTGGCCGAAGTGAACGGGCAGGAGCCCGTCGTCATCGCCAACGACGCGGCCGCCGTCGCCGACCTGGACCTCGACGGCTTCGACAACATCGTGATCTCGCCCGGGCCCGGCCACCCGGCCCGCTCCCGCGACTTCGGCGTCTCCCGGGACGTCCTGGTCAAGGCGAGCGTCCCGGTGCTCGGCGTCTGCCTCGGGCACCAGGGGCTCGCCGTGTGGGCGGGCGGCGAGGTCGTGCCCGCCCCCGTGCCGGTGCACGGCGAGGTCGCCCGGGTGCGGCACGACGGGGACGAGCTCTTCGCGGGGATCCCCGAGGAGTTCGGCGCCGTGCGCTACCACTCCCTGTGCGTGGCGCAGCCGCTGCCCTCCGATCTCCAGGCCACCGCCTGGTCCGAGGACGGCGTCGTCATGGCGCTGCGCCACCGGCTGATGCCGCGCTGGGGCGTGCAGTTCCACCCGGAGTCCATCGAGACCGAGTACGGCCGCCGGATGCTGGCCAACTTCCGGGACCTGACGCTGGCCGACCGCGCCGAGCGCACGGGCGGCCGCCCCGCCGCCCCCGCACCCGCCGAGGCCGCCCGCACCGGGGCCGCGCCGGTGCCGCGGGTCCGGCCCGCCGCCGGGGACCGTACGCACTACTCGCTGCACGTCGCCGAGCTGGACGCCGCGGTGGACACCGAGAGCGCGTTCGCCTCGCTCTTCGCCGGATCCCGGCACGCCTTCTGGCTCGACAGCGCCCGCGTGGAGCCCGGCCTGTCCCGGTTCTCCTTCCTGGGCGACGCCCGCGGCCCGCTCGCCGAGACCGTCCGCTACCGGGTCGACGAGGGCGTCGTCGAGGTCGGCTCCGCCACACCGGCCAGGCACCGGGAGTCCGTCTTCGACTACCTCCAGCGGGAACTCGCCCGCCGGGTGATCGACGCCCCGCCGCTGCCCTTCGACTTCACCGGAGGCTACGTCGGCTACTTCGGCTACGAACTGAAGGGCGACTGCGGATCCCCGAACCGGTACTCGGCCCCGACCCCGGACGCCGTCTGGATCTTCGCGGACCGGTTCCTCGCCGTCGACCACCAGGAGGGCCGCACCTACCTCCTCGCCCTCAGCACCGACCCGGCCACAGCCGACGGCGCCACCCGCTGGCTCGCCGACACCGCCGCCGTCCTCGGCCGGCAGGAGCCCGCCCCGGCCACGGCCGCCGGGCCCGCCGACTGCCCCGGGACGTCCGTGGAGCCCCGGCTCGCCCGTGACCGCGACGCCTACGTCCAGGACGTCCTGCGCAGCCAGGAGTACCTGACCGCCGGCGAGAGCTACGAGATCTGCCTGACCAACGTCGCCGAGATCCCCGCGACCGACGACGGCTTCACCGCCTACCGCCGGCTGCGCCGGGCCAACCCCGCACCGTACGCCGCCTACCTGCGGCTCGACGGCACCGAGGTGGCCTGCTCCTCCCCGGAACGCTTCCTCAAGATCACCGCCGACCGGGTCGCCGAGGCCAAGCCGATCAAGGGCACGGCCCCGCGCGGCGCCACCCCCGCCGAGGACGACCGCGCCCGCCGCGAGCTGGTCGCCAGCGCCAAGACCCGCGCCGAGAACCTGATGATCGTCGACCTGATGCGCAACGACCTCGGACGCGTCTGCGAGGTCGGCTCGGTCCACGTCCCCGTCCTGATGGCCGCCGAGAGCTACGCCACCGTCCACCAGCTCGTCTCCACCATCCGCGGCACCCTCAAGGACGGCAACGACGCACTCGACTGCGTCCGCGCCTGCTTCCCCGGCGGCTCGATGACCGGCGCGCCCAAGCAACGCACCCTGGAGATCATCGAGTCCCTGGAGGGCCGGGCCCGCGGCATCTACTCCGGCGCCATCGGCTACCTCTCCTGCAACGGAACCACCGACCTCAACATCGTCATCCGGACCATGGTCCTCGCCGACGGGCGCTGGCGGATCGGTGCCGGCGGCGCCATCGTGCTCGGCTCCGACCCCCACGACGAGTACGACGAAATGCTCCTCAAGGCCAACGCCCCCGCCCGCGCGCTGCTGCCGGCCCGCCCGGACACCACCCAGCCCGCCCCCGAACGAACCGGAAGTGACCAGCGATGACCCCGCAGACCCCCGTCGACGTGACCGCGCTCGTCCAGGCCATGACCCTCGACGAGAAGCTCTCGTTCGTCCACGGCTCCGACGACCCCGAGCGCCTCGGCCAGTCCGGCTACATCCCCGGCGTCCCCCGCCTCGGCATCCCGGAACTGCGGATGACCGACGGCCCGGCCGGCGTGCGCATGAAGCGCAAGACCACCACCGCGCTGCCCGCCCCCATCGCGCTGTCCTGCACCTTCGACGACGAACTGGCCGCCCGCTACGGCGAGTACCTCGGCCACGAGGCCCGCGCCAAGCGCCAGGACGTCCTGATCGGCCCGATGATCAACGTGCTGCGCCAGCCCTTCGGCGGACGCAACTTCGAGCTGTACGGCGAGGACCCGCTGCTGGTCACCGCCATCGGCACCGCGGTGATCAACGGCATCCAGTCCCAGGGCGTCATCGCCATGCCGAAGCACTTCGCGGCGAACAACCAGGAAGAGAACCGGATGGCCGTCGACACCCGCGTCGACGAACGCACCCTCCGCGAGATCGAGTTCCCCGCCTTCGAGGCCGCCGTCCAGGCCGGCGCCGGCGCGCTCATGGGCGCCACCAACGGCGTCAACGGCCACCCCAGCTGCCAGAACGAGACCCTGCTGAACACCGTCCTGCGCGAGGAATGGGGCTTCGAGGGCTGGGTGATGTCCGACTGGGACGCCGTCCACGACACCGTCGCCATCGAACGCGGCCTCGACCAGGAGATGCCCGACGGCGCCCACCTCGGCGAGCCGCTGCGCGAGGCCATCGCCGAGGGCCGCATCGACGAAGCCGTCCTGGACCGCGCCGTCGCCCGCATCGTCGGCCAGATGGCCCGCTTCGGCCTCCTCGGCACCGACACCCCCCGCCCCGGGACCGCAC
This sequence comes from Streptomyces sp. NPDC037421, assembly GCF_055602105.1. Classification (NCBI taxonomy): domain Bacteria; kingdom Bacillati; phylum Actinomycetota; class Actinomycetes; order Kitasatosporales; family Streptomycetaceae; genus Streptomyces; species Streptomyces sp. NPDC037421. The sequence goes on from NZ_JBVJWV010000034.1 coordinate 76,776, forward strand.
GCGACCCCGAGCGCGGCCGGGCCCTGGCCCTGGAAGTGGCCACCGCCGGCTCGGTGCTCCTGCACAACCCCCGGGGCGTCCTGCCGCTGTCCGCCGACAAGCTCACCGAGCCGGGCCGCGCCTCGCACGGCCTCGCCGTCATCGGCCGGTCCGCCACCGTCCCCAAGACCGCCGGCGTCGGCAGCGCCCTCGTCGTCCCGGAGCACGCCGCCACCCCGCTGGAGGTCCTGCGCGACCGCCTCGGCGACGACGCCGTCGAGTTCCGCATCGGCGAGGACCCGGCCGGGCGCCCCATCCCCGAGTCGGCACTCGTCCCCGCCTTCCGCGAGGGCGAGGTCCCGGCCGGCCCCTCCACCGAGCCCGACTACTTCTACGAAGGCGAACTGACCATCGAGACGGAGGGCCGCTACCGCATCGCCGTCACCGCGCTCGGCGGCTACGCGGCCATCGACCTCGAAGGCCACCCCCGCGTCTTCGCCGGCAGCTCGTTCGGCGACACCGCCGGCCTCACCGTCGACCTCCTCCCCGGCACCTACAAGCTGGTCCTCTCCGCCCTGCCCATGCCCAACAACCCCGTCCACCTCACCCTCGGCTGGGTCACCCCGCAGCAGGCCCAGGCCGACATCGACGAGGCCGTCGAGGCCGCACGCGGCGCACGGGCCGCGATCGTCTTCGCCTACGACGAGCTCGCCGAGCTCATCGACCGCCCCGCGCTCGCCCTGCCCGGCCTCCAGGACACCCTGATCTCCGCCGTCGCCAAGGCCAACCCCAACACCGTGGTCGTCCTCAACACCGGCTCCTCCCCGACGATGCCCTGGCTGGACGACGTCGCCGGCGTCCTGGACGTCTGGTACCCCGGTGAGATGGGCGCCGAGGCCACCGACGCCCTCCTGTTCGGCGACGCCAACCCCAGCGGCAAGCTCACCCAGAGCTTCCCCGTGGACGCCGACCACACCTCGGTCGCCGGAGACCCCCTGCGCTACCCCGGCGTCGACGGCCGCGTCGAGTACCAGGAAGGCATCTTCGTCGGCTACCGCTGGCACGACGAGCACGGCGTCGCCCCCCTGTTCCCCTTCGGCCACGGCCTCAGCTACACCACCTTCGGCTACGAGGACCTCCGCCTCACCGCCCGGGGCCGCGAACTGAAGGTCTCCTGCACCCTGCGCAACACCGGCGAGCGGGCCGGCCGCGAAACCGTCCAGGTCTACCTCGGCAGCAGCCCCGACGTCACCGCCCCCCAGGCCCCCAAGGCCCTCGCCGGCTACGCCTGCGCCCACCTGGAGCCCGGAGCGTCCACCGTCGTGGAGATCGTCCTCGACGCCCGCCGCTTCGAGTACTGGAACACCGGCACCGGCGCCTGGACCGTCGCCGCCGGCCCGCGCACCGTCTCCGTGGGCCGCTCCTCCGCGGACCTCCCCCTCACCGCCACCGTCCACGTCGACCCGGCCGGAACGGTGAGCCCGTGACCCCGGCCCCCCTGCGGATCCACACCCCGGTCTGCGTCATCGGCGCCGGCCCCGCCGGCCTGCTGCTGGCACGGCTCCTCGAACTGAACGGCATCGACTGCGTCGTCCTCGAACGCCGCGGCCGCGACCACGTGGAACGCCGCGTCCGGGCCGGCCTCCTGGAAGAGGGCACCGTCGAAGCCCTGCGCCGGGCCGGCGTCGCCGGACGCCTCGACCGGGAGGGCCTGGTCCACGAAGGCTTCGAGCTGCGCCTCGAAGGGGACACCTACCGCCTGCCCTTCACCAAGCTCACCGGCCGGTCCGTGTGGATGTACGGACAGCAGGAGGTCGTCAAGGACCTCATCGCCGCCCGCACCGCCGCCGGCGGAGCGCTGCACTTCGGCGTCGACGACGTCCGGGTCGACCGGCTCGCCGGCGACGGCGCGACCGTCACCTGCACCCTCGACGGCCGCCCCGCCGAGATCACCTGCGACTTCGTCGCGGGCTGCGACGGCTTCCACGGCGTCAGCCGCACCGCCGTGCCCGCCGCCTCCCTCACCACCAGCACCCACACCTACCCCTACGCCTGGCTGGGCATCCTCGCGGCCGCCCCGCCGATGTCCCCCGAACTCGTCTACGCCACGGGCGAGCGCGGCTTCGCCCTCCAGAGCATGCGGTCGACCACCGTCAGCCGCCTCTACCTCCAGGTCCCGCCCGGCGAGAGCGCCGGCACCCGCTCCGACGAGGAGATCTGGGCCGAACTCGACCAGCGCCTCACCGGCGGCAGCGGAGCCCTGCCCACCGGCCCCGTACTGGAACGCACCCTCGTCCCGCTGCGCAGCTTCCTCTGCGAACCCATGCAGCACGGGCGGCTCTTCCTCCTCGGCGACGCGGCACACATCGTCCCGCCCAGCGCCGCGAAGGGACTGAACCTGGCCGTCGCCGACGCCGAACTCCTCGCCGGAGCCCTCGCCGTCTGGTACGGCACCGGGCGGCGGGGCGCCCTCGACGCGTACTCGGCCACCGCCCTGCGCCGGGCCTGGCTCGGCCAGGAGTTCTCACGGTGGATGACCGACCTGCTGCACACCGGCCCGGGCGGCACACCCTTCGACCGGGGCCTGCGCCGGGCGCGCTTCGACCACCTGACCGGCTCCACTGCCGCGGCGACCGACTTCGCCGAGCAGTACGTGGGGCAGTCGCGACGCTGACGGCCGCCCCGCCCGGTCCGCCGCCGGGGGCAGCCTCTTCGACCTGATCAACGGGAGTTTCGGTACGTCATGACAAACGAAGAAAAGATGCTCGACCACCTCCGGTGGATGACGGCCGAACTCCACCAGACCCGGGAGCGGCTGCGGTCCGCCGAGGAGCCCGAACCGATCGCGATCGTGTCGATGAGCTGCCGCTACCCCGGCGGCGTCAGCTCCCCCGAGGAGCTGTGGCAGCTCGTCGCGGAGGGCCGCGACGCCGTGGCCGGCTTCCCGGCCGACCGCGGCTGGGACCTCGACGCCGTCTACCACCCCGACCCCGACCACCAGGGCACCAGCTACGTCCGCGACGGCGGCTTCCTGGCGGGCGCCGCCGAGTTCGACGCCGGCTTCTTCGGGATCTCCCCGCGCGAGGCCCTCGCCATGGACCCCCAGCAGCGGCTCCTCCTGGAAACCGCCTGGGAGGCCTTCGAACGCGCCGGCCTCGACCCCACCTCGCTGCGCGGCAGCCGCACCGGCGTCTTCGCGGGCGTCATGCACCACGACTACGCCGCCGGCCCCCGCGACCTCCCCGAAGGCGTCGAGGTGTACCTCGGCAGCGGCAACGCCGGCAGCGTCGCCTCCGGCCGCGTCTCCTACGTCCTCGGCCTGGAGGGCCCCGCCGTCACCATCGACACGGCCTGCTCCTCCTCCCTCGTCGCGCTCCACCTGGCCGCCCAGGCCCTGCGCCAGGGCGAATGCACGATGGCCCTGGCCGGCGGGGTCACCGTCATGGCCGACCCCGGCCTGTTCGTCGACTTCAGCCAGCAGCGCGGCCTGGCCCCCGACGGCCGCTGCAAGCCCTTCGCCGCGGCCGCCGACGGCACCGGCTGGGGCGAGGGCGCGGGCCTCCTCCTGCTGGAGCGGCTCTCCGACGCCCGCCGCCACGGCCACCCCGTCCTCGCCGTCATCCGCGGCTCCGCCGTCAACCAGGACGGCGCCAGCAGCGGCCTCACCGTACCCAACGGCCCCTCCCAGCAGCGCGTCATCCGCCAGGCCCTGGAACAGGCCCGACTCACCGCGCGGGACGTCGACGCCGTGGAAGCCCACGGCACCGGCACCACCCTCGGCGACCCCATCGAAGCCCAGGCCCTGCTCGCCACCTACGGCCAGGACCGCACCCCCGACGACCGGCCGCTGCTGCTGGGCTCCGTCAAGTCCAACCTCGGCCACACCCAGGCCGCCGCGGGCGTCGCCGGCGTCATCAAGATGGTCGAGGCGATGCGCCACGGCGTCCTCCCCAAGACCCTCCACGTCGACGAGCCCACCCCGCACGTCGACTGGAGCGCCGGAGCGGTCTCCCTGCTCACCGAGAACACCGACTGGCCGCGGACCGGAGCGCCCCGCCGCGCCGCGGTGTCCTCCTTCGGCATCAGCGGCACCAACGCCCACCTGATCCTCGAACAGCCCGAGCCGCACACCCCCGACGCGGAGCCGGAGGCCGCCCCGGCCCCGCTCCCCCCGGTCGTGGCCTGGCCCCTCTCGGCCCGCAGCCCCGAAGCGCTGCGCGCCCAGGCCCGCCGCCTCCTGGACCACACCACCGCCGGCCCCGCCGACGGCGTCCCCCCGGCCCACACCGGCCACACCCTCGCCACCGCCCGCGCCGCCCTCGGCCACCGCGCCGTGGTCCTCGGCACCACCGCCGACGAGCTCCGCGAGGGCCTGCGGGCCCTGTCCGACGGCGCGCCCGCCGGGAACCTGGTCCACGGCACCGCCCGCCCCGACCCCCGCACGGCGTTCCTGTTCACCGGCCAGGGCGCACAACGGCCCGGCATGGGACGGGAGCTGCACGCCGCGTACCCCGTCTTCGCCGAGGCATTCGACCAGGCCTGCGCCCACCTCGACCGCTACTTCGACACCCCCGTACGGGACGTCGTCTTCGACGGCTCCCCGCTCCTCGACCGCACCGAGTACACCCAGGCCGGCCTCTTCGCCCTCGAAGTGGCCCTCTTCCGCCTCGCCGAGAGCCACGGTCTGCGCCCCGACTTCCTCCTCGGCCACTCGGTGGGCGAACTGGTCGCCGCACACGTGTCGGGCATGCTCCCGCTCGCCGACGCGGCCGCGCTCGTCGCCGCCCGCGGCCGCCTCATGCAGTCGCTGCCCGAGGGCGGCGCCATGGCCGCCGTGGAAGCGGCCGAGGAAGAGGTCCGCGCGCTCCTCACCCCCGGCGTCGACATCGCCGCCGTCAACGGACCGCGGTCCGTGGTCATCTCCGGCACCGAAACCGGCGTACTGGACGCCGCCGCGCACCTCGCCGCCGCCGGCCACCGCACCAAGCGGCTCAAGGTCAGCCACGCCTTCCACTCCCTGCTGATGGAGCCGATGCTCGACCGGTTCCGCGCGGTCGTCGCCCGGCTCGCCTTCCGCCCGCCCGCCATCCCCGTCGTCTCCAACGTGACCGGCCGCATCGCCACCGCCGAAGAGCTCGGCTCGCCCGAGTACTGGGTGCGCCACGTCCGCCAGACGGTGCGCTTCCACGACGGCGTCCGCACCCTCGCGGACCACGGCGTCACCACCTTCGTGGAACTCGGCCCCGACGGAGTCCTCACCGCCCTGGGGCAGAACTGCCTCGACGAGGGCGCGGACATCCGCTGGAGCACCGCCCTGCGCCGCGACCAGCCGGAACCGGCCGCCTTCACCAGGGCCGTCGCCGAGGCCCACACCCAGGGCGTCACCGTGGACTGGGACTCCGTGTACCCCGGCGCCCGGCGGGTCGACCTGCCCACGTACGCCTTCCAGCGCGAGCACTACTGGCTCCCGGGCACCGCCGGGGCCGGCGACGTCACCTCGGCGGGCCTGGACCCGGCCGGCCACCCCCTGCTCGGCGCGATGGTGACGGTCGCCGCCTCCGACGACCTCCTGTTCACCGGCCGCCTGTCGCTGTCCGCGCAGCCCTGGCTGGCCGACCACGCGGTGGCCGGCACGGTCCTGCTGCCCGGCACCGCCTTCGTGGAGCTCGCGGTCCGGGCCGGCGACCAGGTCGGCTGCGGGCTGCTGGAGGAACTGACGCTGGAAGCCCCGCTGGTGCTGCCCGAGCGGGGCGGCGTCCAGGTCCAGCTCGCCGTGGGCCCCGCCGACCCGGACGGCCGGCGCACGGTCACCGCGTACGCACGCCACGAGGACGGCGCCTGGACCCGGCACGCCGAGGGCGTGCTCGCCCCGGCCGCCCCCACCGCCACCGACCCCGGCCCCGGCGGGACCTGGCCCCCCGCCGGAGCCGAGGCCGTCGACCTGGACCCCTTCTACACACGCCTGGCCGACTCCGGATTCGCCTACGGGCCCGCGTTCCAGGGTCTGCGCGCGGCCTGGCGGCTCGGCGACGAGGTGTACGCCGAGGTCGGCCTCGACCGCGACCAGCAGGAGGAGGCGAGCCGCTTCGGCCTCCACCCGGCCCTCCTCGACGCCGCCCTCCAGGCGGCCGGCGTGGGCAGCCTGCTCCCCGAAAGCGGTGAGGCCCGACTGCCGTTCGCCTGGCGCGAGGTCGCCCTGCACGCCACCGGGGCGCGCACCCTGCGCGTCCGGCTGACCCCGGCCGGCGAGGACGCGGTCGCACTGACCGCCACCGACGAAGCCGGCCTCCCGGTGGCCACCGTCGCCTCCCTCACCCTGCGGCCGATGACCCCGGGCGGGCTGACCCGGACCGCCGACACCCTGTTCGCGCTGGACTGGGTGGCGGCCCCGGCGGGCGGGCCACTGCCCGCGGGCACGGTGTACGAGGTGGACACCTCCGACGGCGTCCGCCCCGCCCTGGGCCGGGTCCTGGAGGCGCTCCGGGGATCCCTCGCGGACGCGGGGGAGGACCGCCTGGTGTTCGTGACCCGCCGCGCCGTCGGTGACGACGTGCGCGACCCGGCGGGCGCGGCCGTGTGGGGCCTGGTGCGCTCGGCGCAGTCGGAACACCCCGGCCGCTTCCACCTCCTGGACCTGGAGGACGAGCACGACGACCCGACCCCCCACCTCACCTCCCCGGAACCGCAGCTCGCGGTGCGCGGCGGAGCGGTACGGGTCCCCCGCCTGATCCGCACCCCTGCCCCGGCTGCCTCCGAGGGCCTGTCCTTCACCGAGGGCGGCACGGTCCTGATCACCGGCGGCACGGGCGTCCTGGGCCGCGCGGTGGCCCGCCACCTGGTCACCCGGCACGGCGTGCGCCACCTCCTCCTGGCCTCCCGCTCCGGCGGAGCCGAGGACCTCCTCGCCGAACTGTCGGAGCTGGGCGCCTCGGTCACCGTCGCCGCCTGCGACGCCGCCGACCGCGAGGCCCTCGCCGCGCTCCTGGCCGCGGTCCCCGCCGCGCACCCGCTGACGGCCGTCATCCACACCGCCGGAGTGGTGGACGACGGCGTGATCGAGTCCCTCACTCCGGAACGCCTCGACGCGGTCCTGCGCCCCAAGGCCGACGCCGCCCGCAACCTCCACGAACTCACCGCCGGCCTCGGCCTGTCGGCGTTCGTCCTCTTCTCCTCCGCCGCCGGCCTGCTCGGCGCCCCCGGCCAGGGCAACTACGCCGCCGCCAACGCCTACCTCGACGCCCTCGCCCAGCACCGGCGCTCCCTCGGCCTGCCCGGCATCTCCCTCGCCTGGGGCCTGTGGGCCGAACGCAGCGGCATGACCGGCGCCCTCGACGCCGGCGACGTCGACCGCATCAACCGCGGCGGCATGGCCGCCCTCGCCACCGAAGAGGCCCTCGCCCTCCTCGACACCGCCCCCGCCCACGACCGGGCCGTCCTCTTCCCCATGCGCCTCGACCCCAAGGCGCTCCCCACCGGCCCGTCCCTGTCGCCCGTCCTGCGCGGACTCGCCGGAGCGGGCCGGACCCGCCCGACCGCCGGCGCGGCGCCCCGTACCGGGGGCTCCGCCCTCGGACAGCGGCTGGCCGGCCTCCCCGAAGCCCAGCAGACCCGGACCCTCCACGACCTGGTGGCCACCGAGGTGACCGCCGTACTCGGCCACCGCGCACTGGGCGCCCCGGAGCCGACGCAGGTGTTCAAGGACCTCGGCTTCGACTCCCTGTCCGCCGTGGAACTGCGCAACCGGCTCAGCGCCGTCACCGGCCTGCGGCTGCCCGCGACCCTCATCTTCGACCAGCCGACCCCGGCCTCCCTCGTCGGCTACCTGAAGGCGCGCCTCGTCGACACCGGCGACGCGAAGGCGTCTGCCACGGCTGCCGCCCCGCTGCCCGCCGACGAGCCGATCGCCATCGTCGGCATGAGCTGCCGCTTCCCCGGCGGCGTCCGCTCCCCCGAGGACCTGTGGCGGCTGGTGCTCTCCGGCGGTGACGCCATCGCGGACTTCCCCGCCGACCGCGGCTGGGACATCGACTCCCTCTACCACCCCGACCCCGCGCACGCCGGCACCTCGTACGTCCGCGAGGGCGGATTCCTCGACGGGGCCGCCGACTTCGACCCCGTGTTCTTCGGGATCTCCCCGCGCGAGGCCCTCGCCATGGACCCCCAGCAGCGGCTGCTGCTGGAGACGGCGTGGGAGACCTTCGAACACGCCGGGATCTCCCCGGCCTCCGTACGCGGCAGCCGCACCGGAGTCTTCACCGGCGTCATGTACCACGACTACGTCAACCTCCTCCACGACCAGGAGGGCCTGGAGGGATACGCGGGCAACGGCAGCGCCGGCAGCATCGCCTCCGGCCGCATCGCCTACACCCTCGGCCTCGAAGGCCCCGCGGTCACCGTGGACACGGCCTGCTCCTCCTCCCTGGTGTCCGTACACCTCGCCGGCCAGGCCCTGCGGCAGGGCGAGTGCACCATGGCCCTGGCCGGCGGCGTGACCGTCATGTCCAGCCCGAACACCTTCGTGGAGTTCAGCCGCCAGCGCGGACTGGCCGCCGACGGCCGCTGCAAGCCCTTCGCCGCGGGCGCCGACGGCACCTCGTGGTCCGAGGGCGTCGGCATGGTCCTGCTGGAACGCCTCTCCGACGCGCGCCGCAACGGGCACCAGGTGCTCGCCGTCGTGCAGGGCTCGGCGGTGAACCAGGACGGCGCGTCCAACGGCATGACCGCCCCCAACGGCCCCTCGCAGCAGCGCGTCATCGAACAAGCCCTCTCCAAGGCCAGGTTGACGGCACGCCAGGTCGACGTGGTGGAAGCGCACGGTACGGGCACCACCCTCGGCGACCCCATCGAGGCCCAGGCCCTCCTCGCCACCTACGGCCAGGACCGCGAGGAGGACCGGCCGCTGCTGCTGGGCTCCGTCAAGTCGAACCTGGGCCACACCCAGGCCGCGGCGGGCATGGCCGGCGTCATCAAGATGGTCATGGCGATGCGCCACGGCGTGGTGCCGATGACCCTGCACGTGGACGAGCCGACCCCGCACGTCGACTGGTCGGCGGGCGCCGTGCGCCTGCTGACGGAGCCGGTGCCGTGGCCCGAGACGGGCGAACCGCGCCGGGCGGCCGTGTCCTCGTTCGGCATCAGCGGCACCAACGCCCACACCATCCTCCAGGAGGCCCCGCAGGAGCCCGCCGACCCCGGCACCACCCCCACCTCGGGACCGTCCGTGTGGGTGCTGTCGGGGCGGGACGCCGAGACGGTGCGGGCCCAGGCGGGCCGGCTGCTGGAGCGGGTGTCCGCCGATCCGGAGCTGGACCCGGCCGACGTGGCCTTCTCACTGGCGACCACACGCGCCGCGCTGGGTACCCGGGCGGCCGTGGTGGCGGCCGGCCGCACGGACCTGATGGCCGGCCTGGAGGCCCTGGCCGAGGGCCGCCCGGCATCCGGCGCCGTCGAGGGCGCGGTCTCGGGCGGCAAGTCGGCCTTCCTGTTCTCGGGTCAGGGTGCGCAGCGTCCGGGCATGGGCCGTGAGCTGTACGAGGCCCAGCCGGTGTTCGCGGCGGCCTTCGACGAGGTGTGCGCCCACTTCGACCTCCCCCTCAAGGACCTCGTCTTCGGCGGCGGCGAGGAGATCCACCGCACCGAGAACACCCAGCCGGCCCTCTTCGCGGTCGAGGTGGCGCTGTACCGGCTGGCGGAGTCCCTGGGCCTGCGCCCGGACTTCGTGGCCGGTCACTCGATCGGCGAGATCGCCGCCGCACACGTCGCCGGGGTGCTGTCCCTGGCGGACGCGGCCCGGCTGGTGACGGCCCGCGGTGCGCTGATGGGAGCCCTGCCGGAGGGCGGGGCGATGGTCTCCGTCCGGGCGGCCGAGGCCGACATCCGCCCGCTCCTCTCCGCCGATGTGGACATCGCGGCCGTCAACGGCCCCTCGTCGGTGGTCATTTCGGGCGCCGAGGCGGCCGTCCTGGAGGTGGCCGCGCAGCTCGCCGCGCAGGGCCACAAGACCAAGCGGCTGACGGTCTCGCACGCGTTCCACTCGCCGCTGATGGAGCCGATGCTGGAGGCGTTCCGCGAGGTCGCCGAAACCCTGGAACACGCGACCCCCTCCATCCCGGTCGTCTCGAACGTCACCGGTGAGCAGATCACCGAGTTCACGGCCGACTACTGGGTCGAGCACGTCCGGGGCGCGGTCCGCTTCGCCGACGGCGTCCGGTACCTCGCCGAGGAGCGGGGCGTGGGCCACTTCCTGGAGCTGGGTCCGCAGGGCGTCCTGGCCGCGATGGCGGGGGAGAGCCTTCCCGAGGCCTTCTCCGGGCTGCTGACCCCGGTGCTCCGCAAGGACCGCCCCGAGCCGGAGGCCTTCCTCGGCGCCCTCGCCGAGGCCTGGACCCGCGGCCTCCCCGTCGACTGGGCACCCCTGCTCCCCGGGCGCCGCGTCGGCCTGCCCACGTACGCCTTCCACCGGCAGCGCTACTGGCCCGGCACCGACCACGCCCCGACGGGTGCGGCGGAGCCGGCGTCGCCGCTGGCCAAGCGCCTGGAGGCGGCCGACGACCCCGGACGCGTCCTGCTCGGCCTGGTCCGAGACACCATCGCCACCGTCCTCGGACACGCCGCGCAGGAGACGGCCGACCCCGAGCGGGCCTTCCGCGACTTCGGCTTCGACTCGATGACCGCCGTCGAGTTCCGTACCCGGCTCGCCACCGCGACCGGGATCGCGCTGCCCGCGACCCTCGTCTACGACTACCCGACCCCGGCCGCCCTCGTCACGTACCTGCGCACCGAACTCCTCGGCGGCACCGGCACCGGCCCGGCCCGCGTACGCCGCGCGGTCGGCAGCGACGAGCCCATCGCCATCGTCGGCATGAGCTGCCGCTTCCCCGGAGACGTCGGCTCGCCCGAGGACCTGTGGCGCCTCGTCGCGTCCGGGACCGACGCGATCTCGCCCTTCCCGGACGACCGCGGCTGGAACACCGGGGCGCTCTACGACCCCGACCCCGACCACCAGGGGACGACGTACACCCGGCACGGCGGCTTCCTGCGGCACGCCGCCGACTTCGACGCCGGCTTCTTCGGGATCTCCCCGCGCGAGGCCCTCGCCATGGACCCCCAGCAGCGCCTGCTGCTGGAGGTGGCGTGGGAGGCGTTCGAACGCGCCGGGCTGACCCCGGGCGCGGCCCGCGGCAGCGGGACCGGCGTCTTCGTGGGCACCAACGGCCAGGACTACACGGCCCTGGTCTCGCAGTCCTCCGAAAGCCTGGAGGGCTACCTCGGCACCGGCGGCGCCGGCAGCGTCGCCTCCGGCCGCATCGCCTACGCCCTGGGCCTCGAAGGACCCGCCCTGACCGTCGACACGGCCTGCTCGTCCTCCCTCGTCGCCCTGCACCTGGCCACGGAGGCCCTGCGGCGCGGCGAATGCGAACTGGCCCTGGCCGGCGGCGTGACCATCATGTCGACCCCCCAGTCGTTCATCGACTTCAGCCGCCAGCGCGGCCTGTCGCCCGACGGCCGCTGCAAGCCGTTCGCGGCCGCCGCCGACGGCACCGGCTGGTCCGAGGGCGTCGGCATGCTCCTCGTCGAGCGGCTCTCCGACGCACGCCGCAACGGCCACCAGGTCCTCGCGGTGATCCGCGGATCGGCCGTCAACCAGGACGGTGCCTCCAACGGGCTCACCGCCCCCAACGGGCCCTCCCAGCAGCGCGTCATCCGCCAGGCCCTCGCCAACGCCGGCCTGACGGCCCGGCAGGTCGACGCCGTGGAGGCGCACGGCACCGGCACGCCGCTCGGCGACCCGATCGAAGCGCAGGCGCTGCTGGCCACCTACGGCCACGACCGCCCCGCGGACCGGCCGCTGCACCTGGGCTCCCTGAAGTCCAACATCGGCCACACCCAGGCGGCTGCGGGCGTCGGCGGCGTCATCAAGATGGTGATGGCGATGCGCCACGGCGTCCTGCCCCGCACCCTCCACGTCGACGAGCCCACCCCGCACGTCGACTGGACGGCCGGCACGGTCGCCCTGCTCACCGAGAGCACGGCCTGGCCGGAGACCGGGCAGCCGCGCCGCGCGGCCGTGTCCTCCTTCGGCATGAGCGGCACCAACGCCCACCTCGTGCTCGAACAGAGCCCGCCCGACACCCCGGACGAGCGCGCGCAGACCCCCGGGACCCCCGTGCCCTGGCTGCTGTCCGCCGCCTCGGCACAGGCCCTGCGCGGACAGGCCCGCCGCCTGCGCGACCACGTCGCGGACCGGCCGGACCTCGACCCGGGCGCGGTCGGCCGCGGCCTGGCCACGGCACGCACCCTCTTCCCGCACCGCGCCGTCGTCATCGGAGCCGACCGCGCCGAGTACCTGAACGCCCTCGACGCCGTGGCACGCGGCGAAGCCGACACCGACCTGCTCCGCGCACCGGCCCCGTCCGCGTTCCTGTTCTCGGGCCAGGGCGCGCAGCGTCCGGGGATGGGCCGTGAGCTGTACGGGGCCCAGCCGGTGTTCGCGGCCGCGTTCGACGAGGTGTGCGCCCACTTCGACCTCCCGCTGAAGGAGATCGTCTTCGGCGACGGGGAGGAGGTCCACCGCACGGAGTTCACCCAGCCCGCCCTGTTCGCCATCGAGGTGGCGCTGTACCGGCTGGCGGAGTCCTACGGCATCCGCCCGGACTTCGTGGCGGGTCACTCGATCGGCGAGATCGCCGCCGCGCACGTGGCGGGGGTCCTGTCCCTGGCGGACGCGGCCCGTCTGGTGGCGGCGCGCGGCGCGCTGATGGGTGCGCTGCCGGAGGGCGGGGCGATGGTCTCCGTCCGGGCCGGCGAGGCCGAGGTCCGTCCGCTGCTGTCGGCCGATGTCGACATCGCGGCCGTCAACGGACCTTCCACAGTGGTGATTTCGGGTGCGGAAGCGGCCGTCCTGGAGGTGGCCGGGCAGCTCGCCGCACGAGGCCACAAGACCAAGCGCCTCACTGTTTCGCACGCGTTCCACTCGCCGCTGATGGAGCCCATGCTGGAGGCGTTCCGCGAGGTCGCGGAATCCCTTACCTACTCCGCGCCCGCGATCCCGGTCGTCTCCACCCTGACCGGCACCCTGGCCACCGCGGAGGAACTGGCCTCGCCCGCCTACTGGGTGCGCCACGTCCGCGAGGCCGTCCGCTTCCACGACGCCATGCGCCACCTGGAGGCCGCCGGGGTGGACACGTACCTCGAACTCGGCCCCGACGCCGTCCTCAGCGCCATGGGACAAGACTGCCTCGACGAACCCGCCGCCCTCCTGCCCCTGCTGCGCCGTGAGCGCTCGGAGCCGCGCACCCTGCTCGGAGCCCTCGGCCGGGCCCACGCACGCGGCGTCACCCTCGATCTGCCCGCGCTCTTCGCGGGCGCACCGGCGGCCCCCGCCGACCTCCCGACGTACGCCTTCCAGCACGAGCGGTACTGGCCGCGCATCGCGGAACAGCCCGCGGTGCCCGGCTGGCTCGTACCGCGAAGCGGTACGGACGCCATCGACGACCTCCTCTACCAGGTCACCTGGCAGCCGGTGGACACGGCGCGGCCCGCTGCCCTGCCGGGCCGTTGGCTGGTGGTGTCGGCGGAGGCGGGTGCCGACGTGGTGGGGCTGTTGTCGGCGTCGGGTGCCGATGTGGTGGAGCTGGTGGCGGGTGG
>NZ_JBVJWV010000035.1:0-824 GCF_055602105.1 Streptomyces sp. NPDC037421
CCCGACACCCTCCACCAGACACCCATCGGCGTCTTCCGGAGCGTCCAGCGGCCCGTCTACGACACCCTCATGGCCGACCAGCTCGACGCGGCCGTGGAACAACACGGCAAGGCGGACCTCGGGGCCCTCCTCACCGGTTCCGATGCATACGTTCTCGGACAGTCCACAGAGGGCGTACAACAATAAGGCGTATGAGGGTAGGCTTGTCCCATGGTGAACTCGGAACAAGAGCGCGTGGGACAGCGCATCAAGCGGCTGGAGCAGGAGCTGACAGCCGCCAAGCACGCGGCCCTGCGACCGTTCAAGATCAACGTTCCGCAGTACGGCGTCCTCTACGAACTCTCGCGGCAGTCGGGGCTCTCCGGCGCGGCCCTCGCCCGCCGGTGCATGGTCACCCCGCAGACCATGTCCTCGGTGCTCTCCAACCTGGAGGGCCGCGGCCTCGTCGAGCGCACCCCGCACCCGATCCACCTCCAGATCCTCGAAGTCCGCCTCACCTCCGCCGGGAAGACCCTGATCCGCGAGGCCGACGTGGTGGTCGAGGAGATCGAGCAGCTGCTCGACGGCAGCTTCGCCCCGGGCGAGGCCCGGCCCTTCCTGGAGCAGCTGGAGCGCTGCGAGAAGGCGGTGGCCGCGTGGAGCCCGAAGACGAAGTCCTGAGGGACGGAGAAGGAGGCGGGGGGGGGGGGGGGGGGGGGGGGGGGGGGGGGGGTGGTTTGGGGGTGGGGGGGGGGGGGGGTGCGGGGGGGGGGGGGGAGAAAGGAACAAAAGCAACAACGAGAGGGGGGGGCCAGGCGGAAGACACCTATGGTTTTGTTTTGGAA
>NZ_JBVJWV010000035.1:834-7852 GCF_055602105.1 Streptomyces sp. NPDC037421
ACGCCAGCCCCGTCCCCCACCCACCCCCCCCCACCCCCCCCCCCCCCCCCCCCCCCCCCCCCCCCCCCCCCCCCCCCCCCCCCCCCCCCCCCCGCCTCCTTCGTACGTCCGCGGACCGCGGCTACCAGTCGACCGGCCCGGCGTCGTCGAAGAAGCCGCCCGTGGGGCCCTCTTCGCCGAGGGTGGCCAGGGTGACGACGATCCGGGCCCCCTCCTCGACGGTACGGGTCCCCTGGTGCCCGTTGAGGTCGGTGGCCACGTACCCCGGGGTGGCCGAGTTGAACTTCAGCGGGGTGCCCTCGAACTCGCGCGCGTAGTGCAGGGTCAGCGAGTTCAGTGCTGCCTTGGAGGAGTTGTACGCGAGCAGCAGCCGGTGCGGGGACCCGAAGTCGGCTGCCTTGGCCAGCGACCCGAGGCGGCTGGAGAGGTTGACCACCCGCCCGGCGGGCGCCCGGCGCAGCAGCGGCAGCAGGGCGTGCGTGGTGGCGATGACGCCGAGGACGTTCGTGGCGTGGATCCGGGCGGCCAGGGCGGCGGTGGTCGCGCTCGGCGGGAGGTCGTCCTCGACGATGCCCGCGTTGTTGACCAGGACGTCGAGCCGGCCGTACGTCTCCTCGACGGCGGCGGCAGCGGCCTCGACGCTTTCCTCCCGGGTGACGTCGAGGGCGAGGGCGCGGGCGTCGATGCCGCCCTCGCGCAGGGCGGCCGCCGCGCGTTCGCCCCGGGCGGTGTCGCGCGCGCCGACGAGCACGGTCATCCCGAGCAAGCCCAGCTGCCGGGCGGTCTCCCGGCCGATGCCCTTGTTGGCGCCCGTGACGAGGGCGACCGGGCGGGGGTGCTGCGTCATGGTGGTTCTTCCTCCTGACACGCGGAGTCCGGTACCGGCCGCGCCGGTACCGGACTCCACTGCTGTGGCTGATGGCGGATCAGTGGATGCCGAACATCCGGCAGGGGCCCGCGAAGCCCTTGCGGTGGCGGATGAGGCCGATGACGGCGGTGGCGCCGATGTCGGGGACGGTGTGGAGGTTGGCGATGTTCTCCACGCCGTAGCGCAGGTCGCCCAGCACGATCCGGTGCGCGCCGGGGTCGTCGATCTGGAGGTTCTTGGAGGCGTCCAGGCTCGGGGTGTCGGTGCCCGCGGCCACGATGGAGCGCTCGCGGACCAGGAGTTCGGCCGCGTCGAAGCCCAGCCCGGGGAAGTGGGGGACTCCGTCGGAGTCGCGGTTGATGTAGGCGCCGGGGGTGTCGATGCGGGGGCACCAGTTGGAGTCCATGACGACCAGGGCCCCGTCCGGGATCCGGCCGTGGCGGCTCTCCCAGGCGAGGATGTCGTCGGCGGTCAGGGTGGTGTCGGGGTCCTTCGCGGCCCGGTCGCCGATGCGGATGACGACGAGCGGGGCGATGAGCCGGTCGATCGGGATCTCGTCCGTGTAGACGGGGCCGTCGACGAGGTGGGCCGGGCCGTCGACGTGGGTGCCGGTGTGCTCGTCGATCTCCAGCTTGTTGGCGTTGAAGCCCTCGGAGGCTATGTCGGCGAAGTGCTCGATGTTGGGCTTGAGCACGATGGGTTCCAGCACGGGGAAGTCGTTGCCGAAGGCGTGCGTCAGGTCGCTGACCCGGCTGCCCCGGATGAGCGGGGCGGGGGTCCTGGGGCGCTCGGCCGGCCGGGTGCCGTCGTGGCCCTGCGCCGCGTCGGACGCGGCGTTCGCGTCGGCGGCGTGGCCGGCGCAGCTGTGGCCGGGCTCGCCGTGGACCAGCTCCATCACCTGGGGGCTGCACATGGGAGGGAATCTCCTTGGGTCGGTCGCGGGGTCGCGGGGTCGCGTGTGTCTCGGAGGAGGGAGGCCGGGCGGCGGCCGGGTGGGGGAGCGGCCGCCGCCCGCGGGGGAGGAGAGGGGCTCAGACGGAGGCGGTGTCCAGGACGGCGGTGTCCACGACGCGGGTGCCGCGGATCAGCCAGGTCGGGCCCTGGGCGATGCCGTCGATGCGCTCGAAGAACTTGGCGAAGTGCGGGCCGGACATGTGCCGGTCGAAGGCGGCGGCGTCGTCGTAGACCTCGTCGAGGTAGAAGCGGTTGGGGTCCACCTCGTCCTCGACGAGTTCGAAGCGCTGGGTGAACGGCTCGTCCACGGCCGAGTCACGGGCGTCCGCGTGGGCGGCGGCGATGAACGCCTCGCGGTGCTCGGGCTGGACGTCGAAGGCGACGGCGACGTGGTACATCGGAGTACTCCTGGGGGTGGGGACGTACGGAACGGGGGGTGGTGGGGCGGTCAGTCGCGCAGGGCGGGCGCCTTGGGCGCCGCTGCGGCGGCGGCGACCGGGGCGGCGGCGGCCACCGGGGCGGCGGACTCGCCGCGACGGCGCGGGCGCACGGCCCGGTCGCGGCCGGAGCGCAGTCCGAGGACCAGCTCGGGGAGGGTGAAGGCGGCCAGCAGGACCAGGGAGACGGTCCAGCCGCCGGTGGCGCCGTGCAGCAGGCCGAGCAGCAGCGGACCGGCGATGCCTCCGGCGAGGTAGCCGATGGTCTGCACCATGCCCGAAAGCTGGGCGGCGGTCTGCGGGTTGGGCGAGCGCATGCCGATGAAGGTCAGGGCCATGGCGTGGCCGGCGCCGAGGGTCACACCCAGTACGGCGACCCACAGGGCGGCCGCGGCCGGCGCCCACAGCAGGCCCAGCAGGCTCACCGCGCCGGCCACCGCGATGGCGACGACCATCGGAGCGGTGCCCTTGCGGCCGACGAGGATCGGGGCGAACAGCGCGCCGGGCACGCTGACCAGCATCGCGACGGAGAGCAGCGCGCCGGAGGAGGAGTTGCTGTAGCCGAGGTCGGCGAGGATGGTGGGCAGCCAGCCCAGGGCGGTGAAGTACACCAGGGCGCGCAGCGCCAGGTAGCCGGTCACCTGCCAGGCCATGGCGTCGCCGAGCAGCGAACCCTGGTCGGGGGAGGGGCCGGTGGCCGCGGCGGGCTTGGAGCCCTTGAGCAGCGGCAGCCAGGCGACGAGGCCGACCGCGGCCGGGACGGCCCACAGGGCGAGGGAGCCGCTCCAGCTGTCGGTGGCGTCGCGCAGCGGGACGGCGAAGCCGGCCGCGAGGGCGGCGCCGGCGCTGAGGATGCCCGTGCCGATGCCGGTGTAGAGGCGCACCCGGTTGGGGAACGCGCTCTTGATGACCGCCGGCATCAGGACGTTGCCGATCGCCAGGCCCGCGCCGGCCAGGGCGGTTCCGGCGAACATCGCCCAGACGGCGTGGTCCAGCCGGAGCAGGATGCCCGCGATCAGGAGGACGAAGCCGAGGACCAGGGCGCCGGGGGTGCCCATGCGGCGGGAGAGGGCGGGGGAGACCGCCGCGAAGATGCCCAGGCACAGCACGGGCAGGGTGGTGAGCAGACTGATGGCCGAGTCGCTGAGCGCGAGGGACTGCTGTAAGTCGTCGAGTACGGGCGAGACGCTGCCGATGGCGGGGCGCAGGTTCAGCGCCAGCAGGCTCAGCCCCACGGTCGTGGCCACGGTGCTCGCGCGGGTACCTGATCGGTGGTCGGACACGGAGCTCCTCCTAACCGGGAACATAAAAGGGGTACGGGGGTACGGTTTCGATGCAGTAGATGATGCATGACGACCATAAGATGTCTTACATCTGGGTGTCAATCGATTGGCGTAAGAAGCCTGTCAGTTCGGGGACGCGCCGGCCGTGACCGGCCCGTCCCCGAACAGCCGGGTGTGCAGGGACCGTTCCGCGGCGTGCCGCAGTACCGCCCGCCGGTGCCGGGCCGTACGGGCGCCCAGCAGCGCCCGGACGGCCGCCTCCTCGTCCGTCCCGGCGGAGCCGGAGCCGGAACCGTGCCCGCTGTCGAGGGTGTGCGTGTCCATGGCAGTGCCTTTCCGGAACGGAGTGGAGGGCGGGTGCGGGCGGATCAGCGGACGGCGGCCAGCTCCTGCGTACGCGGCCGGGCGCAGGCGGTGGGAGCCCAGTCGGCCAGCACGGCCCCCACGGTCATCCCGCCGCCGAACCCGGCCAGCAGGACGCTGTCCCCGTCGGCGAACAGCCCCTCGCGGTGCGCGAGGTCGAGGGTGACGGGGACGGAGGCCGAGCCCGTGTTGCCGTACCGCTCGATCGCCAGGTGCATGGTGGCGCCGGACAGACCGAGGTCCGGCCAGACCTCGCCCAGCATCACCGCGTTGGCCTGGTGCGGGACGAAGTGCCTGATGTGCTCGGGACGCGCCCCCGCCTTCGCCAGCAGGCCGTGCAGCGCGCCCGGCAGGTTGTCCTGGACGAAGCTGCGCACGCCGCGCCCGTCCATGCGGAAGAAGTGGGCGCCCTCGCGCAGGGTGCGGTCGTTCGCGGGCATCCGGCTGCCGCCCGCCGGGACGCTGATGAGCCGGTACTGGTCCCCGCGCGTGAGCAGGCTCGTCTCGCGTATGCCCCGGTCCGCGGCGACCGTGCCGAGCAGCACCGCCCCGGCCCCGTCCCCGAACAGGATGGCGGTCTTGGGGTCCGAGTAGTCCAGGATCCGGGAGTAGATGTCCGCGCCGATGACCAGGGCGTGGCGCCCCGGCTCGGCGGCCCGCAGCAGCCGCTCCGCCACCGTGGTGGCGTACACGAAGCCGCTGCACACGGCGTTGATGTCGAAGGCCGCGGCGTTCTCCGCCCCGATCAGGTGCTGCACGATGCTCGCGGTGGCCGGCTGCGGGTGGTCGGGCGTGGACGTGGCCAGCACGATGTACGCCACGTCCCGCGCGGCCACGCCCGCCTGTTCGAGGGCCGCCCGGGCCGCCCGCGCGGCCAGGTCGGAGGTGGCGTCGCGGTCGTCGGCCCGGCGCCGCTCGCGGATGCCGGTCTTGCGCACGATCCACTCGTCGGTCACCCCCGAACTGCGGGCGATCTCCTCGTTGCCGACGACCGTAGGGGGCAGATAGGAGCCGGTGGCCAGGATTCCGATGCGATTCATGGTCTCTCCAGAGGTGGGGCGGGCCGCCGGACGCGGCCCGCCACGGGGTCAGGCACGCCCGCCGGCCGCCAGGGGGTGTCCGGCCAGCCGCCGCCAGCCGTGGCGGCGGGCGTGGGCGGCCAGTTCGGGGTCGTCGCCCACGGCGACCGGGCGCCCCACCGCGCCGAGCAGCGGCAGATCGCTGGAGTGGTCGCCGTATCCGGAGCAGTCGGCGAGGTCGAAACCGCGCAGGGCCGCGCTCAGCTCCACCGCCCGCCCCTTGGCCGCGCCGATCATCGGGACCAGTACCTCGCCGGTGAGCAGCCCGCGCCGCACCACCGGGCGGGAGCCCAGCGCGTGGCCGGCGCCGATGTCCTCGGCGACGGGCTGGAGACAGGCGAAGAAGGAGCCCGAGAGCAGGACCACGGGACGTCCCGCCGCCCGGTGCGCGCGCAGCTCCCGCGCCACCTCGGGGACGTAAGGGCCGCCGGGCTGGGCCTGCTCGTGGGCGAACCAGGACCGCCCGCTGCGCTCCAGCAGCCCGACCGACTCGCCCGCCAGCAGCCGGTAGTAGCGCCGGTTGATCTGCTCCCGGGGCTCACCGCGCCGGGCCGCGGCCCGCAGGCCGTCCGCCAGCCGGTCGTAGGTGGCCGGCGGCTCGCCGCGCCGGTGCAGGTGGAAGGCGAGGAAGCGGAACATGCTCTTCACGCGGATCAGCGTCTCGTCCACGTCGCTGAACGCCGCGCCGGTCACCGCCCCCGCCGCGGTACCGGCGGGCCGCGCCTTCGGCGCCCCGGTCGCCGTCGCCGTCGTTGCCGTCATCACAGTCATCTCTGCGTGGCCTCCTTCCGCTTCAGGCCGTCAGGCGGGTCAGGACGAAGGAGAAGACGCACAGCGACTCGCCCCGCTGGGTGGCCTCCACCCGCACGGGCACCTGCTGGAGCCCCGCGCCCTGCTGGTCCGCGTCCTGCGGCTCCAGGACGCCGCCCTGGGTGTAGAGGGGGCCGTCGGACGGCCCGCCGCCGGCCCGGGCGGTCAGCACCGTCTCGTCCTCCAGCTCGCCGAACCGGTTGAAGACCACGTCCAGTTCGGTGACGAGGGTCTTCGCGCCGGCCAGCCCCCGGATGTCCAGGGCGGCGAACAGGGCCAGCTGGCGGGCCCCTTCGGCGATGACCATGCCCGGCAGGTGGTCCTGGGGGTGGTCGAACAGGCTGGCGTGCTGCGCCGGTATCCGCAGCAGGGCCTGTGCGGTGTCCCCGGCGACCACGGTGTCCACCAGGACCACGTTGTCCGGGTTGGCCCGCCCGACCAGGTGCGGCGCCAGCGGGGTGCCCGGCGTGCCCGCCGGGTACGCGGCCGAGGACGGCAGCGCCAGCCCGTCGCGGTTGTTCAGCCGCAGGGTGAGGTAGCCGGTCGGCGTCTTGAAGCGCAGCCCGACGGCCGCCTGGCCGATCACCACGCCGCCCACGGTCAGGTCGATCTCGTAGTCCAGCCCGGTGACCCGGCCCTCGCGCTCCTTGCGGTCCACGATGGTGACCCGCAGGGCCAGCGCGATCGGCGCCGATCTCACCACCACCATCTGCGGCCGGTCCAGGCGCAGCCGCAGGTGCGTCAGGATGAACTTGTTGTCGGACGGGACGCCGTAGAAGCGGTGCGCCCCGGCCAGGGTGGCCTGCCGGCAGGCCTCCAGGAGCAGCAGCGGGTCGTAGCAGCCGGGGCGCAGCAGGTGGTCCCCGTAGTAGGCGTGCGAGCGGGGCAGCTGGGCCCCCGCCGCGTAGCGCTGTTCGTCGATCGGCTGGAGGTCCGTCAGGAAGACCTCTCCCAGGGCGTCCCGGTGGACCAGCAGCCGGTCCACGGTACGTGAGTAGTCCAGGGCGGGGAGCGCGGCGGACGGCGGCGCGGGCGCGGCCACGGGCGCGGCGGCGGGTGCAGTGGTCATGGGGCCTGGCTTCCTGTCGCGGTTGTGGTGGTTCCCGTTGGTGGGTCGGTGCGCGTACGGGGAGGTGGCCGCGGGGGGGGGGGGGGGGGGGGGGGGGGGGGGGGGAGGGGGCGGTGGGGGTGGGGGGGGGGGGGGGGGGGGGGGGTGGGGGGGGA
>NZ_JBVJWV010000035.1:7862-87411 GCF_055602105.1 Streptomyces sp. NPDC037421
CTTTTTCCTCCCCCCCCCTCCCTCCCCTCCCCCCCCCCTCCCCCCCCCCCCCCCCCCCCCCCCCCCCCCCCCCCCCCCCCCCCCCCCGCGCCGGTCCCGCCGGCGGGGGAGGCGGCGGGGCGGCGGGTTCAGGCCGGGTAGACGTCGCCCGGCAGCTTGCGGTCGGCGCCGACCGTGCCGATGTGCCAGTACGGGTAGGGCGCCGGGGTCTCGCTGACCTTGTCGAGGCGGGCCAGCTCGTCCTCGGTGAGGGACCACTCCATGGCCCGGAGGTTGTCCGCCAGCTGGTGCGGCTTGGTCGCGCCGACCACCGCCGAGGCGATCGCGGGCTTGGCCAGCACCCAGTTGAGCGCGACCTGCGCCACGGTGGCCCCGCGGTCCTCCGCGATCTGCGCCATGGCGTCGACGATGTCGTACGCCTGGTCGGGGTCGGTCAGCGGCGCCGACTCGGCGGCCGTGCGCTGCGAGAGCCGGCTGCCCTCGGGACGGCCCTCGCCCCGGCGGTACTTGCCGGTGAGGAAGCCCCCGGCCAGCGGCGACCAGGCGGTGATGCCGACGTTCTGGTCGACGGCGAGCGGGATGATCTCGCGCTCCAGGTCGCGGGCGGCGATGTTGTAGTAGCCCTGGTAGCAGACGAAGCGGCCCAGGTTGCGGCGCTCGGAGACCGACAGCGCCTTCATCAGCTGCCAGCCGGCGAAGTTGGAGACGCCGATGTAGCGGACCTTGCCGGAGCGGACCAGGTCGTCGAGCACGCGCAGCGTCTCGTCCAGCGAGGTCCGCGGGTCGAAGCCGTGGATGTGGTAGAGGTCGATGTAGTCGGTGTCCAGCCGCCGCAGGCTGGCCTCGACCGCCGCGATCAGGTGGTGGCGGGTGGCGCCGACGTCGTTCGGGTCGTCGGTGATGCGCCAGCGGCCCTTGGTGCCGATGACGACGCGGTCGCGGACCTTCTTCAGGGTGCGGCCGAAGAACTCCTCGCCCATGCCGTTCTTGTAGACGTCCGCGGTGTCGAAGAAGTTGATGCCGGCGTCGAGGGCCTGGTCCATCATCGCCAGCACGTTGGAGTCGTCGACGGTGCCGAACTCGGACCAGTTGCGGTCCTCGGCCCCCAGGAAGCTCGCCGCGCCGCCGAAGGTCATGGCGCCGAAGCACAGTTCGGACACGGACAGGCCGGTGTCGCCCAGGTAGCGGTAGCGCATCTTCTCTTCTCCTGCGATCGGTGTATAAGATTGCGATGAACCATAAGACATCTGATAGTAGTCGTCAATGAGATGGAGGAGCGTTCATGTCCACCACCCCGCCCCCGGAGCCCGAGCCCTACGACGTGCTGGTCGTCGGCGCCGGACCGACCGGGATGACGGCCGCCTGCGAACTCCTGCGCCGCGGCGTACGCGTACGCGTCGTCGACCGGGCCCCCGAGCCCTCACCGCTCCCCAAGGCCCTGCTGGTGTGGCCGCGCAGCCTCGACCTCTTCGAGGACCTCGGCATCCTGGACGACCTGCGCGCCGCCGGCCTCCAGATCAACGCGTTCAGCTACTTCTCCGACCGCAGGCGCCTGGCCACCTTCGACTTCCCCCAGCACCTCGCCCCGCTCTGCCTCCCGCAGAACGAGACCGAGGCGATCCTGCGCCGCCGCATGCTCGCCCTCGGCGGCAAGGTCGAGCACGGCGTACGGCTGCTCACCCTGGAGGACCTCGACTTCGCCGGCCGCATCGACGGGACCGGCCCCGTCACCGCCGTACTGGAACACGCCGACGGCCGCATCGAGCGCACCCGCGCCCCCTTCGTCATAGGCACCGACGGAGCCTCCAGCGCGGTCCGCGCCCAGCTGGGCAGCGGATTCGACGGCAGCACGTACGAGAGCGCCTTCGCCCTCGTCGACGCCCGGATCGAGGGCACCCTCCCGCCCGACCAGGCCCTCTACTACCAGTCGCCCGCCGGAGCCCTCGTCATCGTCGCCCTCCCCGACGGGGTCTACCGGTTCTTCTCCAGCCTCGCCCCCGGCGAGAGCGCGGGCCTGGAGCGGATGCAGCAGATCGTCGACGAACGCGGCCCGCGCGGCGTCCGCCTCGTCGAACCCCTCTGGGAGACCGTCTTCCGCATCCACGCCCGGCACGCGGGCACCTACCAGCTCGGCCGCGTCTTCATCGCCGGCGACGCCGCCCACGTGCACAGCCCGGCCGGCGGCCAGGGCATGAACACCGGGATGCAGGACGCCCACAACCTCGCCTGGAAGATCGCCGCCGTGCTGCGCGGCGAGGCCCCCTCCGGCCTGCTCCAGGGCTACGGAGCCGAACGCTCCGCGGTGGTGCGCCGGGTGGTCCGCGACACCGACATCCAGACCCGCGGCTGGCTGGTCCGCGGCCGGCTCGCCGTCGCCGCCCGCGACGCCGCCTTCCGCGCCGCCGAACGCACCGGCGCCTTCAGGCTCTACGCCCCCGTCATGGCCGGCCGCCGCCTCTCCTACCCCGCGCAGCGCCCCACCCAGCTGCCCGCCGGCCGCGGCGGCTGCGCCGCCCGCGCGAAGCTGCCGGGAGCGCTGGAGGCGGGCGCCGTCTTCCCGCGCGAGCTGGCCCTCGCCCACGGCATCGCGGGCCCGGGCGCACAAGCCCCGAACTGGACCCTCGCCGTCGTCTGCCGGGGCGCGGCCGCCGCCTGGCGCACCCAGCTCCGCGCACTCGCAGCCCCCTGGCCCCAGGTGCGCACCGTGGACCTGGCCGCCGGCTCCGCCCGCCGCCCGACCGGCTGCGGCCGGGCCGGCTACTACCTGATCCGGCCCGACGGGCACATCGCCGCGCACGGCCACGAGCGCGACACCGGGCACCTGCTGGAGGAACTCGCCGAATGGCTGGGCCCGGCCGCGCGGGACTGACACCCCGCGGACGGCACGGAGGGGGCGGCCGCGGGGCCGCCCCCTCCGTACGGTGCCCGGGCCGCCGCCTCAGGTGCGCGACGGCGCGCCCAGGGGCGGGACGGCCTCGGCGGGGGAGGGCGGTCCGGGCGGGGTGCCGTCCCCGAACGGGCGCCCGCCCAGCGCCTCCCGGCCGTGCGGTTCGAGCCAGCCCGACGGGTCGGGGCCGGCGGGAACGATCCCGGACGGGTTGATGTGGCTGTGCACGATGTAGAAGTGCTGCTTGATGTGGTCGAAGTCGACCGTGTCCCCGAAGCCGGGCGTCTGGAACAGGTCCCGGGCGTAGGCCCACAGCACCGGCATGTCCGAGAGCCGCTGCCGGTTGCACTTGAAGTGGCCGTGGTAGACGGCGTCGAAGCGCACCAGCGAGGTGAACAGCCGGATGTCCGCTTCGGTGATCGTCTCGCCGACGAGGTAGCGGGACCGCTCCAGCCGCTCCGAGAACCGGTCGAGACGGTCGAAGAGCGCCGCGTACGCCTCCTCGTACGCCTCCTGGGACTTGGCGAACCCGGCGCGGTAGACACCGTTGTTCACGTCCGTGTAGATCTCCTCGTTGACCGCGTCGATCTCCGCCCGCAGCGCGGCCGGGTACAGCTCCGGCGCCCCGTCGCGGTGGTACGCCGTCCACTCCAGCGACATGTCCAGGGTGATCTGCGCGTAGTCGTTGGTGACCACCTCGCCGCTCGGCACGTCCACGATCGCCGGCACGGTGATGCCCCGGTCGTAGCCGGGGTAGCGGGCGAAGTACGCCTCCTGGAGCCGCTCTATCCCGAGCACCGGGTCGCGGCCGTCCGGGTCGAGGTCGAAGGTCCAGCTGCGCTTGTCGTGCGTCGGCCCGGCGACGGCCAGGGGCAGGGCCTTCTCCAGCCCGAGGAGCCGGCGGACGATCGTGGCGCGGTGCGCCCAGGGGCAGGCGCGGCTCACCACGAGACGGTAGCGGCCGGGCTCCACCGGGAAGCCGTCGCGTCCGTCGGCGGTGATCCGGGTGGTGATGTATCGGCTGTCCCGCGTGTATCCCTTGTCGGGGCGTACGTTGCTCATCCCCGGGGCCTACCCAGGAACCGCGGCGGTGAGCGGCCGCTCCAGCGGCGCTCCATCCTCCCTCGTCCGGACGCCGTCGAGCCCTCCCGCCGCGACCGCGCGCGGCAGGAGGGCTCGGGGACACCCGCTATGCGCTGATCCGCCGGTCCCCGACGGCGGCGGGCCGTCCGAAGGAGAGCTCACCCGTGGTCAGCAGGTCCAGCAGCTGCGCCAGTTCGCGGTCCTCGGGCGTCGCGGTACGGAAGACGAAGTGCCGCAGCCCCGCCTGCTCGGGTCCGCCGAAGAACCGGAAGAAGCCGATGTCGGCGCCCTGCGGGGCGAAGCTCTCGTACAGGAACACCGTCCCGCCGTCGGCGGTCAGCCCCCGCCCGGCGGCGATCAGATCGCCCGCGGCGGCCTCGTACACGATGTCGAAGGAGCCCTCGAAGGCCTCGGACACCGTGTCCGCGGTCACCACCCGGCGGGCGCCCAGCCCCACCAGCTCGGCGGCCTCCCCGGCGTCCCGCACCACGGCGGTCACCTCGGCGTTCAACGCGGCCGCCAGTTCCACCAGCAGCCGGCCGATGCCCCGGCCCGCGCCGGTGACCAGCACCCGGCGGCCGGCCACCGAACCGGCGCCCCGCACCAGGCGCAGCGCGGTCAGCACCGCCACCCGCAGCGCGGCGGCCTGCTCGAAGCTCACGTGGTCGGGCAGGACCACGGCGTACTCGGAGGGCAGGGTCATGTACGAACCCCACTCCGTACCCGTGGCCACGCCCACCACCCGGTCGCCGGGCTGCGGGCTGAACCCCTCGGGGGCGGCCTTGAGGACGACCCCGGCGACGTCCCAGCCCGGCAGCCAGCCCTCGGGGAGCGGCTCGGCCCGGATCATCTCGTCGATCTCGGGGGCCACCGCGCGCACGGCGATCAGGATCTCGTCCTCGGCCTGCTCGGCGGCGCCCTGGGGGGAAGGGAGGGTGTGGGACTGGTAGGACATGGAAGTTCCTCTCGTACCTGGTGGTGTTTCCTCGTACGGCTCGTGATCCGGCGTGTGGTGGGGCGGGTCGGAACTCGGCGGCGGGTCAGAACTCATCGGCGGGTCAGAGCTCATCGACGGGTCAGAACTCCTCGGCTGTCAGGAGCGGGGCCCCGTCCAGGCGGTCCACCGCGACCACGTCGAAGACGTCCGGCTGGTCCAGGACGAAGGACGGCAGGCTCAGCCGGCTCTCCAGCACCTGGTACCTGATCCAGTCGTGGGTGTAGTGGTCGTCCGGCACCCCGGGGGCCAGCACCACCCGAAGCTGCACCCGCTGCCCCCGGCTCACGGCCACCTGGGCGGCCGTCACCTCGCCGGTGGCCAGGGCGGAATCGACCAGTTCCCGGGCCGAGACCCCGCGCCCGTGCAGGCGGAAGTACGGGTCGGCGGGACCGAACAGCCGGACGGCCGGCCCCTCGGCGCCGCAGACGCAGTACGCGTACTCGCCTCGCTCCTCCGTCGCGTACCGGATCAGCGGCGGATCGCGGCGGGCGTCGAGGGTGGTGACCAGCACCTGTCCGTCGACGACCTCGACCAGCTGGTGCGGCAGCGGGTGGTAGAGCCCGGCCAGGCAGTGCGGCCCGTGCCGGGCCACGACCCCGGTGGCCGGGGACCCGTACAGACGCCAGACCCGGGTGTACGGGAAGCGGTCGGCGAGCAGGGCGTCGGCGGTGGTGTCGTGCATGGTCCCGCCCAGCAGCAGGGTGCGCAGCCAGGGCAGGGGCCGTCCGGCGCCGGCGGCGCCCGCGAGCCGGGCGACCGTTTCGGGCGGGGCGCTCAGGGCGGTCACCCCGGTACGGGCGAAGAAGTCCAGCCACGCGTCCTGCGCGCCGTCCGGCAGCGGGCCGAGCGGCAGGCAGGCGGCGCCCGAAGCGGCGGCGAAGCGGTTGAAGAAGTGGTGGTCGGGGCGCAGCCGTTCGCAGGAGTGCAGGTTCGTCAGCACGTCGGAGGGGCCCAGCGGGCTCCACGCGCCGCGCACCCGCTCGGCGAACATGTCGTCCGGCAGCAGGCTTAGCGCGGGCGTGCGGACCGTCCCGCCGTCCGCCCAGATCAGCGAGGCGGGCGCCTGGGTCCCGGAGGCCAGTACCTCCTCCGTCGCCAGCGCCAGCTCCTGCCGGGTCAGTACCGGAAGGTCCGTCAGGCGTACCGGACCGGTGGTCGGGAGAGGGGCGTACTTCGCCCGGAGCGCGGGGATCCGCACCGCCCGGCGCAGCAGGTCCGGCAGTTCGCCGGGCACGTCCGGACCGTCCGGCACGCCGGGTCCGCCGGGACCGTCCGGTGCTCCTGCCCCTGCCTCTGCGCCTGTCCCTGGTAACGCCGTTTGCTGTGACATTCGCGGAGTCAATGGAGTTCACCCCTTCTCGCTCACAGGTCCGACTGGAGTTCATTCTTGGGCTTGGGTCTAACTTTCTACTACAGCCCAACGAGTTTGGGAAGCGGGGTGGGGGCGGGGCAGTTGTGGAGGGATGGAATCCGGATATGGCCCCCGATCCATCATTGTCCTGGGGTACAGACTTGAACTACGCTCGAGGCGCGGTGGAGCTGCGGGGAGGCGGCTCCCTGCGCACTCACACCCATCGAGGGGGCTCTCGTGGCAGCGTGGAACGAAGAGACGACCGTCGCGGTCGTCGGCATGGGATGCAGGTTCCCCCAGGCCAACAGCATCGGGCAGTTCTGGGACAACCTGGTCGCGGGCACCGACTCGGTGACCGCCGTACCGGCGGACCGCTTCGACATCGACGCGTACTACGCGCCCGAGCCGGGCGTCCCCGGCAAGACCGACTCCCGCTACGGCGGCTTCCTGGACGACCCCTTCGGCTTCGACACGGAGTTCTTCGGGATCTCCCCCGCCGACGCCGCCGCCATGGACCCGCAGCACCGGCTCCTGCTGCTCGTCTTACGCGAGGCGCTGGACGAGGCCGGCATCCGGCCCTCGTCGCTCGCCGGCACCCAGGCCGGGGTGTTCATCGGCCAGGCCACCGCCGAGTACACCCGCGGCGAGGACCTCGGCGCCCACACCCTCAGGGAGGTCGCGGGCAGCGGCGTACGCGCCATGGCCGCCGGCCGCATCTCCTACGACCTCGACCTGCGCGGCCCCAGCGTCACCCTCGACGCCGCCTGCTCCTCGTCCCTGGTGGCCGTGCACATGGCCCGCCAGAGCCTGCTGACCGGCGAGAGCGACCTCGCCGTCGCCGGCGGGGCCAACGTCATCCTGTCCCCCCACGAAGCCGTCGCCTACTCGCAGGCCGCGATGCTCTCGCCCGCCGGCCGCTGCCGGTTCGGCGACACCGCCGCCGACGGCTTCGTCCGCAGTGAGGGCGTCGCCGTCGTCGTCCTCAAGCGGCTGCGCGACGCCCTCGCCGCCGGCGACCCGGTCCTCGCCCTGCTCCCCGGCAGCGCCGTCACCAACGACGGCCGGGCCAGCGGCTCCCTGATCCGCCCCGCCGTCCAGGGCCAGACCGCGATGATCCGCAACGCCTGGCGCAGCGCCGGGGCGGACCCCGCCCGGCTGGACTACGTCGAGGCCCACGGCACCGGCACCCCCACCGGCGACGAGGTCGAACTCCTCGCGCTCGCCGAGGCCGTGCGCGGCCACCGCCCCGCCGGCCGGCCGCTGCGGATCGGCTCGGTCAAGACCAACATCGGGCACGCCGAAGCCGCGGCGGGCATCGCCGGCCTCGTCAAGACCGTGCTGATCGTCCGGCACGGCACCGTCCCCGCCTCGCTGCACGCGAGCAGCCCGCACCCGTTGCTCGAAGGGCCCGACGCCCCGCTGCGGCTCGTCACCGCCAACGAGCCCGCCGCCGGCGATCCGGCCGCCCCCGGGGATCCCGCCGCCCCCGTCGTGGCCGGCGTCAGCTCCTTCGGCCTCTCCGGAACCAACGCCCACGTCGTCGTCGCCTCGCCCGCGCCCCGGCCCGCCGAACTCCCGCACGGCCCCGCCGAACTGCCCCCGGCCCGCCCCACCCACCTGCTGGTCCTCAGCGCGCACTCGCCCGCCGCCCTGCGCCGCCTCGCCCTCGCCCACGCCGCCCACCTCGCCCCCGGCGGAGCGGGCCGCGACCACCCCCTGTGGGACCTCTGCGCCACCGCCGCCCTCCGCCGCGACGCCCACCCCCACCGCCTCTGGGCGACCGGCGCCGACCACGACGAACTCGCCCTCACCCTGCGGGCCCTCGCCGAGGACCGCCCCACCCCGGCCGGCGGTACGGGCGAAGCCGGCTTCGCGGGCCCCCGCCGCCCCGTGTTCGTCTTCCCCGGCCAGGGCGCCCAGTGGCCCGGCATGGGCCGCTCGCTGCTGGCCTCCTCACCGGCCTTCCGCGCCGCCCTGGACGCCTGCGACACCGCCGTCCGCGCCGAGACGGGCCGGTCCGTACGCGAGCTCGTGGCCGCGGCCCCCGACACCGACGAATTCCCCGACCGGGTCGACACGCTCCAGCCGCTGCTGTGGTCCGTACAGACGGCACTCGCCGCGCACTGGCGCGACATGGGCGTCGACCCCGAGGTCTGCGTCGGCCACAGCATGGGCGAACCGGCGGCCGCGGCCACCACCGGAGCCCTCTCCCTCGCCGACGCCGCCGCCGTCATCTGCCGCCGGAGCGCCCTCCTCCAGCGCACCACCGGCCAGAACGCCATGCTGGCCGTGGAGCTCCTGCCCCAGCGGGCCCAGGACCTCATCGCGGACGAGCCGGGCGTCTGCGTGGCCGCCGAGAACGCCCCCACCAGCACCGTGCTGGCCGGCGACCGCGCCGCCCTGCGCCGCATCGCCCGCCGCCTGGAGCAGCAGGGCGTCTTCCACCGCCTCGTGCGGACCAACGTCGCCTCCCACTGCCCGGCCGTGGACCCCCTGCGCGAGGACCTGCTCGGCCTGCTCGCCCACCTCGCCCCCCGCCCGGCCGGCACCCCGATGCACTCCACCGTCCGCACCGCCTACCTCGACGGCGGCGAACTCGACGCCGGCTACTGGGCGGACAACCTCCGCCGCCCCGTCCGCTTCGCCGACTCCGTCCGCCACCTGGCCAAGGAGGGCGAGAACGTCTTCGTCGAGATCAGCCCCCACCCCCTGCTGAGCGGCGCCGTCGAGGAGACCCTCCAGGAGCTGGGCGCCCCCGCCGCCGTCGTCACCTCCACCAGCCGCCGCGACCCCGAGGACGAGGCCATGACCCTCGCCCGGTCCCTGGGCGCCTACTTCGCCCTCGGCGGCACCGTCCACTGGGAGCGCTGGTTCCGCGACCGCGCACGCCCCGCCCCGCTCCCCGCCTACCCCTGGGAGACCGAGACCCTGCGCCGCCCCCAGGCCGTCGCGCCCTCCGGCGCCCCCGCCGGCCGGAGCCACGCCGCGGAGATCGCGTACGACCACCGGATCGCCGGGATCCGGCTGCGCGGCCTGACCCCCGTCCCTCCGGTCGCCCACCTCGCCCACCTCCACGACCTGGCCCGCACCGCCGCCCGCGCCGAAACCGTCACCATCACCCGCGCCCTCGTCGGCGAGGAACTCGTCGAAGCCCCCGGCGAGGGCGGGACCCGCACCGTACGGATCCGGCTCGATCCCGCCCGGCCCGGCTCCTTCACCGCCCGCGTCGACACCGCCGGCCCCTCGCCCCTCCCGTGCCTGCGCGCCGACGTCCACACCACCCCCGCCGAGCCCTCCCGCTACCGCCCCGCCGACTTCGACGCCGCCCTGGCCCGCTGCCGCCGCCACCTGACGCCACGGGAGTTCCTCGCCGGCGCGGGCCGCCGCGGGTACGAGGTCCTGCCCGCCCTGCGCACCCTGCGCCAC
The DNA here is from genome assembly GCF_055602105.1 of Streptomyces sp. NPDC037421. Taxonomy (NCBI): domain Bacteria; kingdom Bacillati; phylum Actinomycetota; class Actinomycetes; order Kitasatosporales; family Streptomycetaceae; genus Streptomyces; species Streptomyces sp. NPDC037421. Next base: position 17,607 of record NZ_JBVJWV010000035.1, read on the forward strand.
CTGTGGCTGCGCGGCGGCGAAGCCATCGCCCAGATGTCCCGGCCCGGCCCCGGCGTACCCGAACACGGGGCCTGGGAAGCCTGCTTCCTCCCGCTGCTCGCCGCCCTGCCCCACACCCCCGGCGACCACCGCGCCTACACCGCCGAGTCCTTCGGACGGGTCCGCTTCCACGCCGGCCTCACCGAGGAGTTCTGGGTCCACGCCACCGTCACCCCGCTCCTGCGCGGGGACGCGGCCCGGGCCGCCGTCCACGTCATCGGCCCGGACGGCCGGGTGCTCGCCGAGTTCCACGACATCCTCGTGCGCCGCGTCGGCGCGGCCCCCTCCGTGTCGGCCCGGCTGCGTTCCGCCCTCGGGATCGAGCCCCGGCGGCCGCGCCCCGCCCCCGTAGGGCCACCGTACGGAACCGGTCCGGGGCAGGAGGAGTCGTACACGCGGGAGGAGGGAGGGGAGGAGGAGCGCGAGAGACGGCCGGCGGACCGCACCGTCCAGTTCGTCGCCCGCGCGGCGCGGGTGCTGGGCATGACCCCCGAGCGCATCGACGTGCGCCGTTCCCTGCGCGACTACGGGATCGACTCCCTGACGGCCACCCAGCTGAGCCGGGACCTGCGCTCCAGCCTGGACTGGGAGATTCCGGTCCGGCTGCTCCTCGACGACCTGAGCATTCGAGCCATAACCGCAGGTCCGGCTCTGTCATCGGCCGTGGAAGCTGTACTGTGATGCATAAATTGATCGTGATACAAAAGGTATAGGCGCCGGTGCGGAGGCCCATCTCCCACCGCTGACGAGGTCAGTGAGGCCAGCGGCCCTGCGCGCCGGCGGTTGCGCGACAGGAGACCCCCACATGACCAGCAGCAACATCACCGCAGATCCGCCACAAGGCCGCCGTGAGCGCAACAAGCAGCGGGTCCGCGACAGCATCTACTACGCCGCCATCGAGCTCTTCGCGGACCAGGGGTACGACCAGACCACCGTCGACGAGATCGCCGAGAAGGCCGACGTGGCGCGCGGCACCTTCTTCAACCACTTCCAGAAGAAGGAGGACCTCATCACGGAGTGGGGCGCCAAGCGCCGCGACGTGCTGCGCGAGGGCCTCGCCGCCGCCACGGAGACCGACCCCCGCCGGGCCCTCCTGGAGTGCATGGGCCTGCTCGCCGACATCAGCCTGCGCGACCCCGCCCTGACCCGCGCCCTCACCACGGCCTGGGTCAAGGCGGGCTACATCCTCCATGAGGAGCCCTACCTCAGCGACATGCTGGGCGACTTCGTCGTCGAGGCCCGGCGGCGCGGCCAGGTCCCCGACTCCGTGGACCCGCGCCTCGCCGGCCTCCTGCTGCGCGACGTCTACTTCGGCACCGTCTTCCGCTGGGTGCAGCGCCCCGAGGGGGAGAGCGACCTGGCGGCCGACCTGCACACCGCCTGCGAGACCGTCCTCGACGGCATCATGCCGCTCACGGCCGACGGCCCCTGACGACGAGAGCCGCCCGGGCGCTCCGCGCGCCCGGGCGGCTCTCCGCGTCTTCCCGCGTGACCGCTTCCGGCTACTCGGCGATGTAGGTGTGGCCGCTGTAGGCGTACACCAGGAGTTCGAGTTCGAGCTCCGGGTCCACCACGGTGCCCCCGGTGGGCTCGAAGTGTTCGTACCGGTTCCCGTTGAGGACCTTCACCTTCGCGCTCGTGTCCTCCACGTAGCGGATGCGGTCCAGCTCTTCGACAGTGGACACGGGTCCGCCGCTGAGTATGACGTTCGGGCTCTGCGCTGTCATGGTCGTCGTCTCCTTCGGCCGGGTGCGGAGGCAGCAGCCTCACTGCCTGCCCGCACAGAATGGGGGATACCGCTAAAGCCGGTCTTAAAGCGGAGGATCCGCACGCCCTACGACGCCCACGAGCCCGGGGTGCGGAAGTCCCCGTCCCCTGCGGGCCAATGGGCGCGGAGCGGCCGCGGATCGGGCGGGGCGATCTCGGAGCCCACCATCCGGGCGGTGAGCAGGAGCGCGATGGCTGCGACCTCCTCCAGCGTGGGGGACCCGCCGACCACGTGGAAGGCCGCCTGCTGGAGCTGGGCCTCGGCGGGGCTCACAGGGGGAGGTTCCCGTGCTTGCGGCTGGGGCGCGGCGCGTGTTTGCCGCGCAGCATCTCCAGCGCGTCGATGAGCCGGGACCTGGTCTCGGCGGGGTCGATGACGTCGTCCACAAGGCCTCGTTCCGCGGCGTAGTAGGGGTGCATGAGCTCGGTCTGGTATTCCTTGATCTTCATCTGGCGCACCGTGTCGGGATCGTCGGAGGCGGCGATCTCGCGGCGGAAGATGACGTTCGCGGCGCCCTCGGCGCCCATCACGGCGATCTCGTTGGACGGCCAGGCCAGTGCGATGTCCGCGCCGATGGAGCGGGAGTCCATGACGATGTACGCGCCGCCGTAGGCCTTGCGCAGGATCAGCGAGATCCGCGGCACGGTGGCGTTGCAGTACGCGTACAGCAGCTTGGCCCCGTGCCGGATCACCCCGCCGTGCTCCTGGCCCACGCCCGGCAGGAAGCCGGGTACGTCGACCAGCGTCACCAGCGGGATGCTGAAGGCGTCGCAGAACTGCACGAAGCGCGCGGCCTTCTCGCTCGCCTGGATGTCGAGGACGCCCGCCATGCAGGAGGGCTGGTTGGCGACGATGCCGACGGTCTGCCCGCCGAGCCGGGCCAGGGTGCAGACGACGTTCTGCGCCCACCCGGCGTGGATCTCGAAGTGCTCCCCGTGGTCGACGACCTCCTCGATCAGCTCGCGGATGTCGTACGCCTGGTTGGGCCGCGACGGCACCAGGTCGGCCAGCCGCTCGCAGCGCCGGCCGGGCGGGTCGTCGGTGTCGCCGGCCGGCGGCAGCTCGCGGTTGTTGGCGGGCAGCAGCGACAGCAGGTAGCGCACGTCCTCCAGCGCGCTCTCCTCGTCGTCGTACGCGAAGTGCGCGACGCCGGAGGTCCCCGCGTGGCTGTCGGCCCCGCCGAGGGTCTCGCTGGTGACGGCCTCGCCGGTGACCGCCTGGACCACGTCGGGTCCCGTGATGAACATCTGCGAGGTCCCGCGGACCATGAAGACGAAGTCGGTCAGCGCCGGGGAGTACGCGGCCCCGCCGGCGCACGGGCCCATGACCACGGAGATCTGCGGGATCACCCCGGAGCTGCGCACGTTGCGGGTGAAGATGCCGCCGTAGCCGGCGAGCGCGGTGACGCCCTCCTGGATGCGGGCGCCGGCGCCGTCGCACAGGCCCACCAGGGGCGCCCCGGTGGTCTCGGCGAGGTCCATCAGCTTGTGGATCTTCTGTGCGTGGGCCTCGCCCAGTGCGCCGCCGAAGATCCGGAAGTCGTGGGCGTACGCGAAGGCGGTCCGGCCGTGGACCAGTCCCCACCCCGTGATGACGCCGTCGGTGTGCGGCTTCCTGTACTCCAGGCCGAAGCCGGTGGCACGGTGCCGGCGCAGCCCTTCGATCTCGGTGAACGTCCCCTCATCGAAGAGGAGTTCGAGGCGTTCGCGGGCGGTCAGCTTCCCCTTGGAGTGCTGGGCCTCGGTCGCCTTCTCGCTCGGACCCCGTACCACCTCCTCCCGCAGGACGGCGAGCTCCGCCGTGCGCTCCCGCAGTGACGCGTACCGGATCTCCTCCTGGGTGCTCATGAGGGCCCCTTTCGACGCAGACGCGCCGGTCCGGCCGGTGCGCGGCGACGAGCGTCCGGCGGAGGGCTAAAGCCGGGCTTGCACGCGGCCGCCCGGACACCGCCGCCCACCGGCCCCGGAACCCGGGGCACCCCTACCTCGCCCGTGCGGACCCCACTGCATGCGCCGCGCCCGGGACTTCGGGGGCCGGGATGCGTATCAGTGGAACGTCACGTCCGAACCGCCGGAGGCCTCTGTGAAGGAAATCCTCGACGCGATCGCCGCGTCGACCGCATCTGGCAGCGGTTCTCCCGCTGTCACCGCCGCCGACTTCGCGGCCCTGCCGCTGCCCGAGTCGTACCGCGCGGTGACCGTGCACAAGTCGGAGACGGACATGTTCGCGGGCATCGCGACCCGCGACCGCGACTCCCGCAAGTCCCTGCACGTCGAGCGGGTACCGCTGCCCGAGCTCGGGCCCGGCGAGGCCCTGGTGGCCGTCATGGCCTCCTCGGTCAACTACAACACCGTCTGGAGCTCGATCTTCGAGCCGCTGCCGACCTTCGGCTTCCTGGAGCGCTACGGCAGGATGTCCCCGCTCGCCGCGCGCCACGACCTGCCGTACCACATCCTCGGCTCCGACCTGGCGGGCGTCGTGCTGCGCACCGGCCCCGGCGTCAACCGCTGGCACCCCGGCGACGAGGTCGTCGCGCACTGTCTGTCGGTGGAGCTGGAATCGGCCGACGGGCACAACGACACGATGCTCGACCCCGAGCAGCGGATCTGGGGCTTCGAGACCAACTTCGGCGGCCTCGCCGAGATCGCCCTGGTCAAGTCCAACCAGCTGATGCCCAAGGCGCGCCACCTCACCTGGGAGGAGGCCGCGTCCCCCGGTCTGGTCAACTCGACCGCGTACCGCCAGCTGGTCTCCCGCAACGGCGCCGGCATGAAGCAGGGCGACAACGTCCTGATCTGGGGCGCGAGCGGCGGCCTCGGCTCGTACGCCACCCAGCTGGCCCTGGCCGGCGGCGCCAACCCGATCTGCGTCGTCTCCAGCCCCGAGAAGGCCGACATCTGCCGGGCCATGGGCGCCGAGGCGGTCATCGACCGCAACGCCGAGGGCTACAAGTTCTGGAAGGACGAGCGCACCCAGGACCCGCGCGAGTGGAAGCGCTTCGGCAAGCGGATCCGCGAGCTGACCGGCGGCGAGGACGTGGACATCGTCTTCGAGCACCCGGGCCGCGAGACCTTCGGCGCCTCGGTGTACGTCACCCGCAAGGGCGGCACCATCGTCACCTGCGCCTCCACCTCCGGCTTCATGCACGAGTACGACAACCGCTACCTGTGGATGTCCCTCAAGAGGATCATCGGCTCGCACTTCGCCAACTACCGCGAGGCGTGGGAGGCCAACCGCCTGATCGCCAAGGGCAGGATCCACCCCACCCTCTCGAAGGTCTACCCGCTGGAGGAGACCGGCCAGGCCGCCTACGACGTCCACCGCAACCTCCACCAGGGCAAGGTCGGCGTCCTCGCCCTCGCCCCGGAAGAGGGACTGGGCGTCCGCGACCACGAACTGCGCGCGCGGCACCTCGACGCCATCAACCGCTTCCGCGACGGCCGTACGCTGCCGGAAACAGGATGACGGGGACGAGAGCCGCCGGGGCCGCCCTCCCCGGCGGCCAGGTGGCCCTCGCGCACGACGACGAGCTCCCCCCGGGCGGTGAGCTGCGCGCCCTGCTGGAGGACGTCCTCGCGGAGGTGCGCGGCACCTGCCCGCCCCTCGGCCAGCACCCGCCCGCAGTGGTGAGCGGCGCCCACGTCGTCGACCCGCCGTTCTACGGCAGCGGCGACATAGGGCGGGTCGCCGTCTGCGCCGCCGTCAACGAAATCGCCGCCGCCGGCGCCCGGCCCCTTGCCCTGACCCTGTCGGCGGTCGTCGAGGCGGGCCTGCCGCTGGAGCGACTGCACCGGCTGGCCCGCTCCGTGCGCGACGCGGCCCGCGAGGCCGACGTGGTGATCGCCGACGTGGACGTCCGGGTCGTCCGGGCCGGCGAGGCGGACCAGGTCTACCTGCACACCACCGGGATCGGCGCCTTCCACGGCGCCCCGCTGCGCACCCGCGACGCCCGCCCCGGGGACCGCGTCCTGCTGAGCGCCCCGCTCGGCGGACACGGCGCCCACATCCTGTCGGTGCGCCGGGGACTCGGGTTCGAGAGCCTGGTCCCCAGCGGCTGCGCGCCGCTGGCCGGACTGCTGGAGCGGGCCCGCGCGGCCGGGTCCGGCGACGGGATCCGGGCCGTACGGACCGTGGCGCGCGGCGGCCTCGCCGCCGCGCTGCACGCGTACGCCCGCGAACTGGGCCACACCCTGCGCGTCGAGGAGAGCATGCTGCCCGTGCAGTACGAGGCCCGGATGGCCCTGGAGGCCATGGCCGTCGACCCGCTGCACGCCTCCAGCGAGAGCTGCCTGTGCCTGCTCGTCGCGCCGGACGCCGCGGCCGGTGTCCTGGCCGCGCTGCGCACCCACCCCTACGGGCGTTTCGCGGCCGAGATCGGCACGGTCGTCGAGGACGGCGCCTCCCCGGTCGAGCTGGTGCGCTACCAGGGCGGCGCGGTGCCCGTCACACCCGAACCGGCGGCCTTCCCCCGGCTGGCGTGAGCCCCGCCGGGGCCGCCGGAGCGGCAGCCGCGGCGGCGGCCGCCGCCTTCGCCGGACCGGCGGGGGCCGCCGGGGCCGCGGGCCGGAAGCCGCGCAGCAGAACCAGCCCGGCCGCCGTGGCCAGCGCCGGGAGCAGCCCCATCCCCGCCAGGACGCCCCACGTGGCGCCGGAGCTCTGGCCGGTGGCGTGCCCGGTGTCGGAGGAGACGTAGCCGGACGACTGCAGCACCAGCCCCATCAGGAACGGCCCGACGGCCATGCCCAGCGCCTCCCCGGCGCTGAACAGACCCGACATCGCACCGGCCCGGCTGCGCCCGGTGCGGACGGCGTCCCCGGCCGCGCACTCGGCGAGCATCGCGTACAGGAACAGCAGCTGCCCCGCGTGCCCGGTGCCGACGACGAGGAGCGCCACCGGGGCCCAGAACAGCGGCAGCACGGGCGCGGCCGGCAGCAGCAGGGCGCCCCCGGCGAACAGGGCGCAGGAGAGACCGAGCACCCGCCGGTGACCGTACCGGGCGCCCACGCGGGACCACAGGGCCGTGGTGAACAGGTTCGGCAGGACGAACGCGGCGACCAGCACCCCGGTCATCCCGGGCCGCTCCAGGACGTGTTCGGCGTAGTAGGGGCAGCCCGCGAGCAGCACCCCGGTGCCGACGACGAGGACGGTCGCCCCGCGCAGCAGCGCGGCGAAGTGCGCGTTGCCGCGCAGCACGGCGAACCACGCGCGGGGCCCGGCGCTGCCCGGCTTCCCCGCGTCCCGCGGCACGTCCCGCGGGGCGTCCTGCCGGGCGCCGGACGCGGTGGCCCGGGAGGTCCCGAAGAAGACGCCGAGCGTCCCGACGGCGACCACCAAAGCGCCGAACAGCCCGGCCCAGCGGTGCCCGGGCAGGCCCCCGCCGCCCGCCTCGACGACGGCGGGCGCGGCCGCTCCGGCGACCAGGGCGGCGACGGCGATGCCGGCCACCCGGGCCCCCACCAGCCGCACCCGGTCCCGCGCGCTCGTGGCGATCTCGGCGGGCAGCGCGGCGTACGCCACCTGGAAGAACGCGAACGCGCTCGCGGTGAGCAGGAAGCCCGCGGCTGCCCACAGCGCCCCCGCCGACCCCCGCGCGGCACCCGCGAACATCAGGGCGAAGGCGGCGGCCACACCGAGGCCCCCGCCCAGGACGTGGCCCCGCCGCGGGCCCCACCGCCCGTGGGTCCGGTCGCTGATCCGCCCCGCGTACGGGGTGAGCAGCACGTCCCAGACCTTGGGCACGAGGACGACGGCCCCCGCCACGGCGGCGCCGACGCCGAGGGTGTCGGTGAGGTAGGGCAGCAGGAGCAGACCGGGCAGCGTGTTGAAGGCTCCGGTGACCAGGGAGCCGGAGGCGTAACCGAGACGCGTACGGGCGGACATGCCCCGATCGTCGCCGTGCCGGGCCGGGCCCGCCAGTCGGTGCTTCTCCCCTTTTCCGCAGGTCGCGGCGGTCCCCGGGCCGCTGCCCCGGACGGTCCGTCAGGGAACACCCCGACACCCGGCGCCCGGTGCGCCGGTAGCCCTCCGCAGTAACTGACATGCAGGTAGTGACGGTCCGGCGGGGCTGTGCGCGGGGACGCAGGTCGGCGAGGCTGCCCGGAGGGGGAACGCGCACACGAGGGGGATTCCCGTGCTTGACCAGCAGCATCCGTTGACGGCGGCCCGGACGCGGGACCTCGCGGTCCTCTGCCGCGAGCTGCGGCTGGCCGGTGAGGGTCCCCGGTTCGTCCGGCTGACCGGCGAGCCGTGGAGCGGCAAGAGCCGGCTGCTGCGGCAACTGGCCGCCACCGCGCACAAGGAGGGGTGGACGGTGGCGTCCGGGCGGGTGCCCAGGGCGGGCCGGACGCGCCCCTTCGAGGTGGTGGCCGACGCCCTGGACGACCATCTCGCCCGCGCCGACGGCACGTTGTTCGAGCGGCTCGGCGAGGCGCGCACGCGCGCGCTCGCACCCGTCCTCCCCGCCCTCGCCACCCTGCCGGGAGCCGGGGAACCGCCCGACGCCGGTGCGGCGGTCCGCGCCCTGCGCGTCCTGCTGGGGCTGCTGGGGGAGCGCGGGACGCTGTTCGTCCTGGACGACGTGCACCGGGCCGGCCCCGAGGTCCTCGACCTGCTCGACCACCTCGTCCGGCACCCCCCGCAGGGCGCCGTGCTGACCGTCTTCGCGCACCGCGCCGTACCGGGGGGCCGCCACCTGTCGGCCGTGCCCTACGACGCGCCCGGGGTCCGCCACCTGGCCCTGGGCCCGCTGCCCGCGGCCGACGCCCGCGCCCTGCTGCCGGCCGGGACGCCGCCGCTCGCCGCCGAGCTGGTGCTGCGCGACGCGGCCGGGGTGCCGGGGCTGCTGCACGCCCTGGCCCGGGGCGTCACGTCCGGCCCGTCCTTCCACGCGACGGCCGAACTGGCCACGGGCGTACCGCCGGTGCTCGCACCCGACTCGATCGACCTGCACACCCTGTCGTCCCTCGGCTGGCGCTGCGCGTGCGCCGCCGCCCTGCTCGGCGACCCGTTCACCGCCGCCGCGCTCGCGCACACCGCGGGCGTGCCCCTGGAGCACGCGCTGGCCGGACTCGACGAACTGCACGGCGAGGGGCTGGTCCGGCCCGAGGGCACGGCCGGTACGCGGTTCTGCTTCGTCCGCCCGGCGGTACGGGCTCTGATCCACCACGCCTCGGGGGCCGGCTGGCGCAGTGCGGCGCTGGGGCGCGCCCTGGAGGCGCTGAGGGCCGCGGCCGGTACGGGGGCCGGTCCGCAGGACGGCCCGGAGGACGGCGACGCCGACGCCCGCCGGACCCTGGCCGCGCACCTCGAACACGCCGCCACGATCGGCCTGGAGGACGTCCGCGCCCTGGCGCTCAGTGCCCGCGGGGGCCTGTACACCCGGCCCGCCCGCTCCGCCGCCGCCCTGCGCCGGGTGATGGCGACCGGCCCGGTACCGGTGGAGGTCCGCCTCCTGCTCAACAAGGCGCTGCTGCTGTCGGGCCGCCTGGAGGAGGCGGTACGCGGCTACGAGGAGACCGGACCCCGCTCGCACGAGGACCGGCTGCCCGGCGGCCGGACCGACACGGCGGTGTGGCAGGCCCGCGCCCTGCGCTGGAGCGGCCGCCACGCGCAGGCCCGGTCCGTGCTGGACGGGGACGGCGGCCTGCCCCCGTCAGGCGCCGCCGCCGACGCGGAACGGGCGGCGCTGGCGCTGGAGCCGGGGGCGGGGGCGGACCCGGAGGAAGCCCGCGCCGCGGCCGAGCAGGCCCTGCGGACGGCCCCGGCGGACGATCCCGGGGCGCGGGCGCACGCGTACGCGCTGCTGGCCGCCGCCTGTGCGGCGGCCGGTGACGGTGAGTCGGCCAGGGCGGCGGCGGACGGGGCGCACGCGCTGCTGGCGCGGACCGGGGAGCCGGAGCGGGCCGCGCACCTGGAGGCACTGCGCTGGCTGGGGGCGGCCGAGACCGGGCTGGGTGAGCCGGAACGGGCCGGCCGGCACGTCGAGCGGGGCCTGGCGGCGGCCTTGGAGCACGGGCAGGCGCATCTGGCGGGGCTGCTGGCCCTGGGCCTGTCGGAGGTCGCGCTGGCCGTCGGCGACACCGCGGGGGCACGGGCGCGCATCCGGCTGGCGGCCGCGCTCGCGGAACATACCGCCGTGCCCGCTCTCGCCGCCGCCGCGCGGGAGGCGGAGCTCCGCACAGGGGCGAACGCGGGCGGATCCCCCGACGTGAGCCGGCTGTCCCTGCTCAGCGAGCGGGAGCGCATCGTCACCGGGCTGGTGGGAGAAGGCCGTACGAATCAGCAGATTGCGGCCCGGCTGGACATCAGCGTGAAGACGGTGGAGACGTATATGAGCCGGATCTTCAAGAAGCTCGGGATGAATTCCCGCACACAGGTGGCACACGTCGTGGGGTTGAGCGCCAATATCCGCTGACTACTGCGGGACGCAAGTGCCGCGGGCGGTATGTTTCACAGATTTCTCCCGCCTATTCATGCCGAAGCCCCGTTGGTTTTCGGAAAAACTTTTCCGAAAACCAACGGGGCGAACGGCCCGGCTCTACCGGCGGGGGATCCGGGAGCCCGTGCCCCGGATCATGCCCCCGCGCGCTTGTGGCCTGCTAAAGGCCGGGTCACGGGCAGGTGAGCTCCCAGCGGTCGTCCATCGGGCAGTTGACGACCGCCTCGCTCACGCGCAGCTCGGCGAGGTTCTTCGGGGCGGTCACCGTGATCTTGGTAACGGCCTCGGACGCCTGGGCGACATTGGTCCAGGCCATTCCCCACAGGCCGAAGGCGAGAACGATGGCGGTTGTGGCATTTCGGATGGAAGCGCTGTTCATGTCTAACCCCCGTGTCGACAACTTTTGTTTGCAGGGACATCCTGACCAGCGGACACGGCCACTCCAAGCCAAAACGGCAGGCGTAAAGTTGCCTGGCAGCAAGTCCTGTCAGCACATGGGGGTGTCAAACGGGATGTCGGGGAGTTCCCTACACGGGTCCGAGTTCGGCGAGTTGGACGACGCGAGTGCGTCCGCCTATCAACACGCAGTCCTGTTGGGACGTTTCGTCCGTGCTGAGATCGCGTCCGCCCTGCGCATGACGGCGCAGGAGGCCGGGCGGGTGGAGGAGGTGCTCACCACGCTCCGCCTGCTCCGCCCGATGCCCGGCCGCCCGGACGAGCTGGTCCCGATGAGCCCGGACGCGGCGGCGGCGGACCTGGTGGGCCCGGCGGAGGCCGAGATCCGCGAGATGCAGCAAGCGGTGAGCAGCGTGAAGACGCAGATGCTGGGACTGCTGCCCGCCTACTTCGAGACACGCCGCAGGCGCAATCAGGCGGAGGCCTTCGACGTCATCAGTGATGTGGGAGTGCTCCAGTCGATGCTGGACGAATGGGGTACGCGCTGCCGCAGCGAGCTGCTGACCTCCCAGCCCGGGGGCTCCCGCCGGCCCGGCGCCATGGAGACGGCCCTGCCCCTGACCCTGGACCGGCTGCACCGCGGCGTGCACGTCCGGCACCTGTACCAGCACACCGTCCGCAGCGACCTGGCGACGACCGACTACGTCCGCGCGATCACGGCCGAGGGCGCGGACGTGCGCACCACGGACGAACTGGTCGACCGGATGCTCATCTACGACCGCGAGGTCGCCTTCCTGCCCGAGCAGCACGTGGAGGGCCGCTCCCCGGGCGCGATCGTGGTCCGCGAGCCGACGCTCGTCGCCTTCCTGTGCAAGGTCTACGACCACATGTGGGCGGGGGCCGCGCCGTTCACCCCCGGGGAGGAGGACACCGCCGACATCGCCGACGACCTCAAGCGGTCGATCATCCGGCTCATGGCGCAGGGCCACAAGGACGAGATGGTGGCCCGCCGGCTCGGCATGTCGGTGCGCACCTGCCGCCGCCACATCGCCCGGATCATGGAGGAGATGGAGTCCACCAGCAGGTTCCAGACGGGTGTCAACGTCGCGCTCTACGGGCTCCTCGGCGCCGACTTCTCCCCCTCGGGCACGGGTGCGGGGGAGACCGCCGGGGCGGGTACTAGCTGACGGACAGCAACCTGCCAGGTTCCACGGCTGGTTCCCTCCGCCGGACCCCCGGCAGCCTGGTGCGTGCGGCCTCAGCACCCGGTGGGGCCGGAGGGAGGGCCAGCCATGGACACCGCCGTCATCGCCGCGGGACCGACTACCGCCAGGGCTGCCGCACGGCACCTGGTGCACCGTCCGCAGCCCTGGGAGCGGCACAGCGGTGCCGCCGCGCCGCCCGTGGCGGAGGAGTTCGTCCTGCTGGGCGACCTGACGTCCGCCCACCCGCTGTTCGACGACGGCCCGGGGCACTTCCACGACGTGGTGGCGGCGGCCGACATGGTCCGGGAGGTCGGCGAGTTCATCGGCCGCACCCACTTCCGGGTGCCCGCGAAGCGCACGGGGATCTTCTACCAGGTGGGCATCGAGGTGAGCGACATAGGACTGTGGCGCACCCGGCCCGGGGCCGCCCCCGGGCGGCTGGCCACCACGATGAGCGTCCGCCCCGACAAGGTCATCGACGGGGTGCCGCGCGCGCTGGAGTTCCGTACCGCGCTGGAGATCGACGACGTGCCCTGCGGCACGGGCACGGCGAACCTGGTCTTCCTCGCCCCGATGGTGCACCGCAGCCACCGCGAGCACAGCAGGCTGGCCGCGCTCTGCTCGACGGCCGGACAGGACCGCCCGGCGCCCGTCGGCGCCCCGGTCGGCGCAGAGGAGGTGGGGCGCCGCGATCCGGCCAACGTCCTGCTGCACGGCCCCTCCGGACCCCGGGACGGCCGCCTGTCCGTCGGGGTGGCCGTGCCCCCGCACTGGCTCGGCGAGGACGCCGCGCGGGACGGGCACGTGCCCGCGCCGGCACTGCTGGAATCCCTGCGCCAGACGTCCCTGCTGACCGTGGGGCGCGGCCACTGCTTCGAACCCGGGCGCAGTGCCCTCGCCTCGCTCCAGGTCCACGTCCGCGGATACGCCGAGGCCGACCTGCCGCTGCGCTGCGCCGCGGTGACCGGCAGGCCGGGGCGGGACGCCGCGGGCCGGCGTACGGCGCCCCTCACCCTGACGCTCACCCAGGCGGGCCGTACCGTCCTGGAGGCGACCACCGTGGTCGTGGAGGACCACTGACGGGGCCGTCCGCGGCCGCCGAGGGGGCGCTCAGCCGGCGGCGGCCCGCAGCGCCCGCCCCAGGGCCTCGACGGCCTCGGAGTCGAGCATCGTGGTGACCTCGGTGTCCAGCGTGCGGCCCAGCCCCGCGTCGTACACGGCCGCGCTGACGCAGAACGCGACGCCGCCGACGTCGAGGCCGTACGTGCGGAAGGCCCACTCGGCGCCCGCGCCGGGGGTGCCGTCCGGCCGGTGCACGCGGGCCGGACGGTCGTCCGGCCCGAAGCCGAACTCGGTGAACCGGAACTGCATGCCCTGTCCGATGGCCTTGCTGTAGGCCTCCTTCAGGGTCCACAGCCGCACCAGCCGCGGATTGCGCTGCGCCGGGTCCAGCCCGGTGAGGTGCAGGCGCTCGGCCGGGGTGCAGATGTGCCGGTCCAGGCCCTTGCTGTAGATCTGGCGGTCCGCGAGCTCCGCGTCGACGCCGACGAGCCCGCGCGTGGTCAGGCCCACCAGCAGCAGGTCGCCCGTGTGGCTGAGGCTGATGTCGATCTGGTCGCAGCCGCGCAGGTACGGGCGCCCGGTGGGCCCGTAGGTGAGTTCGAGGTCCGCCGCGTCCGCGTGCAGGGCCGCCGCGGCCGCGTGCTTGAGCAGCCTGCGCGAGGCCGCGTACCGCTCCCGGATGTCCTCGTGCGCGATGCCGCTGTAGCGGGCCCAGTCGCGGCCCAGCACGGCGCGCAGCGCGGGCCCGTCGGCGTCCCGGGGGCGCCAGTCCGCGAGGGTGCCGTGCACCAGGGCCGTCCCGTAGGTGCGCAGGTCCGCGCGGACCGCCTCCCAGTCGGCGCCGTCGGCGCGCACCGCGATCGGCTCGCCCGGCGACACGGACGCGGGAGCGTTCACAGCGCACCGCCCCGGGCCGCGGGCAGGGCGCCGGAGGCGGCCAGGACCTCGGTGTGGATCTGCGCGATGCTGCGGGCCCGCAGCACGGCGGAGACGGACACGCGCCGGCCCGTCTCCTGCTCGATCAGCATGACCAGCCGGAGCAGGTGCAGGGAGTCCCAGGACGGCAGGGCGTCCAGGTCGGCGCGGGCCTGCTCCTCGGTCAGCTCCAGTCCGAGTTCGTCGCTGATCAGGGCGAGGAAGCCCGGGAGATCAGCGGGTGGTTCCGGCAGGCTCATCGTCGTCCCCTCCGAGGCGTGGATCTGTGGTCAGGTGGTCGGGTACGGGGGGCAGTTGTGCCAGGTCGTGGCGGTAGTGCAGCGAGCCGTCGGGGTCTGTGGCGGTCTCGGTGAAGCCCAGTGAGGGGTAGAAGCCGGCCGCCCTGGCGTTCTTCGCGGTCGGCCGGTGGCGGGCGTGCACGGCCGGCAGGCCGCGGCTCGCCGCGTGCGCCAGCAGGGTCGCGAGGACGGCCTGCTCGACCCCGCGCGCGAACACCCGGCAGCTGAGCCAGAAGCCGTCCAGGTGCAGCCCGTCGTCCGCGTACCGGCCCAGGACCGCGCCGGCCAGGCCGCTGTCGCCGAACCGGTCGCCGACGTGCACCCCGAGCAGCAGGCCCGCGCGGTCGGCGGCGAGCGCGGCGACGCGGTCCGCGCCGATCCGTTCGCCGGTGAGGTTGAACTGGTTCGTGCGCAGCGACAGCTGGGCGATCCGGTCGCGTTCGTGCGGCTGCGGCGGCGCGATCCGGACGCGGACGCCCAGACCGCGCAGGTACTCCTCGTACGATCCGCTGCCGTGCTCCAGCTCCGCGCGGGCGGCCGCCTCGTGGTAGCGGGCGGTGCGGGCGAGGTCGTCGCCGGTCAGCCGGGGGGTGTCGAACCAGCCGTCGGCCAGCAGCCGGGTGACGTGCAGGGCCGGTTCGGTGCCCAGCGGCACCACGGCGGCGGCGGGGAGCCGGGCCCGCACCAGGGCGCGCTCGGCGGGGGAGTCGTCGGCGAAGACCAGCGCGTCGGTGCCGATGCCGAGGGCGGCGGCGATGTCCCGCAGATTGCCGTCCTTGGGCTCCCAGTTGGCGTGGACGCGTACGAAGTCCCGCTCGCGCAGCACCATGTCCGGGTGGTCGCGGAGCACGCCGAGGACCGGAGCGGCATCGTTCTTGCTGCTGACCGCGAGCAGGACCCCCTGGGCGGCGAGCTGCCTCGCGGTGCGTTGCAGGGCCGCGTGCGGCTCCCCGGCCAGGGTGCCGGCGGCGGCCGTGATCCCCTCGGGGCCGTCGTCGCCGAGGATCCCCGCCCACAGGGTGTCGTCGAGGTCCAGGACCAGGCACTTGCGGGTCATGCCCCGGTGGGCGCGCAGCACGTGCACGGCCTCCCGGGCGTAGGCGGCGAGCAGTTGCTCCGTGTAAGGGGCGTGCGTGTACAGGGCCAGGCGCGGGTCGGAGGCCGGGCCGCCGTCGGCGATCAGCGGCTCCAGGTCGACCACGGCGACCGTCGGGTGCTCGTCGGCCAGCCGCAGCAGCCGGGCGTTGAACTCCCGCCACACCGCTCCGAGCAGGGCCCGCTCCCGCTGCCCGACGAGCTGCTGGAGGCGGATCCGGGGCAGGGGCAGGGTGTTCAGGACGAGCGGACCCGCCGCGTCCGCGGCGTGGGCGGCGGTGGCCGCGCGCAGCCGCTCCAGCAGCCGGGCGCAGCCGGCCTCCACGTCCTGCCAGGTCCACGGATCCGGGAGCGCGTCGAAGACGGCGCCCGCGTCGAGCACGCACAGGGTCAGGCCGGGCCGGTGGCGGCGCAGTTCGCCGCCGCCGTCGAGCAGGTCGCGCAGGTAGGCGCCGTGGTCCCCGGACAGCACCCGGGAGAGCAGCCCGTGCCGGGCCAGCTCGGCGACCAGCGGGTCGGTGAGCTGGGCCAGGGTGGAGTGTCCGGTGACGGCCACCGTGACCAGGGGGGTGTCCGGGTGGCGGGCGAGGACCTCCGCCGCCGGGAGCGCGGCCAGGACCCGGCCGGCCCGCACCAGGTCGGTGCGGACGGCCTCCGGCTCCCGGTCCCCGTGGTCGGTCAGCTCGGCCAGCAGCGGGGCGACGCGGGGCCATTCCCCGGCGAGCCGGCCCGCGCGGTGCAGGGCGCGCAGCTCCCGCACCGGGTCGGGGGGAGCCGCGGGACCGGCGGGTGCGGTCGGGGAGACGGGGGCGGTCATCCGGCGCCGTCCGTTTCCGGGACCCGCTCCAGCGCCAGCCCGCCCTTGATCCACTTGCTGGACTCGACCACCACGGCCAGGGCCCGCTCGCCGTCGCCCAGCTCCTCGGCGAGCCGGTCGAGTTGGATCAGGGGCAGGGCGTTGCCGGTGTTCCCGGTGTCGGACACGCAGGACACCTCACGCAGCTCCGGTACGTCCATGTGCTCGGTGATGCGGGCCGTCATCCGGCCCGAGAGCTGCGGGGGCAGGACGTAGTCGAGGTCCTCGCGGCCCCAGCCGGCGGCGGCCAGCAGCTCCCAGAAGATCTCCGAGGCCATGGCGGGAACGCTCTCCTCGATGGCCTTGTAGTCCTCGAACAGCATCTGCCGGCCGGCGGTGTGGCGGGCCACGCCCTGCCAGTCGACGATCTGGCCGGGGGCGCGGCCCCGCCCGGTGAAACGGTGCAGCAGGCTCCGTACGGCGATGGCCTCGCCGACGGGCTCCGCGGCCACCACGGCCGCTCCCGCCCCGTCGCCGAACAGCACGTAGTTGACGAGCTCCTCGGTGGGCAGGCTGACCGCCTCGCGGCCCGGGTCGAGGAACCGGTCGGTGACGTCCCCGCCGACGACGAGGCCCGCACGGTGGCCGCCCGCGAGCAGCGCGCGGGCCACGTCCAGCGCCTGCACGGCGCCCGAACAGCCCGCCTGGAGCTGGAAGGCGGGCAGGTGGCTGAGGCCCAGCCGGTCGGCCACCACGGTCGCGGTGGTGGGCAGCAGGGTGTCGGGCGTGGCGGTGGCCAGGATCAGGAAGTCGAGGTCGGCGGGGGCGAGCCCGGAGCCCGCCAGGGCACGCCCGGCGGCCTCGGCGCACAGGTCGGCGAGGCTGTGGGTGAGGGTGCCGGTGCCCAGGTCCCAGCAGAAGTGCCGGCTACGGGTCCCCACGAAGAGGTCGATCCACTCCTCGCTGATCCCGAACACCTTGCCCAGCGTGGTGTTGTCCACCGGGTCGCCGGGCAGGGCGGTGCCCGTGCCCACGACGTACAGGGCGGTCTCGGTCACAGGTGTCACGGTCGTACCCCCACACTGATCCACTCGCCGACGAAGTCGGCCAGGGTGCCCACCGAGCGCAGCGCGGGCAGCAGTTGCTGCACCGCGATGCCGCCGGCCTGCGGCAGCGAGGTCTCGATCCGGTCCTTGAGTTGCATGATCATTACAGAGTCGAAGCCGAGGTCCTCATAGAACCTGGAGACCCGGTCGACTCGTTCGGGCGCGTAGCCGCCCACCTCCACCACGGCACGCACGACGGCGGCCAGCACCGGGTCCTCGGACCCGCCGCGCTCGCCCCCGTCCGCGGCGGCCGCGGCCGCGACGGCCGTCGCGGCCGCCGTCGCCTGACCGGAGACGGCCGCGGGCGCGGGCGCGGGCGCGGCCGGGGCCGCGGGGGCCTGCGCGCGGGCGGTCGCCGTGTGCCAGAAGCGGTGCTCGGTGGAGAAGGCGTACGGGGGCAGCCGCTCGGTGGTGCGCCAGGCGGGCTCGTACAGCTCGTCCCACTGCGGCTCCAGCCCCGAGCGGTACAGGGCGGCGACGGTCTCGGCCAGGTCGCGGGCCGCCCCGTCCCGGCCCGGCGCCGGATGCAGCAGCCGGATCCCGTCGGCCAGCCCGGACCGGCCCACCAGCTGGATCAGCTGCGGCGCCGGGCCGATCTCCACGAGCGCGGTCGGGGCGGTCCGTGCCACCAGGTCGGCCAGCGCGTCCGCGAACAGCACCGGCCCGGCCGCCTGCCCGGCCCAGTAGGCGCCGTCCATCGGCTCGTCGGCCAGCAGCCGCCCGTACCGGGTGGAGGCGACGGGGATGCGCGGCGCGGCGGGCGTGATCCCCGCCGCGGCGGCGGCCAGCGGCTCCAGGACGGGATCCATCAGCGGCGAGTGGAAGGCGTGCGAGACGCTGACCGCACGGCAGTGCGTGCCGCGCCCGCGCAGCACGCCGGCGACCCGCTCCAGCGCCGCGAGCCCGCCCGACAGGACGGTGTTCCCCGGGCCGTTGACCGCGGCGAGGGACACTCCCGGACCGGTGGTGAGGAACTCCTCGACCGCTTCGCGCCCCGCCCGCACCGACAGCATGCCGCCGCCCTCGGGCAGCGCGTCCATCAGCCGTGCCCGCTCCGCGACCAGCCGGGCCGCCTCGTCCAGCGTGAGCACCCCGGCGGTCACGGCGGCCGCGAACTCCCCGACGCTGTGCCCGAGCACGACGTGCGGCCCGGCGCCGAGCCCGCTCAGCGTGGCCGCCAGCGCATGGCCGACGGCGAACAGGGCGGGCTGCGCCCAGCGGGTGCGGTGCAGGGCCGGATCCCCGCCGAGGATCAGGTCGCGCACCGAGCCGCCCAGGTGCGGGGCGAGCGCCGCGTCGGCCTCGTCGAGCCGCCGCCGGTACAGCGGCGACTGCCGGTACAGGGCGGCCGTCATCCCGGGCTCCTGGACGCCCTGGCCGGTGAAGAGGAACCCGATGACCGGCGGACGCCAGGCCCGGTCGGCGATCCCGGCGGCGAGCCGCCCGTCCTCGGCCGCCGCCCGCAGCGCCGCCGCCAGCTCGACGGTGTCGGTGGCGGTGAACGCCGCCCGGTAGGGCAGCCCGGTCTTGACCCGGTTGCTGGTCCAGCACAGCGCGGCGGCGTCCCCGCGCGGGCGGGCGGCCACCGCCTCCGCCTGCGCGGCGAGGTTGCGGCGCAGCGCCTCCGGGGTGTCGGCCGAGAGCGTGAACACCCCGGCCGGCGCGGCCGCCGCCCGGCGGCGCCCGGTGCGGGCCGTACGGGGCGCGGCGGCGAGCACCGCGTGCGCGTTGGTCCCGCCCATGCCGAAGCTGCTCACGCCCGCCACGACCTCACCGGCGGGCAGCCGCACGGGGACCTTCAGCAGGGCCAGCCCCCGTTCGGCGAGCCGCAGCTGAGGGTTCTCGCGGTCCGCGAACCGGCTCGCGGGCACGATCCGGTGGTGCAGCGCGAGCGCCACCTTGATCAGCCCGGCGATGCCCGAGGCCCCCTCCGTGTGCCCGAGATTGCCCTTGACGGAGCCGATCGCGCACGGCTCCTCGCGCGGTACGTCGTGCACCTCGCCCAGGGCCCCGCACTCGATGATGTCGCCGAGCGCCGTGCCCGTGCCGTGGGCCTCGACGAACCGCACCTGGTCGGGGGTGACCCCGGCCCGGCGGTACGCGGCCGCGACGACCTCCCGCTGGGAGTGCCGGTTCGGCGCGGTGACGCCGTTGCTGCGCCCGTCCTGGTTGACGGCGGTGCCCCGGATGACGGCGTAGACCCGCTGCCCGTCGGCGAGCGCGTCCTCCAGCCGCCGCAGCACCACCACCCCGACGCCGTCACTGCGCGCGATGCCGTTCGCGTCGGCGCTGAACGGCCTGCACCGGCCGTCCGGCGAGGCCAGCCCCATCTGCGCGTACACCAGCCCGAGCGCCGGGGTCAGGATCAGGTTGACCCCGCCGGCCAGCGCCGTCCCGCACTCCCCGGACAGCAGCGAGTTGACCGCCAGGTGCACGGCGACCAGCGAGGAGGAGCAGGCCGTGTCCACGGACAGGCTCGGCCCCTTCAGGTCGAGGTGGTACGAGATGCGGTTCGCGGCCATGCCGGCACTGGACCCGGCGCCCAGCTGCGGGGTCACGCGCCCGTAGTCGCCCAGGTGCAGCTGGCCCCACTCGCTGCCCATCATGCCGACGAACACCCCGGTGTCGCCGCCCGCCAGGGACCGCGGGGAGCGCCCCGAGTCCTCCAGGGCCCGCCACGCGCACTGGAGCAGCAGCCGCTGCTGCGGGTCCATCGCCGCGGCCTCGCGCGGCGAGACGGTGAAGAAATCGTTGTCGAACACGTCGGCGTCGTCGATGAAACCGCCGCGCACCGGCGTCTCGTACCCCGGCCCGAACCTGCGCGGGCCGGGCTGCTCCCCGGTCGCGTCGCCGCCGCGCATCAGCAGGTCCCAGTAGGCGTCGGGGCCCGGCGCGCCCGGGAAGACGCAGTCGAGCCCGACCAGGGCGACCGAGGCGGAGGTCACCGCGAGACCCCCGCGGCCGGAACCGTCACGCCCCGGGCGCCGAGGTGGGCGACCAGCGCGACGACGGTCGGGTGGTCCCAGGCCAGCGACGGGTCCACGGCGATGTGGAACGTGTCCTCGATGTCCCCGCACAGGCTCAGCGCCCCCACCGAGTCCATGCCGTACTCGGCGAGCGGCACGGTGGGGTCGATGCTGTCCGGCAGCCGGTCGAGGTAGACGGCGAGGCGGTCGGTCAGCCAGTGGTGCAGCGGGGCCGCGCTGTGCGGCGACACGGGCAGGGACATCCCTGGACTCCTTGCGTGCGGGCTAAGGGGGAAGCGGTGGTCGGGGCCGTCGCCCGTCAGCCGGGAAGCGGGGTGTTGTGCAGGTCGTAGCTGCGCCGGTCCCCGAAGCGGGCCAGGACCTCCTGGTGGACGCGCGCCAGGCATTCGGGGGGCAGCTCCACGGGAGCGGTGCCCAGTCTGCACGTGATGCGGTGCAGGGCGGCCGCCGCCCAGGCCGGATCGGCCAGGAACGGGTCGAGGCCGTGGCGGTTGTGGCGGCGGACGCCCAGCACGGCCGCGGCCGCCAGGACCAGGACGTAGCGGTCCGTCAGCGCGAACCAGGCCGGTCCCACCGGCGTCCCGCCGTCCAGCGGCGGCAGCGCCAGCACCCGCCGCCGCAGGTCCCGCAGCTCCTCGACGAGGTGCTCCGTCATCGTGCGCAGGGCCCGCTCCACCGGATCGCGGCCCGGCAGTTCCGCGGCGGCGGCCAGCAGCGAGGCGCTGAGGCTGTCGCGTCCGCTGGCCAGCGCGAGCGCGTCGTAGCGGAACGCCGGCAGGGGCGCGTCGGGCTGGAACAGCGCGGCGGGGGCCTCCTCTTCGACGAACCAGGAGCGGCTCGCCAGCTGCTTCAGCTGCGGGATGACCGTCGCCTGGCAGGCGACGGTCCCCGCGTGGCCGAGGCTGATCACCGGCACGTCCCGGATGTGCTTCTGAAGGACGCCGACGGTGCCGTCCCGCGTGTACAGCTGCGAGCCCAGGACGGTGGACAGGTCGTACATCGTCTCGATCAGCACCCGCGGCAGCAGCAGCTTCACGGCAGCCGAGTACACGCTGGTCTCGGCCGGCAGCAGGTGCAGCGCCCGGGTGGCGACGACCGCCAGGCAGTCGTACAGGAGCAGGTTCACGAAGGCGCCGGTCAGGGTGTTCGCAGTGTGCTGCGGGTCCACCGGCGCCGTGCCGGCCGCGCCGGGCCCCCGCTGACGGTCCACCAGCACGGCCGTGCGCAGGCTCGCGTCCACGGCGGCCACCGACAGCGAGGCCATCAGCGTACGGCTCATCTGGAACGACTGCAGCGAGGTCGCGACCCCGCTGCCGGGCGCGCCGAGCAGGGCGTCGGCGGGCACCGGGCAGTCGTCGAAGCGCACGCCCGAGAAGAAGCAGGACCGCAGGCCCACCGCGGCGGGCCGCCGCTCGGTGCGGTAGCGGTCGGCGGGCAGGGTGCGCGGGTCCAGCAGCAGGGCGCTCTGCGTGCCGCCGGGGAAGTGCTCGCCGGTACGGCAGAACAGCACCAGGGCGTCGGCCCGGTGCAGGTTGTTGACCACCGGCTTGGCCCCGGTGACCGACAGGCCGCCGCCGGGGGCCAGGTCCGCGGAGATCTGGTTGCGTACGAAGTCGTTGGTGTGCGCGGTCTCGTGCTGGGCTATGGCCGCCTTCGAACCGCCCAGCAGCAGGCCTCCCAGCCACGACCGCTGCTCCTCGCTGCCGCGCATCCACACGTCGGAGGCGGCCATGAAGGTGGTCATGCCGTAGCCCATGCCGAGGGACACGTCCCGGCGGAACACCGGCCGCATCACCCGCAGCAGGCCCTCGGGGGAGTCGAAGCGGCCGCCGAGCTCGCGCGGAACGAACTCGCGGTGCATCCCGAAGTCGTCGAGCAGCCCCTCCGCCTCCGGGGACAGCGCTGCCGCCTGGTCGGAGGCGAGCAGCGCGCGGTGCCCGGCCGGGTTGCCGGGCGCCGCCGGGTCGCCGAACAGGGCCTCCAGCGCGGCGGCCCGGACCCGGCCGCTCGTCGACTCCGGGGACGGCGCGGGCCGCCGCACCGGCGCCCGGGGGGCCGGTCCGGCGGCGACGGCGACGGCGCTCACCACGCCGTCTCCGCGGCGGCGCGGGCGGAGGGCCGCAGCAGGTCGTTGCCGAGCAGCGTGTCGCGCGGACGGACCAGGGCGTGCACGGCCGGGTCGAGGACCTCGTACGCGCCGCTGACCTCGCCCTCCAGGAACAGCTTGCGGATCAGGGTCCGCTGGATCTTGCCGCTGGTGGTGCGGCGCAGGGTGCCGGGCCGCACCAGGAGCACATTGGCCGCCGGCACGTCGAAGTCCTGGCCGATGAGGATCTGGATGCGCCGGGCGAGGGCGCGCAGCGTCTCCCAGTCCGCGTTCTCGGGGCGCACCTCGTGCACGACGACGAGCTGCTCGCGGTCCGCGTCCACGGTGAAGACGGCGCCCTGGCCCGCCCCGAGGGCCGGCTCCGTCTCGCGCACCGCCCACTCGACGTCCTGCGGATAGATGTTGCGCCCGTTGAGGATGATCATCTCCTTGAGGCGGCCGGTGACGTACAGCTCGTCCCCGTCGATCACCCCGAGGTCGCCGGTGCGCAGGAAACCGCTGTCCCCGTCGTCCACCATGGCGTGGAAGGTGCGGGCGGTGTCGGTGGGACGGCGCCAGTAGCCCTGGGCGACGCTGTCGCCGCGCACCCAGATCTCCCCGACCCGGCCCGCGGGCACCTCGCCGCCGACCACCGGCTCCACGATCCGTACGGCGAAGTCGCGTACGGTGCCGCTCCCGACCAGGGTCCGCACCGGCCGGCCGGGGCGCGGCGGGCGCAGCTCGTCGTATTCGAGGCCGGCCGCGTCGACGGTCAGGGTGCGCGGGCCCTGACCGGGCGTGCCGCCGGACACGACGAGCGTGGCCTCGGCGAGCCCGTAGGCCGGGAAGAGGCTCCCGCGGCGGAAACCGGCCGCGGCGAAGCGCTCGGCGAAGGCCTCCAGGGTCTGGTGGCGCACCGGTTCGGCGCCGTTGATCGCCAGCCGCCAGCTGCTCAGGTCCAGGCCGGCGAGCTGCTCGTCCGTGATCCGGCGCAGGCACAGGTCGTAGCAGAAGTTGGGGCCGCCGCCGATGGTCACCCCGTACTCGCCGATCGAGCGCAGCCAGCGCACCGGCCGCTTGACGAAGGCGGTGGGGGACATCTGCACCGACGTGGTGCCCAGCCACAGCGGGTGCAGCAGATGGCAGATGAGCCCCATGTCGTGGTAGTGCGGCAGCCAGCTGCCGAACACGTCCTCGGCGGTGGACCCCAGGACGTTTCGCATGGCCTCCATGTTGGCGAGGAGGTTGCGGTGACTGACCATCACCCCGCGCGGCCGGGAGGTCGAACCCGAGGTGTACTGGAGGAACGCCAGGTCGTCCGGGCGGGTGCGGGGCGGCTGCCAGGCCTCGGCGTTCAGCCCCTCCTCCACGTCGGTGGCCAGGCACACCGTCTCGCCCCGGCCCGCCATGGCGAGCCACAGCGATACGTCGGGGGCGTGCGCGGAGTCGGTCAGCACCAGCTGCGCGCCGGTGTCGCGGATGATCCCCGAGACGCGCTGCAGCCGCTCGCCCCGGTCCCCGGGGAGCGGGGCGGGCACGGCGACGGCGCCGGCGTACAGACAGCCCGCGAACGCCTTCAGGAACCCGGGGCCCGGCGGGTACAGCAGCAGCACCGGCTGCCCCAGGGCGCCGTGCTCGCGCAGCCGCACCGCGATGGCCCGGGCCGCCCGGTCCAGCTCCCCGTACGTGAGGTGCTCGGCGGCGGCGCCCGGGGCGTCACCGAGGAACACGTGAGCGTCGCGCTCGCCGAGTGCCGCGGCCCGGCCGCGGAGCACATCGGTGAACGTAGCGAATCCAGTCAACGTCAGCCCCCTTCTGGCGCACCCGGGGCAACTGCCGAACGCCCGGCGCCCCTGCCGCCAACGCCTCGGCATGCTCCACACCGCGCCTAAAGCATGGCTTGCGGGTCCCGGGCCAGGGTGCGCGGCGCCGGATCAGGGGTCCGGCTGTCCGAAGCCGGGGGTGCACCCGGCCCTAGGGTGACGAGGGCCGGGCAGCTGGGGGAGTCTGCCGCCACCCGTGCCACCGGAGTGCCGACGAACGGGGGCTGCATGCGATTTCGGGTGTTGGGGCCACTGGAGGTGGACGCGGCCGGCCCGGACGCGCACCGCGTGACGCCCCGCGCGGCGAAGATCCGCGTGGTGCTCGCGACGCTGCTCGTACGGCCCAACGAGATCGTGTCCGTGGGCAGCCTCATCGACGAACTGTGGGGCGAGGACCCGCCGCGCACCGCGACGACCACGCTCCAGGTCTACATCTCGCAGCTGCGCAAGCTCCTGCACGCCGCCGACCCCGACGCGGGCCGCGACTGCCTGGTCACCCGGCCGCCCGGCTACCTCATGCGGCTGGACCCGGACCGGCTGGACCTGACCGCCTTCGAGGACCTGCACGCCCGGGGCCGCGCCGCCATGGCCCGCCATGACGCCGGGGACGCCGCCGACCTCCAGCGCCGCGCGCTCGCGCTCTGGCGCGGCCCCCTGCTGTCCGACACCCCCCACGGGGCGCTGCTCGACAGCACCGCGATCCGCCTCGGTGAACTGCGCACGGCCGCACTGGAGCAGCGCATCCGGGCCGATCTGCAACTGGGCCGCCACCACGACCTCGTCGGTGAACTCCGGGCGCTCGCCACCGAGCTGCCCATGCGCGAGGAGTTCCACGCCCACCTGATGGTGGCGCTCTACCGCACCGGCCGGCAGGCCGACGCGCTGGAGGCCTTCGCCCGGCTGCGGCGCACCCTCGTCGACGAACTGGCGATCGAGCCGGGGCCGCCCCTGCAGCAGCTCCACGGCCGGATCCTCGACGGGGACACCGCACTGCTGCGCCCCTCGGGCGCCGGACCGTACCGGGCGGACCCGGCGCGGTCCGTGGTGACCGCGGGCGGCCGCACCACGGCCGCCCCCGCCGCGGCGCCGACCGCGGGGCAGGACCCCACAATGCCGCCGGACACCGGGCCGCTCGATGAACTCCCCGCGTCCGACCCGCTGTTCACCGGGCGCGACGAGGACCTCGCCGCGCTTCGGACGCTCCTGCGGGACGTCCCCGCGGGCGGCTGCGTCGCGCTCACCGGTCCCGCCGGCGCGGGAAAGACCGCCCTCGCCCTGGCCGCCGCGCACCGCGCCGGCGACCTCTTCCCCGACGGCCGGGTGTTCCTGACCCTGCGCGACGACACCGGCGAACCGCTCGCCCCCGCCGCCGCCCTCGCCCTGCTGCTGCGCCGCTGCCGGGTCACCGGGCCGCTGCCCGACGACCTCGACGGGCTGCGCCGCACCCTGGACCGGCTCACCCTGGGCCGCCGGATGCTGTTCGTGCTCGACGACGCGGCCGGCGCGGAGCAGGCCGGCCCCCTGCTGCCCACGACCCCCGGCAGCACCGCGCTGCTGACCGGCCGTCGGACCCCGGCGGTCCCGGTCACCCGGGTGCACCTGCTGGACGTCCTCGCCCCGGCGCCGGCCCGCCGGCTGCTGCTGGCCGCGTCGGGCCGCGACGGGGAAGGGGAGGACGACGGGCCCGACGGGGCCTGCGCCGCCGTCGTCGAGGCCTGCGGGCGGCTGCCGTCGGCCGTACGGGCCCTCGCGGGCCGGCTGGCCGCGCGCCCGCACTGGAGCGTGGCCTCCCTGGCCGCCCGGCTGTCCGGCGAACACGCCCGGCTCGCCGAACTCCGCTCCGCGCAGCCCGGCCTGGACGCGGCCCTGCGAGGCGCGTACGACGAGGCCGGCGAACCGTTGAGGCGCGCCTTCCGGCTGCTCGGGCTGCTGCCCGCCGGCCCCTTCCCCGCCGCCGACGCGGCCGCCCTGTTCGGCACGCCCGAACCGGCCGCCGAAGCCGTGCTGGAGAGCCTCGTGGAAGCCCGGCTGCTGCGGGCCGAACCCCGCGGCGCCTACCGCCTGCACGTGCTGTGGCGGCTGCTGGCCGGCGAGCTCCTCAACGCCGAGGAGCCCCCCGGCGAGGCGGCGCGGGCCGTGGCCCGGCTCGCCGACGCCCTGGCCGCCGAGGCACGGGAGGCCGACGGACTGCCGCACGCCGCCGAGTGGTTCGCGCACCGCCGCACCGCACTGACCTCGGCCCTTGACCGGGCACACGCCGCCGGACTCTGGGGCCACACCGTGCGCCTCGCCGACGGCCTCACCGCCCCCCTGGAGGCCCACGCGGCCTGGGACGACTGGGAACGCGCGCACACCCGGGCCCTGGACGCGGCCGAACACTGCGGCGACCTCGGCGCCCAGTCCCGGCTGCTGTGCTCGCTCGGCGACCTGGCCTGGCAGCGCCGCCGGGCCGACGTGGCCCGCGGGCTCTACCGGCGGGCCCTGAGGGCCGCCGACGGCGCCGACGCCCGGCCCGAGCGCGACCGCGCCCTGACGGGCCTGGCCGAACTGAGCCTGGACTCCTCGGCCGTCACGGAAGCGGCCCGGCTGATCGGCCAGGTCCTCGACACGGCGCCCGCCGACCCCCGCGACCACTACGAGGCCCGCCGGGTCCGGGCCCTGCTCGCCCTGGAGACCGAG
This sequence comes from Streptomyces sp. NPDC037421, assembly GCF_055602105.1. NCBI lineage: Bacteria > Bacillati > Actinomycetota > Actinomycetes > Kitasatosporales > Streptomycetaceae > Streptomyces > Streptomyces sp. NPDC037421. The sequence goes on from NZ_JBVJWV010000035.1 coordinate 44,300, forward strand.
GGCCCCGCCGCCGCGGAGCCGCACTTCGCGCAGTGCCTGGCCCTGGCGGCGCGGCTCGGCGACCGGCGGCGCGAGGCGTACGCGGTCCGCTGGCTGCGCCAGGTGCGCGGCGGCCTCCCGCTGCCGGACTGGACGGAGACCCGGCCCGGGGTGTGGCGCCTGCGCGCCGCCGCCTGAGCCGCACGCCGCCGTACCGCCGAAGGACCGACCGACGCGCCACGCGTCACCACGTACCGACGTAAGGAGAGACATCCGTGCTCACGGCACTGCAAGGGGCGTACGGGGACCGTGCGGACGCGGTCACCGTCGCCGGCCGGACCGCCTCGTACGAGGAACTGCTGGGCGCGGCCGGAGCGGTGGCCGCCGACGTGGCCGGCGCCCCCGCCGTCGCGGTCGAGGCCACGGCCTCCCTGGAGACCGTCGCCGCGGTGGCCGGCTGCCTGCTGGCCGGAGTGCCCGTGGTGCCCGTACCGCCCGACGCGGGCGTCGCCGAACGCGAGCACATCCTGCGTGACTCGGGCGCCTGCCCCGTCACGGTGGACTTCGCCCGCCGGGCCGCCTGGAGCGGCCCCGCACCCGCGCCCGACGCCCCCGCGATGATCCTCTACACCTCCGGGACCACCGGCGCTCCCAAGGGCGTCGTCCTCGGCGGCGCCGCCATCGCCGCCGGCCTGGACGCCCTCGCCGAGGCCTGGCAGTGGAACGCCGAGGACACCCTGGTCCACGGGCTGCCGCTGTTCCACGTCCACGGCCTGATCCTCGGCGTCCTCGGCGCGCTGCGCACCGGCAGCCGCCTCCTGCACACCGGCCGGCCCACCGCGGCCGCGTACGCCGAGGCGGGCGGCAGCCTGTACTTCGGGGTGCCCACGGTGTGGTCCCGCGTCGTGGGCGAGCCGGAGCGGGCCCGGGCGCTGCGCTCCGCGCGGCTGCTGGTCTCGGGCAGCGCCCCGCTGCCGGAGCGGGTCTTCCGCGGCCTGGAGGAGCTGACGGGGATCCGGCCGGTCGAGAGGTACGGGATGACGGAGACCCTGATCACGGTGAGCGGCCGCGCGGGCGGCCCGCTGCGGCCGGGTGCGGTGGGGACGCCGCTGCCCGGCGTCCGTACGCGGATCGCGGCCGGGCCCGGGGAGGAGATCGGTGAACTCCAGCTGACCGCGCCCACGTTGTTCTCCGGCTACCTGGGGCGTCCCGAGGCCACGGCGGCCTCGTACACCGAGGACGGCTGGTTCCGTACGGGCGACATCGCGGCGATCGACGCGGACGGCACGCACCGCATCGTGGGCCGGGCCTCTGTCGACATGATCAAGTCGGGTGGCTACCGGATGGGGGCGGGCGAGATCGAGAACGCGCTCCTGGACCACCCGCGCGTGGCCGAGGCCGCCGTGGTCGGGGTCCCGGACTCCGACCTGGGCCAGCGTGTCGTGGCGTTCGTCGTGGCCTCGGAGGTGACCGGGGCCGAGCTCACCGACTTCGTCGCCGCACGCCTCTCGGTGCACAAGCGGCCGCGCGAGGTGCGGTTCGTCGCCGCGCTGCCGCGCAACGCGATGGGCAAGACCCAGAAGCGCCTGCTGCTGTCGGGTGAGGGGTGAGGCGGCGCCGGCGCGGCCCTCAGCCCGGCCCCGGGGACCCGGCGGGCGCCGGCTCGGCCTCGGGGCGGTAGTGGCGCAGGAACAGCTCTTCGAGGGTCGGGGGCCGGCTGACGAGGCTGCGCACGCCCGTCCGGGACAGCACCCGCAGGAACGTGCCGAGGTGCTCGTGGTCGACCTCGGCGGTGACCTCCGCGCCGTGCACCTCCAGGCCGTGGACGCCGGGGAGGTCCGCCAGGCCCTCGACGGGGGCGGCGAGTTCGGCCGTGACGTAGGTGCGCGACAGGTGCCGCATCCGGGCGAGCGTGCCCGTCTCGACCGTGCGCCCGTCCCGGACGATGCTGACACGGTCGCACAGTGCCTCGACCTCGGTGAGGACGTGGCTGGAGAGCAGCACCGTACGGCCCTCGTCGGTGGCCTCGCCGACACAGCTCTGAAAGACTTCCTCGGCCAACGGGTCGAGGCCCGAGGTGGGTTCGTCGAAGACGAGCAGCTCGGCGTCGGCGGCGAAGGCGGCGACCAGGGCGAGCTTCTGCCGGTTGCCCTTGGAGTACGTGCGGCCCTTCTTGCCCGGGTCGACTTCGAAGCGGTCCATCAGCTCTTTGGCCAACCGGGGGTCGGTGTTGTCGCGCAGCCCCGTGAGGAAGCCGACGGCGTCCCCGCCGGAGAGGTTGCGCCACAGGTTCACGTCGCCGGGCACGTACGCGATCCGCTGGTGCAGCGCGACCGCGTCGCGCCAGGGGTCGCCGCCCAGCAGCCGCACGTGGCCGCGGTCGGCGCGGATCAGGCCGAGGAGGATGCGCAGGGTGGTGGACTTGCCGGCGCCGTTGGGGCCGAGGAAGCCGTGCACCTCGCCCTTCTCGACGGTCAGGTCCAGGCCCTTCAGCGCGTGCGTGCGGCCGAACGACTTGTACAGTCCGGCAATCTCGATTGCCTTCGTCACATGTCGGAAGATACCCGAGTTTCAGAATATCGTGAAGACAGCGAAGAATATCGTCTGACGATCGATCACGGGGGAGACGGTATGGACACCAGTGCCAGCGAACAGCGGGGCTACAGCGAGGGGGTCTCGGCCTTCGTCGAACGGTTCGCCGCCGACCTGGTGGCCGCCGGGATGCCCCGGATGCCCTCCCGGGTCTTCGCGTGCCTGCTCGCCGAGGACGCGGGCGCGCTGAGCGCCGCGGAGCTCTCGGAGCGCCTGAAGGTCAGCCCGGCCGCGGTCTCGGGCGCGGTCCGCTACCTCGCCCAGATGCACATGGTCGGCCGGGAACGGGCGCCGGGCGAGCGGCGGGAGATCTACCGGGTCCACGCCGACCTCTGGTACGAGACGGTCACCAACCGGGACCAGATGCTCAACCGCTGGGCGGCCACCCTCAAGCAGGGGGTGGAGGTGCTGGGTCCCGATACACCGGCGGGCCTGCGGGCCGAGGAGACGGCCGACTTCTTCAACTTCGTGAAGGCGGAACTGGACTCGCTGATGGACCGCTGGCGCGCTCACCGGGGCGGGTGACCGTCCGGGCGGCGTTCCGGGCCGGGGCCGCCCGCCAAGGACGCGGCGGCCACCGCGAGGACCGTGCGGCACCGAGGAGACCCGGTGCCGCACGCTCCCGGAGGCACCTCCCGGCGGTAACCGGGGGAGGGACTCTTCTAGTACGTGTGGAAGCCCCGGCCGCTCTTGCGGCCCAGGTACCCCGCGTCCACCAGGTGCTCCAAGTGCCGGGCCGGCACCAGCGACGGCTCCCGGAACGAGGCGTGCAGGCTGTTCTGGATCTGAAGCGACACGTCCAGGCCGATCGTGTCCAGCAGCGTCAGCGGCCCCATCGGATAGCCGCAGCCCCGCGTCATCACCGCGTCGATCTCCCCGGCCACCGCCCGGCGCTCCTCCAGCAGCCGCACCGCGCTGTTGAGGTACGGGAACAGCAGGGCGTTGACGATGAACCCGGCCCGGTCGTCGATCCCGACCGGGTGCTTGCCCAGCCGCGCGCACACCTCGTGGACCGTCCCCAGCGCGTCCTGCGCCGTCAGCACCGTGCCGACCACCTCCACCAGCCGCATCACCGGAGCCGGATTGAAGAAGTGCATGCCGAGCACGTCCTCGGGCCGCGAGGTGACCGCCGCGCACTCCACCACCGGCAGGCTCGACGTCGTCGTCGTCAGTACCGCACCCGGACGGCACACGGCGTCCAGCCCCCGGAAGACCTCCCGCTTGACGGCGAGTTCCTCGGCGACCGCCTCGACCACCAGGTCGCAGTCCGCCACCGCCTCCAGCGAGTCCGCCGGAACCAGCCGCTCCAGCGCGGCCCGGCCGTCCTCGGCGCTGATCCGGCCGCGCTTGACCCCGCGCTCCACGGAACCCGCGACCTTGTCCAGCGCCTCCTTCGCGCGTACGTCCGTACGGGCCACCAGCCGCGTCGCGTACCCGGACCGGGCGAACACCTCGGCGATGCCCGACGCCATCGTGCCGGACCCGATCACCCCGACGCTGCGCACCGGCCGCGACGGCCGCGCGGAACCTCCCGCCCGGCCCCCCTGCGGGACGGCCGCGGCCCGGGGACCCGCCGGGCCCTCGGGCCAGGTGTGGAACCCCCGGCCCGCCTTCGCGCCCAGCAGCCCCGCCGTCACCATGTGGTCCAAAAGCGGCGGCGGCAGGAACTGCGCCTGCCCCGTCTCCTCGTACAGGCCGCGCAGGGTGTCGCGCGCCGTGTCCAGACCGATCAGGTCGAGGTGGGCCAGCGGCCCCAGCGGCAGCCCGCAGCCCAGCATCATCGCCGCGTCGATGTCGTCGCGCGACGCGTAACGGCGCTCGTACATCGCGACGGCGCCGTTCAGGTAGGCCATCAGCAGCCCGCCGCCCGTGAAGCCCGGCTGGTCGCTGGAGCACAGGGCCGTCCGGCCCAGCGCACCCACCAGCTCCTCGGCGGCCCGTCCCACCGACGGCTCGGTCAGGGGCGTGGTCACCACCTCGACCACACCGCCGTCCGGGGCGTGCCCGACCGGGTGCAGGCCGACCGTGCGCGGCAGCCGCCCGCACGCCGCCGCCACGCGGGTCACCGACAACGAGGTCGTCGTCGCGAACACCGCCTGAGGACCGCACAGTCCGTCGGCCCGCCGCAGCACCTCCGTCTTCAGCGCGAAGTCCTCCGGCACCGCCTCCACGACCAGCTCGCTGCCCGTGACGGCCGCGAGATCGGCCGTGTACGTGATCCGGGCCCGGGCCGCCGGATCCTCCAGCCCGCGCTCGACGCGCTCCCGGCCGCCGGCCAGGGCGTCACCGTCGGCCTCCACCGCCACCACCCGGGCGCCCGCCGAGGCGAGCGAGCGGGCCAGCGCGGATCCGACCGTACCGAGGCCGATCACCGCGACCGCGGTGAAGGGCAGGGCACCGGGAAGGGGTGCCGCGGATGCTGCCGTCATGCTGCTGAGTCCTTTCGGGGAGCGGGAGCCGCCTCCTCGTCCCAGCGGACGAGAACCGTGCCCAGGGACATGCCGCCGCCGAAACCGGCGAGCAGCACGACGTCCCGGTCCCGGAACGCCCCGGACCGGTACGCCTCGTCGAGGGCGAGGGGAATGGAGGCGGCGCTGGTGTTTCCGTGCTCGGCCACGGTGAGGTGCGTACGGGCGCGGGGCAGACCGAGACGGGGCACGGTCTCGCCCAGCATCACGCCGTTGGCCTGGTGCGGGACGAAGTGGTCGACCGCGGAGCGCTCCAGACCGTGCCGGTCCAGCACCTCACCGACCGCGCGCGGCAGTTCGGCGGCCACGAAATCGCGCACGCCGCGCCCGTTCATCCTGAAGTGGTGCAGCCCCTCCGCGACCGTCTTCTCCGAGGCGGGCAGCCGGCTGCCGCCGGCCTCGACGTGGATCAGTTCTGCCTGGTCGCCACGGCTGGCCAGGTACGAGCCGAGGACCCCGTAGCCGGACCGCACCGGACCCAGCACCACGGCACCCGCACCGTCACCGAACAGGACGGCGGTCCGCCGGTCCTCGCGGTCGATGATGCGCGAGTACACGTCGGCGCCGATGACCAGGGCGTGACCGCGGACCCCGCCGTCCTGTCCCGGCAGCAGCCGGGCCGCCGTCACCAGACCGAACACGAAACCGCTGCACACCGAATTCAGGTCGAAGGCGGCCGCGTTCACCGCACCGATCCGGTGCTGTACCAGACAGGCCGTGGCCGGCTGCGGGGAATCCGGCGTGGACGTCGCCACCACGATCCACGACAGCTGCGCCGCCGAGATCCCCGCCGCGTCCAGTGCGGCCCGCGCCGCCTCGACCGCCAGATCGGAGGTGGCCTCGGACTCGGCCGCGTAGCGGCGCTCCCGGATGCCCGTCTTCTGCAGGATCCAGTCCTCCGTGACCCCCGCCCGTTCCGCGACGAGCCGATTGGAGACCGTGTCGGCAGGCAGATACGACCCGGTGCCCAGAATTCCGATTGCTGTCATGACGGGCGGCTCCTCACCGTGGCGGTGGGCAGAAAGCGCGGGAAAGTGCGGGAAATGCATTCACCGCGGGGTGCTCGAATGGGACATTCAGCAATGGTTCTCGGAGCCCGAGCCGGGCGGTAACCCTTGCTCCGCCCCCTAGCCGCCCCTAGTGGTCCGGCAGGCCGGTGACCAGGAGCTGTTTTTAGCCGACCTTTAGAGCTGGACGTCAGCGTCTCGACGGTCTGCATGGAATTCCCCCGGTCCTCGGTCCGCCCGCGCGCCCGGCGGATCCCTGAAGACGCATCAGGCAAACAGGCGAAGGGGGAGATCGTGGCTGACCCGCTGAATTCGGCACGGCAGACGACGGCGGCTCCGGAGGAGTCCGGTACACCAGGCCGTACCACCGGGCCGATCGCGGTCATCGGCATCTCCTGCCGGTTCCCGCAGGCCGACGGCCCCGCCGCGTACTGGCGGCTGCTGCGCGACGGGACGGACGCCGTCACCGACGCGCCCGATGCGCGCCGCGAGGTCGTCCCCGCAGGGGCCGGTCCGGCCGCCGCCCGCGGCGGCTACCTCGACCGCGTCGACACCTTCGACGCCCGCTTCTTCGGCATCTCGCCCCGCGAGGCCGCCGCCATGGACCCGCAGCAGCGGCTCGTCCTCGAACTCGCCTGGGAGGCCCTGGAGGACGCCGGCATCCTGCCGGGCACCCTCAAGAACAGCGGCACCGGCGTGTTCGTCGGCGCCATCTGGGACGACTACGCCGACCTCGTACGCCGCTCCGGCGGCGCGGGTACCGGCCAGCACACCTTCACCGGGCTCAACCGGGGCGTCATCGCCAACCGGGTCTCCTACACGCTCGGCCTGAACGGGCCCAGCCTGACCGTCGACACCGCCCAGTCCTCCTCCCTCGTCGCCGTGCACCTGGCCTGCCAGGCACTGCTCAGCGGGGAGGCCGACCTGGCCATCGCCGGTGGCGTCAACCTGCGCGTCACGCCCGCCAGTTCCGAGATCACCGCCGGGTTCGGGGCGCTGTCGCCCGACGGCCGCTGCCACACCTTCGACGAGCGCGCCAACGGCTTCGTCCGGGGCGAGGGCGGCGGACTCGTCCTGCTCAAGCCCCTCGACCGGGCCCTCGCCGACGGCGACCGCGTCCACTGCGTCCTGCTCGGCAGCGCCGTCAACCACGACGGGGCCACCGACGGCCTCACCGTGCCCAGCCCCACCGCCCAGGCGGACGTCATCCGCCGGGCCCTGGAGGCCGCCGGCACCGACCCCGCCGAGGTGCAGTACGTCGAACTGCACGGCACCGGCACCCCGGTCGGCGACCCCGTCGAGGCCGCCGCGCTCGGCACCGCCCTCGGCGCGGCCCGCGACGCGGCCGACCCGCTGCCCGTCGGCTCCGCCAAGACCAACATCGGCCACCTCGAAGCCGCCGCGGGCATCGCCGGTCTCATCAAGGCGGCACTCGCCGTCGGCCACCGCGAACTGCCGGCCAGCCTCCACCACCGCACCCCCCACCCCGCCATCGACCTCGACGCGCTGCGGCTGCGGGTGCAGACCGAGGCCGGCCCCTGGCCGCACCCCGCCCGCCCCCTCGTCGCGGGCGTCAGCTCCTTCGGCCTCGGCGGCGCCAACTGCCACGTCGTCCTCGCCGAGGCCCCGGCCACCGCCGAGACCCCCGCGCCCGCCCCCGATGGCGGCGGGGACCGGGACGCCGGGACCGGCCGGACACTGCTCTTCCCGCTCTCCGGCCGCGGCGAGCAGGCCCTGCGCGCCCAGGCCGCCCGGCTCGGCGCGTACGCCGCCACCCACACCGGGACGGCCGCGGACCTCGCGCACGCCCTGGCCGCCACCCGTACCGCCCACGAGGACCGGGCCGTCGTCCTCGCCGAGGACCTCACCGGCCTCACCGCCGGACTCGACGCGCTCGCCGCCGCAGCCGCCTCCCCGCACCTGGTCCGCGGCCGGGCCGGCTCCGGCGCCACCGCCTTCCTCTTCTCCGGCCAGGGCAGCCAGCGCCCCGGCATGGGGCGCGAACTGCACGCCGCGCAGCCCGCGTTCGCCGCCGCCTTCGACGAGGTGTGCGCCGCCTTCGACGCACACCTGCCCCGCCCGCTGCGGGAGATCGCCTTCGCCGCCCCCGGCACCGACGCGGCCGCCCTCCTCGACCGGACCGCCTGGACCCAGCCCGCGCTGTTCGCCTTCGAGGTCGCCCTCCACCGGCTGCTCGGCCACCTCGGCGTCCGCCCCGACTTCCTCGTCGGCCACTCCATCGGCGAACTCGCCGCCGCGCACGTCGCCGGCATCCTCACCCTGCCCGACGCCGCCGCGCTCGTCGCCGCCCGCGGCCGCCTCATGGACGCCCTCCCCGAGGGCGGCGCGATGGCCGCCCTCCAGGCCGACGAGGCCGAGGTCGCGCCGCTGCTCGCCGGGCGCACCGACCGGGTGTGCGTGGCCGCCGTCAACGGCCCCCGCTCCGTCGTGGTCTCCGGCGACGAGGACGCCGTCGACGCCCTCACCGAGCACTTCGCCGCGCAGGGCCGCAAGACCAAGCGGCTGCCCGTCAGCCACGCCTTCCACTCCCCGCACATGGACGGCATGCTCGACGCGTTCCGCACCGTCGCCGCCTCCGTCTCCTACGCTCCGGCCCGCATCCCCCTCGTCTCCAACCTGACCGGGCGGATCGTCACCGACGAGGAGATCGGCACCGCCGACTACTGGGTGCGACACGTCCGCGAGGCCGTCCGCTTCGCCGACGGCATCCGCGCCCTCGACGCCGCCGGCGTCACCACGTACGTGGAACTCGGCCCCGACGGCGCCCTGTCCTCCGCCGGACGCGAGTGCGCGGGCGAGGACGCCGCGTTCGTGCCCGTCGCCCGTACCGGCAAGCAGCCCGAGCCGGAGTCGCTCACCACGGCCCTCGCCCGGCTGCACACCCTGGGCGCGGCCCCGGAACTCCAGTGGGAGACCCTCCTCGGCACGGCCGGCCCGGCTCCCCGGCTGGACCTGCCGACCTACGCCTTCCAGCGCCGCCGCCACTGGATCGACGCGGCGCCCGCCGCCCCGGTGGCGTCCCCGGCGGCCGCCCCCGCCGCCGCCTCCGCCGCCGACGACGCCCTGGACGAGGCGACGGACTCCGGCGCCGGAGCCCTGCGCGCCCGCCTCACCGCGCTCCCCGCCGCCGGCCGCGAGCAGGCCGTCCTCGACCTGCTCCGCGCGGACATCGCGGTCGTCCTGCGCCACGACGACGCCCGCGACATCGACCTGCGCGAGACCTTCCACGAGCTCGGCTTCGACTCCTGGACCGCCGTCGAACTGCGCGACAGCCTCACCCGCAGCACCGGACTGGCCCTGCCCAGCAGCCTGCTGTTCGACTACCCCACGCCCGTCGCCCTCGCCCGCAACCTCGTGGAACGCGCCCTCGGCCACCTCGCCGACCCGGCCGCGGCAGCCCGGCGCACCGGCGCCGCGGCCGCCGACGAACCGATCGCCGTCGTCGCCATGGCCTGCCGCTTCCCCGGCGGCACCGACTCGCCCGAGGCCCTGTGGGAGGTCCTCGCCGCCGGCCGGGACGTCACCGGCCCCTTCCCCAGCGACCGCGGCTGGGACCTGGAGGGCCTCTACGACCCCGAGGGCCGGCCGGGCACGCACTACGTGCGGGCGGGCGGCTTCCTCGACGGCGCCACCCTCTTCGACCCCGCCTTCTTCGGCATCTCGCCGCGCGAGGCCGCCGCCATGGACCCGCAGCAGCGGCTGCTGCTGGAGACCTCCTGGGAGGCCCTGGAGCGCGCCGGCTTCGACCCCCTCGCCCTCAAGGGCACGGACACCGGCGTGTTCATCGGCGCGACCTTCCAGGACTACGGCCCGCGCCTGCACGAGGGAACGGAGTCCACCGAGGGCTACCTGATGACCGGCAGCACGCCCAGCGTCGCCTCCGGCCGCATCGCCTACACCCTCGGCCTCGAGGGCCCCGCCGTCACCGTCGACACCGCCTGCTCCTCCTCGCTGGTCGCCCTGCACCTGGCCGCGCAGTCCCTGCGCCAGGGCGAGTGCACCCTCGCCGTGGCGGGCGGCGTCACCGTCATGCCCACCCCCGGCCTCTTCGTCGAACTCACCCGCCAGCGCGCCCTGTCCGCCGACGGCCGCTGCAAGTCCTTCTCCGCCGACGCCGACGGCACCGGCTGGGCCGAGGGCGCGGGCGTCCTGCTGCTGGAGAAGCTCTCCGACGCGCACGCCAACGGCCACCAGGTGCTCGCCGTCATCCGGGGCTCCGCCACCAACCAGGACGGCGCCAGCAACGGCCTCACCGCCCCCAGCGGCCCCTCCCAGCAGCGCGTCATCCGCCAGGCCCTGGCCAACGCGGGCGTCACCGCCGACACCGTCGACGCCGTCGAGGCCCACGGCACCGGCACCAGGCTCGGCGACCCCATCGAGGCGCACGCCCTGCTCGCCACCTACGGCCAGGGCCGCGACGCGGACCGGCCGCTGTGGCTCGGCTCCCTGAAGTCCAACACCGGCCACACCCAGCAGGCCGCCGGTGTCGCGGGCGTCATCAAGATGATCCTGGCCCTGCGCCACGGCGTCCTGCCCAAGACCCTGCACGCCGAAGAGCGCTCCCCGCACATCGACTGGTCGACGGGCTCCGTCGAACTGCTCACCGAGGCCCGTCCGTGGCCCGCCGCCGAGGAGACGGGCCACCCGCGCCGCGCGGGCGTCTCCTCCTTCGGGATCAGCGGTACGAACGCCCACCTCATCCTCGAAGAGGCGCCGGCCCAGGCGTCGCCCGAGCCGGAAGCGGCACCCGCCGACGGCCCCGTGGCATGGCTGCTGTCCGCCAAGACCGAGGACGCCCTGCGCGAGCAGGCCGCCCGGCTGCGCACGCACGCGGCCGAGCACCCCGACACCCCCGCCTCCGCCGTCGCGGCCGCCCTCGCCGGGCACCGCTCCGTCTTCGGCCACCGGGCGGCGGTCCTGGGCTCCTCCCGCGCGGAGCTGCTGGCGGGCCTGGAGGCCCCGCTGGTGTCCGGTGTGGCGGACGCGGGCGGCAAGACGGTGTTCGTCTTCCCGGGCCAGGGTTCGCAGTGGGCCGGGATGGGTGTCGAACTCCTGGACTCGTCGCCGGTGTTCGCGGCCCGGTTCGCGGAGGTCGCGGCGGCCGTGGAGGCGCATGTCGACTGGTCGGTGGAGGAGGTGCTGCGCGGGGACGGGGACGGCCTGACCCGGATCGAGGTGCTCCAGCCGGTCCTGTTCACCGTGATGGTCTCCCTGGCCGAGCTGTGGCGGGCGGCGGGCGTGGTGCCGGACGCGGTCGTGGGTCACTCGCAGGGTGAGATCGCGGCCGCGGTCGTCTCGGGTGCGCTGTCGCTGGAGGACGGCGCCAAGGTCGTCGTGCTCCGCTCGCAGCTGTTCGCCGACGAGCTGGTGGGCCGGGGCGCGGTCGCCTCGGTGTCGCTGGGCGCGGACGCGGTCCGGGAGCGTATCGCCCGGTACGGGGACGCGCTCTCGATCGCCGGGATCAACGGTCCGGGTACGGTCACCGTCGCCGGCGAGGTCGCCCCGCTGGAGGAACTCGTCGCCGCCCTGGAGGCCGAAGGCGTCCGCGCGAAGGTCATCCCGTCCACGGTGGCCTCCCACTGCGCGCAGGTCGACCGCCTCCGGGAGCGGGTCCTGGACCTGCTGGGCTTCGTGGAGCCCCGGACGGGTTCGGTCCCGCTGTACTCCACCGTCACCGGCGAGGCCCTCGACGGCTCCGAACTCACCGCCGCCTACTGGTACGAGAACTGCCGGCAGCCCGTCTCCTTCGAACCCGTCGTCCGCACCCTCCTCGCCGACGGCTTCCGGGCCTTCGTGGAGTCGAGCGCGCACCCGGTCCTCACGTACGGGCTGGTGGAGACGGCCGAAGCGGCGGGCGCGGAGATCCTGGCGACGGGCACGCTGCGCCGTGGCGAGGGCGGACTCACCCGGTTCACCACCTCCCTCGCCACCGCCTGGACCCGCGGCGTCGACGTCGACTGGACCTCCGTCCTCACCGGCTCCGGCGCCCACGCGGCGACCGAGCTGCCCACCTACCCCTTCCAGCGCGCACGCCACTGGCTCGACGCACCGGACACCGGCGGCGCCGACGTGTCCGCGGCCGGCCTGGCCGAGGCCCGGCACCCGCTGCTGGGCGCGTCCGTACGGGTCGCCGACGGTGACCGCTTCCTGCTGACCGGCCGGATCTCCCTGGGCAGCCACCCCTGGCTCGCCGACCACGGCGCGCTGGACACCGTCCTGCTGCCCGGCACCGCCTTCGTCGAACTGGCCGTCCGTGCCGGTGACGAGGCCGGCTGCGCCCACCTCGAAGAGCTCACCCTCGAAGCCCCGCTCGTGCTCCCGCCCCGCGGAGCCGTCCAGGTCCAGGCCGTCGTCGGAGCCCCCGACGGCTCCGGCCGCCGCTCCGTCGCCGTCTACGCACGGCCCGACGACGCCGGCACCGACACCGCCTGGACCCGCCACGCCACCGGCTTCCTGGCCCCCGCCGCCGCCTCCGCGACCGGCGCGGACCTGGCGGTGTGGCCGCCGACCGGGGCCCGGCCCGTCGACGTGGAGGGGTTCTACGGGCGGGCTGCCGAGGCCGGTTACGCGTACGGGCCCGCCTTCCAGGGTCTGAAGGCCGCCTGGGCCGTGGACGGGACGGTGTACGCGGAGGTGGCGCTGGATTCCGCGCAGCGCGAGGAGGCGGCCGCCTTCGGCCTGCACCCCGCCCTCCTCGACGCCGCCCTGCACGCCGAGCAGCTCGTCCGCGCCGCCCGCGGCGAGGACTCCGGCGTCCGGCTGCCGTTCGTGTGGAGCGGCGTGTCCCTCCTCGCCACCGGGGCCGCCTCCCTCCGCCTGCGCATGACCCCCCTCGGCACCGACACGGTCGCGCTGGACGTCGCCGACGCCGAGGGCCGCCCCGTGGCCCGCGTCGAGTCGCTCGTGCTGCGGCCCGTCGCCGCCGGAGCCCTGCGCGGCGCACACCGCGACGGACTCCACCGCGTCGAGTGGTCGGCGGTCCCCGCCACCGGGGACGCCGACGCGCTCCCCGACCGGACCGAGCTGGGCGGCGCCGCCTACCCGCGCCTCGCCGACCTCACCGCCGCCCTCGACCAGGGGCTCGCCGTCCCCTCGACGGTCGTCTTCTCCTGCCCGCCCGCCACGGGTGCGGACACGGACGGAGCCGGGACCGCCGAAGCCGCCCGCGCGGCGACGGCCGCCGCCCTCGGCCTCGTCCGGGACTGGCTCGCCGAGGACCGGCTGGCCGCCGCCCGGCTGGTGGTCGTCACGCGCGGCGCCGTCTCCGTACGCGCCGGCGAGGACGTCATCGACCTCGTGCACGCCCCGCTGTGGGGTCTGCTGCGCTCCGCCCAGACGGAGAACCAGGACCGCTTCGTCCTGGTCGACCTCGACCCGTGGGACAACGGCAGCACCGACCTGGCCGCCGCACTCGCCACCGGGGAACCCCAGCTCGCCGTCCGCGACGGCTCCCTGCTCGTCCCGCGCCTGGTCCGGGCCACTGACGTGTCCGCCAAGGGCGCCGTCTGGGACCCGGAGGGGACGGTGCTGGTCACCGGCGGTACGGGTGCGCTGGGTGCGTTGGTCGCCAAGCACCTGGTCACCACGCACGGCGTCCGGCACCTGCTGCTGGCCGGCCGTCGCGGCCCGGACGCCTCAGGTGCGGCCGAACTGGTCGCCGAGATCGCCGAGCTGGGTGGTACGGCCGAGGTCGTGGCCTGTGACGCCGCCGACCGGGAGGCGCTGGCTTCCGTGCTGGCGCGCGTCCCGGCGGACCGTCCCCTGAGGGGTGTGGTCCACGCGGCCGGGGTGCTGGACGACGGGCTGGTCGGCTCGCTGACGGACGAGCGCCTCGACGCGGTGATGCGCCCGAAGGCGGACGCCGCGTGGAACCTGCACGAGCTGACCCGCGACCTCGACCTCACCGCCCTCGTCTTCTTCTCCTCCATCGCGGGTGTCTTCGGAAACCCCGGCCAGGCCAACTACGCGGCCGCCAACGCCTTCATGGACGCCCTCGCCCACCGCCGGCACGCCCAGGGCCTGCCCGCCACCGCCCTCGCCTGGGGCCTGTGGGAGCAGTCCAGCGGCATGCTCGCCCACCTCAAGGACGGCGACCTCGGCTGGATGACCCGCGCCGGCATCCTGCCGCTGGCCTCCGACCACGCCCTCGCGCTGCTCGACTCCGCGCTGCGCGCCCCCGGCGACCCCCTGCTGGTCCCGGTACGCCTGGACGCGGCGACCCTGCGCACCCGCGCCGCCTCCGGGATGCTGCCCGCACTGCTGCGCTCCCTGGTCCGCACCACCGCCCGGCGCGCCGTCGAGGCGGCCGCCCCGGAGGCCGAGGTCTCCTCGCTGGTCCGCCGACTCGCCGCCCTCGACGCTGCCGAGCGGGAACGCGAACTCCTCGACCTCGTGCGCGGCCGGGTCGCGGCGGTGCTCGGCCACGCCGACCCGTCGGCGATCCGCCCCGACAAGGCGTTCAAGGAGCTCGGCTTCGACTCCCTCACCGCCGTCGAACTGCGCAACCAGCTCGGCGCCGCCACGGGCCTGCGGCTGCCCGCCACCATCGTCTTCGACCACCCCACGATCAACGCGGCCGCCCGTTTCCTGCTCACCGAGCTGCTCGGCGCACAGGACGGAGCACCGGCCGCCGGCACCGACGGACCGGCCGCCGCCGCCCCGGCCGCCGCCGCCCATGACGAGCCGATCGCGATCGTCGGGATGGCCTGCCGCTACCCCGGCGGGGTCGGCTCGCCCGAGGACCTGTGGCGGCTCGTCGCCGAAGGCCGTGACGCCGTAGCCGGCTTCCCCACCGACCGCGGCTGGGACCTCGCCACCCTCTTCGACTCCGACCCCGAGCGGCTGGGCACCACCTACGCCCGGGAGGGCGGATTCCTCTACGGAGCGGGCGACTTCGACCCCGTCCTCTTCGGGATCTCGCCGCGCGAGGCCCTCGCCATGGACCCGCAGCAGCGGCTCCTGCTGGAAGCCTCCTGGGAGGTCTTCGAGCGGGCCGGGCTCGACCTCGACACCGTGCGCGGCAGCCGCACCGGCGTGTTCGCCGGAGCCATGCACCACGACTACGCCTTCCGCGTCGAGGAGAACCCGCAGCGCGTCGAGGGATACGGCCTGACCGGTACCCAGGGCAGCGTGGTCTCCGGCCGCGTCGCCTACACCTTCGGGCTGGAGGGCCCGGCCGTCACCGTCGACACCGCCTGCTCCTCCTCGCTGGTCGCCCTGCACCTGGCCGCGCAGTCCCTGCGCCAGGGCGAGTGCACGATGGCGCTGGCCGGCGGCGTGGCCGTCATGGCCACCCCCAGCGTGTTCGTCGAGTTCAGCCGCCAGCGCGGCATGGCCGCCGACGGCCGCTGCAAGTCCTTCTCCGCCGACGCCGACGGCACCGGCTGGGCCGAGGGCGTGGGCGTGCTCCTCCTGGAGAAGCTCTCCGACGCCCGCCGCAACGGCCACCGCGTCCTCGCCGTGGTGCGCGGTACGGCGACCAACCAGGACGGCGCCAGCAACGGCCTCACCGCCCCCAACGGCCCCGCCCAGCAGCGCGTCATCCGTCAGGCCCTCGCCAACGCCCGGCTCGCCCCGCAGGACGTGGACGCGGTCGAGGCCCACGGCACGGGCACCACCCTGGGCGACCCCATCGAGGCCCAGGCCCTGCTCGCCACCTACGGGCAGGACCGGCCCGAGGACCGGCCGCTGCTGCTCGGCTCCCTGAAGTCGAACATCGGGCACGCCCAGGCCGCCGCGGGCGTCGCCGGGGTCATCAAGATGGTCATGGCGATGCGGGAGGGCGTGCTGCCGCGCACCCTCCACGTCGACGAGCCCACCCCCGAGGTCGACTGGTCGGCCGGTGCCGTGGAGCTGCTCACCGAGTCCGTGGAGTGGCCGCGGACCGGCCGCCCGCGCCGGGCCGGCGTCTCCTCGTTCGGCATCAGCGGCACCAACGCCCACGTGGTCATCGAAGAGGGCCCGCAGGAGCCCGCGCCCGCCACGGAGCAGGAGCCCGCCCGGCTGCTGCCCTGGGTGGTCTCGGCGCGCAGCGCCGGAGCACTGCGCGGCCAGGCCGCACGGCTGCTGGACCTGGACGGCTCCGTCCCGGCCGCGGACGTCGCCACCGCGCTGCTGACCACCCGGTCGCCGCTGGAGCACCGCGCGGTGGTGCTCGCCGAGGACCGCGACGGCTTCGCGGCCGGACTCCGCGCCCTCGCCGAGGGCACGGGCGCGCCCGGCGTGACGCAGGGCCTCACGGGCACCGGCGAGCGGATCGCCTTCCTGTTCTCGGGTCAGGGTGCGCAGCGTCCGGGCATGGGCCGTGAGCTGTACGAGGCGCAGCCGGTGTTCGCGGCCGCGTTCGACGAGGTGTGCGCGCACTTCGACCTGCCGCTGGAGGACCTGGTGTTCGGCGGCGGGGACGAGGTCCACCGCACCGAGAACACCCAGCCCGCCCTGTTCGCCATCGAGGTGGCCCTGTACCGGCTGGCGGAGTCCTTCGGCCTGCGTCCGGACTTCGTGGCCGGTCACTCGATCGGTGAGATCGCCGCCGCGCACGTGGCAGGCGTCCTCTCCCTGGCGGACGCGGCTCGTCTGGTGGCGGCCCGCGGTGCCCTGATGGGCGCCCTGCCGGAGGGCGGCGCGATGGTGTCGATCCGTGCCACCGAGGAGGAGGTACGCCCGCTGCTGTCGGCCGGTGTCGACATCGCGGCGGTCAACGGCCCGGAGTCCGTGGTGGTTTCCGGTGCCGAGGACGCCGTCCTGGCCGTCGCCGCCACGCTCGCGGACCGGGGCCGCAAGACCAAGCGCCTGACCGTCTCGCACGCCTTCCACTCGCCGCTGATGGAGCCGATGCTGGAGGCGTTCCGCGAGGTGGCCGAGACCCTGACCCACGGGACCCCGGCCGTCCCGGTGGTCTCCAACGTCACCGGTGAGCAGATCACCGAGTTCACGGCCGACTACTGGGTCGAGCACGTCCGGGGAGCGGTCCGGTTCGCCGACGGCGTCGCCCACCTGGCCGGGCAGGGCGTGGGCCACTTCCTGGAGCTGGGTCCGCAGGGCGTTCTCGCCGCGATGGCGGGGGAGAGCCTTCCCGAGGCCTTCTCCGGGCTGCTGACCCCGGTGCTGCGCAAGGACCGCCCCGAGCCGGAGGCCTTCCTCGGCGCCCTCGCCGAGGCCTGGACCCGCGGCCTCCCCGTCGACTGGGCCCCGCTCCTCGCGAGCCGCCCGGCCCGCCGGGTGGACCTCCCGACGTACGCCTTCGATCACGAGCGGTTCTGGCTCGCCCCCTCCCGTACCGCGAACGGCGCGGCGGCCGGACTCGGCCTGACCTCCGCCGCCCACCCCCTGCTCGGCGCCTCGGTCGACCTGGCCGACGGAGACGGGCTGGTCCTCACCGGCCGGCTGTCCGCCGACACCCTTCCGTGGGCCGTCGACCACGCGGTGGCCGGCACGGTCCTGCTGCCCGGCACCGCCTTCGTCGAACTCGCGCTCCGCGCGGGCGACGAAGTGGGCTGCGGCCGCCTGGAGGAGCTGACCCTGGAAGCCCCGCTCGCGCTCCCCGAGCGCGGCGCGGCCCGCCTCCAGATCGCCGTGGGCGCGCCGGACGAGGAGTCGGGCTCCCGCAGCGTCGTGATCCACTCGCGGCCGGAAGGCGCCGAGGCGGCCCTGCCGTGGACCCGGCACGCCACCGGTACCCTCACCGCCGCCGCGCCCGCGCCGACCGGTGCGGAGTTCGCGGTGTGGCCGCCGGCCGGGGCGCGGCCGGTCGACCTGCGCGGGTTCTACGAGGGCCTCGCCGAGGCCGGTTACGCCTACGGGCCCGCCTTCCAGGGCCTCAAGGCCGCCTGGCGGTCCGGCGAGGAGGTCTACGCCGAGGTCGTCCTCGACCCGGCCCGGCAGGAGGAGGCCGCCGCGTTCGGCGTGCACCCGGCCCTGCTCGACGCCTCCCTGCACGGCATGCTGCTCGACGTCGCGTCCGGTGCCGACAGCGGTCTGCGGCTGCCCTTCGCCTGGAGCGGGGTGACCGTGCACGCCGAGGGGGCCTCGGCCGTACGGGTCCGCCTGGTGCCCGCGGGCGCCGACGCCGTGGCGGTCACCGTCGTGGACCCGGCCGGGCTGCCGGTCGCGACCATCGACTCCCTCACCCTGCTGCCGGTCTCCCACGACCAGCTGCACCGGGCGAGGTCGGCCGACCAGGACGCCCTGTACCGGGTCGACTGGACGACGGCCACCGCCGCGGACGCACCGCAGCTGAACTGGGCGGTGCTCGGCTCCCCGGCCGACGACCCGGACGAGGGGGGCCTGCCGGCCCACGCCGACCTCCAGGCGCTGGCCGCCGCCATCGCGGGCGGCGCCCCGGCCCCCGACGCGGTGCTGCTGCCGGTCGCCCGGACGCGCACCGCCGTACGCGCGGACGGCGTACGGGAGGCCACCGCAGGTTTGCTGAGCACGCTCCAGCACTGGCTCGCCGAGCCCGCGTTCGCCTCGTCCCGCCTGGTCGTGGCGACGCGCGGCGCGGTCGCGGCCCGCCCGGGCGAGGACGTCACCGACCTGACGCACGCCGGGCTCTGGGGCCTGGTGCGCTCCGCACAGGCCGAGAACCCCGGCCGGCTCGTGCTCATCGACACGGACACCGCCGTCGAGGACGCCCCGGTGATCCCGGCCGTCGCCACCGGCGAGGGCCAGATCGCCGTCCGCGACGGGGAGTTCCTCGTCCCGCGCCTCGCCCGCGCCGACGCGGGAGCCCTGCTCGCCCCGCCGCAGGGCGCCCCGCACTGGCGGCTCGACACCACCGGCGGCGGCACCCTGGAGAGCCTGGCCCTCACCCCGTTCCCGGAGGCGGCCGAGCCGCTGGCCCCCGGACAGGTGCGGATCGCGGTCCGCGCCGCCGGTCTGAACTTCCGTGACGTCCTGATGGCGCTCGGCATGTACCCGGACAAGATCGTCCTGGGCAGCGAGGCCTCCGGCGTCGTCACGGAGACGGGCCCGGGCGTCACCCACCTCGCCCCCGGCGACCGGGTGATGGGCATGGTCCCGCACGCCTTCGGCGAGGTGGCCGTCGCCGACGCGCGGATGGTGGCGCGGATGCCCGAGGGCTGGTCCTTCGAGCAGGCCGCCTCCGTGCCCGCGGTGTTCCTGACCGCCTACTACGCGCTGGTCGACCTGGCCGGGCTGAAGGCCGGGGAACGCGTCCTCGTGCACTCGGCGGCCGGCGGCGTGGGCATGGCCGCCGTCCAGCTGGCCCGCCACCTGGGGGCCGAGGTGTTCGGCACGGCCAGCGAGGGCAAGTGGGGCGTACTGCGCCGGCAGGTCAGGCTGGAGGGCGCCCACTACGGGTCCTCCCGCTCGACCTCCTTCGAGCAGCGGTTCACGCACGCGACCGGCGGCCGGGGCATGGACGTGGTCCTGGACTGCCTGGCCGGGGAACTGGTGGACGCCTCGCTGCGGCTGCTGCCGCGCGGCGGCCGCTTCATCGAGATGGGCAAGACCGACATCCGCGACCCGCAGGACGTGGCCCACGCCTACCCGGGCGTGCGCTACCGGGCCTTCGACCTGATGGAGGCCGGTCCGGAGCGGATCGGCGAGATGCTCGCCGAGCTGGGCCGGCTGTTCGAGGCGGGTGTGCTGCGGCCGCTGCCGGTCCGCGCGTGGGACATCCGGCGGGCGCCGGAGGCGTTCCGGTTCATGAGCCAGGCCAAGCACACCGGCAAGATCGTGCTGACGGTTCCGCAGGGCTGGGACCCGGCCGGTACGGTCCTGGTCACCGGTGGCACCGGGACCCTGGGCGCGCTGGTCGCCAAGCACCTGGTCACCACGCACGGGGTACGGCACCTGCTGCTGGCGGGCCGGCGCGGCCCGGACGCCCCCGGCGCGGCCGAACTGGTCGCGGAGATAGCCGAGTTGGGCGGCACGGCCGAGGTCGTGGCCTGCGACGCCGCCGACCGCGACGCGCTCACCGCCCTCCTCGCGGCCGTCCCCGCCGGCCGGCCGCTGCGCGGGGTGGTCCACACCGCCGGAGTCGTGGACGACGGGGTCCTCGGCTCGCTCGACGCCGACCGGCTGGCCCGCGTACTGCGGCCCAAGGTCGACGCCGCCGTCAACCTGCACGAACTCACCCGCGACCTGGACCTCACCGCCTTCGTCCTCTACTCGTCGGCGGCCGGCGTCCTCGGCAACGCGGGCCAGGCCAACTACGCGGCGGGCAACTCCTTCCTGGACGCCCTCGCCCAGCACCGGCGCGCCCACGGACGGCCGGGCGTCTCCCTCGCCTGGGGCCACTGGGCCGAGTCCAGCGGCATGACCGCCGGACTCGACACCACCGACCTCGCCCGCCTCGGCCGGTCCGGCTTCCTGCCCATGACCAACGAGCAGGGCCTGGCCCTCCTCGACGACTCCCTGCGCCAGGACGAGCCACTGCTCGCCCCCGTCCGGCTGGACCTGGCCGGACTGCGCGGGCAGGCCCGCGACGGCTCCCTGCCCGACGTGCTCAAGGGCCTCGTACGCGCCCCGGCACGCCGCATCGCCGGACCGGCCGTCGCCGAGGGCGCCGAGCCGTTGGGCCGGCGGCTCGCCGCCCAGCCGGAATCGGAGCGGGAGCACCTGCTGCTGGACCTGGTGCGGACCAACGTCGCCACCGTCCTCGGGCACGGGGCGCCCGCCGCCGTCGGCGCGGACCGCACCTTCAAGGAGCTCGGCTTCGACTCGCTGACCGCCGTCGAGTTCCGCAACCGGCTGGGGGCCGTCACCGGACTGCGGCTGCCCCCCACGCTGATCTTCGACTACCCGACGGCCGGCACGCTCGCCAAGCACCTGCTGAACGAGCTGGTGCCCGAGGAGGCCGCCGCCGCCCCCGGCGCCGACCTGCTCGCCGAACTCGGCCGCTTCGAAGTGGCCGTGCTCGCCGCCGACCCGGAGGCACCCGGACACGACGAGGTGACCGGCCGCATCGAGGAACTCCTCCAGCGCTGGAAGGCGGCGGCGTCCGCCTCCGCGCCGACGGCATCCGCCGGCGGGGAGGACGTGGCGGACCGGCTCCAGTCGGCCTCGGCCGACGAGGTACTCGACTTCATCCAGAACGAGCTCGGGGTCTCCTGATCCCCGGCGACCGCGAGAACAGGGAAGGACACGCCGCGATGGCGAACGAGGACAAGCTGGTCGAGTCCCTCAAGCGAGTGGCCGCCGAGCTCCACGAGACCCGGCAGCGGCTCAGTGAGGCCGAGAGCCGGGGCAACGAGCCCATCGCCCTGGTGGGCATGGCCTGCCGCTACCCGGGCGGGGTCCGCTCCCCCGAGGACCTGTGGCGGCTGGTCGCGGAGGGACGCGACGCGATATCCGGGTTCCCGGCCGACCGAGGCTGGGACCTGGACACCCTCTACCACCCGGACCCCGATCACCCCGGGACCACGTACACCCGCTCCGGCGGGTTCCTGCACGACGCGCCGGAGTTCGACCCCGGCCTGTTCGGCATCTCCCCGCGCGAGGCGCTGGCCATGGACCCGCAGCAGCGGGTCCTGCTGGAGACCTCCTGGGAGGCGCTGGAACGGGCCGGGCTCGACCCCGGCACCCTCAAGGGCACCCAGACCGGCGTGTACGTGGGCGCGGCGACGCCCGCCTACATCGTCGGAGGACACAACACCCAGGGCGGCGCCGAGGGCTACTCCCTCACCGGCACCTCCGGCAGCGTCGTCTCCGGACGGCTCGCCTACCACTACGGCTTCGAGGGCCCGGCCGTCACCGTCGACACCGCCTGCTCCTCCTCGCTGGTCGCCCTGCACCTCGCCGCCCAGGCGCTCCGCAACGGCGAGTGCTCGATGGCGCTCGCCGGCGGCGTGAGCGTCATGTCCGTCCCCGGCCTGTTCGTCGAGTTCAGCCGCCAGCGCGGCCTGTCCGAGGACGGCCGCTGCAAGGCCTTCGCCGCCGCCGCCGACGGCACCGGCTGGGGCGAGGGCGTCGGCGTGATCGTCCTCGAACGGCTCTCCGACGCCCGCCGCAACGGTCACCGCGTCCTCGCCGTCATCCGGGGCTCCGCCACCAACCAGGACGGCGCCAGCAACGGCCTCGCCGCCCCCAACGGTCCCTCCCAGCAGCGCGTCATCCGCCAGGCCCTGACCAACGCCCGGCTGCGCGGGCGGGACGTCGACGTCGTCGAGGCGCACGGCACCGGCACCACCCTCGGCGACCCGATCGAAGCGCAGGCCGTCATCGCCACCTACGGCCAGGACCGGCCGCAGGACGCCCCGCTGTGGCTTGGCTCGCTGAAGACCAACATCGGGCACACCGCCGCGGCCGCCGGCATCGCCGGAGTCATCAAGATGACGATGGCGATCCGCATCGGCGTCCTCCCCAAGACCCTCCACGTCGACGAGCCCACCCCGCACGTCGACTGGTCGGCCGGCGCCGTCGAACTCCTCACCGACGCCCGGGAGTGGCCCGACCGCGAACGCCCCCGCCGGGCCGCCGTCTCCGCGTTCGGCATCAGCGGCACCAACGCCCACCTCATCCTGGAGCAGGCAGCGCCCGCCGAGGAGGACGCCCCCGCCCCGACGGCCGGCCCCGCCCCCTTCACGGCCGCGGCCCCCACGCCCTGGCCGCTCTCCGGCCACAGCGAGGCCGCCCTGCGCGGCCAGGCCGGCCGGCTGCACGCCTTCGCCGCCGGTACGGACGCCGACGCGGACGCCCCGCGCCCCGCCGACACCGCCCTCTCGCTCGCCGTCACCCGCTCCGCACTGGCCCACCGCGCGGTCGTCGTCGCCGGCCCGGACACCGGCGCCGACGGCGCAGCCGACGCCGACGCGGACGCCCGGCTGGACGCGCTCGCCCGGCTCGCCGCCGGCGAGAGCGCCGCCCGGCTCGTCGAGGGCACCGCCGACATCGAGGGCAAGACCGCCTTCGTCTTCCCCGGACAGGGCTCCCAGTGGGTGGGCATGGCCGTCGAACTGTACGGGTCCTCCCCGGCGTTCGCCGCCCGCCTCGACGAGTGCGCCGAGGCCCTCGCCCCGTACACCGACTGGTCCCTCCTCGGGGTCCTGCGCCAGGAGGACGGCGCACCCGGCTTCGACCGCGTCGACGTCGTCCAGCCCGTCCTGTGGGCCGTCATGGTCTCCCTCGCCGAGCTGTGGCGGGCGAGCGGCATCGAACCCGCCGCCGTCGTCGGCCACTCCCAGGGAGAGATCGCCGCCGCCGCCGTCTCCGGCGCCCTGTCGCTCCAGGACGCCGCGAAGGTCTCCGCGCTGCGCGCCAAGGCCCTCCTCGCGCTGGCCGGCAAGGGCGGCATGATGTCCGTCGCCGACACCGCCGACGCCGTCGCGGAACGCATCCGCGCCTGGGGCGACCGGCTCGCCGTCGCCGCCGTCAACGGCCCCCGCTCCACCGTCGTCTCCGGCACCCCGCAAGCCCTCGACGAACTGCTCGCCGCCTGTGCGGCCGACGGTGTCCGCGCCCGCCGCGTCAACGTCGACTACGCCTCCCACGGCCCCCAGGTCGAAGAGATCCGCGACGCCGTCATCAGCGCCCTCGCCGGCATCACCCCGCGCAAGACCCGCGTGCCGTTCCTGTCCACGGTCACCGGACGGCCCGTCGACGGCACCGAACTCGACGCCGAGTACTGGTACACCAACCTGCGCCGGACCGTGCGCTTCGAGGACGGCATCCGCGCCCTCCTCGAACGCGGCCACGGCTTCTTCATCGAGGTCAGCGCCCACCCGGTGCTCACCGTCGGCGTCCAGGAGACCATCGACGCCGCCGGCGTGCCCGCCGTCGCCCTCGGCTCCCTGCGCCGCGACGAGGGCGGCCCGCAGCGCTTCCTCACCTCCCTCGCCGAGGCCTGGACCCGGGGCGCCTCCCCCGACTGGCCGGCCGTGCTCGCCGGACACGCCCCCCGCACGGTCGACCTGCCCACGTACGCCTTCCAGCGCCGCCGGTACTGGGCCGAGGCGGCGTCCGGCGGCGCCGACGTGTCCGCCGCGGGCCTGGCCGACGCCGGACACCCGCTGCTGGGCGCGTCCGTACGCTCCGCCGACGGCGACCGGTTCCTGCTGACCGGCCGGATCTCCCTGCGCAGCCACCCCTGGCTCGCCGACCACGCCGTCGGTGACACCGTCCTCCTGCCGGGCACCGCCTTCGTGGAACTCGCCGTCCGGGCGGGCGACGAGGCGGGCTGCGGACAGCTGCGCGAGCTCACCCTGGAGACCCCGCTGGCGCTGCCCGCGACCGGCACCGTCCAGCTCCAGCTCGTGGTCGGGGAACCCGCCGCCGACGGAAGCCGCCCGGTGGCCGTCCACGCACGGCCCGACGACTCCGGCGCGGACACCGTCTGGACCCGGCACGCCACCGGCGTCGTCGCCCCCGCCGCCCCCGTCACCGGGGTGGACCTGTCCGTCTGGCCGCCGGCCGGAGCGCGGGCCGTCGACGTCGAGGGGTTCTACGAGCGGACGGCCGGGGCCGGTTACGCCTACGGGCCCGCCTTCCAGGGCCTCAAGGCCGCCTGGACCGTGGGCGGGACCGTGTACGCGGAGGTGGCGCTGGATTCCGCGCAGCGCGAGGAGGCGACCGCCTTCGGCCTGCACCCCGCCCTCCTCGACGCCGCCCTGCACGCCACGCTCCTCGGGACCGACACCGCCTTCGACGGCGTCCGGCTGCCCTTCGCGTGGAGCGGAGTGTGCCTGCACGCCACCGGAGCGACCGCCCTGCGGGTCCGCATCACCCCGGCCGACGGCGGCGAACTCGCCGTGGACCTCGCCGACCCCGAGGGCCGTCCCGTCGCCACCGTGGACGCCCTCAGCCTGCTGTCCGTCACCCCCGACCGCCTCCAGGGCGCCCGCACGGACACCCTGCACCGCGTCACCTGGAACGACGTCCCGCTGCCCGCCGACGCGCCCGCCGGCGGCCGGGCCGAGCTCGGCGGCGCCGACTTCCCCGACCTCGGCGCGCTGACCGCCGCCCTCGACGCCGGAACCGCCGCCCCCACCCACGTCCTCCTCACCCACCCGGGCCCCGACGTCACCGGATCCGGTGACGACCCGGCCCGCGCCGCCCGCGCCGCCACGGCCGCGCTCCTGGCCACCCTCCGCGACTGGCTGGCCGACGAACGCCTCGCCGCCCTGCGCCTGGTCGTCACCACCACCGGCGCCGTCCGCACCGGCCCCGGCGACCCCGCGCCCGACCTGACCCTCGCCCCGCTGTGGGGCCTGGTCCGCTCGGCGCAGTCCGAACACCCCGACCGCATCCAGCTCGTCGATCTCGACGGCACCGAGGCCTCCAGGGCCGCCCTGGACCGCGCCGTCGCCACCGGCGAACCCCAGCTCGCGCTGCGTACGGGCACCGCCCTCTCACCGCGCCTGGTCCGGGCCGCTGCCGCACCTGCCGGGGACGCCGTGTGGGGTCCGGAGGGGACGGTGCTGATCACCGGGGGTACCGGTGCGCTGGGTGGGCTGGTGGCCCGGCACCTGGTGTCGGAGCACGGGGTGCGGTCTTTGCTGCTGGCGGGCCGTCGTGGCGCGGATGCGCCGGGTGCGGTGGAGCTGGCGGATTCGCTGCGGGCGTCGGGTGCCGTGGTGGAGGTCGTGGCCTGTGACGCCGCCGACCGGGAGGCGCTGGCTTCGGTGCTGGCGCGCGTCCCGGCGGACCGTCCCCTGAGGGGTGTGGTCCACGCGGCCGGGGTGCTGGACGACGGGCTGGTCGGCTCGCTGACGGACGAGCGCCTCGACGCGGTGATGCGCCCGAAGGCGGACGCCGCGTGGAACCTGCACGAGCTGACCCGCGACCTCGACCTCACCGCCCTCGTCTTCTTCTCCTCCGCCGCGGGTGTCTTCGGCAACCCCGGCCAGGCCAACTACGCGGCCGCCAACGCCTTCATGGACGCCCTCGCCGCCCACCGCCGTGACCAGGGCCTGCCGGCCCGCTCCCTGGCCTGGGGCCTGTGGGAGACCAGCGGCCTCACCGGTCACCTCACGGACGGCGACCTCGGCTGGGCCTCCCGCGCCGGCATCCTCCCGCTCAGCGCGGCCCAGGGCCTCGCCGCCCTCGACGCGGCCGCCGCCGACACCGACACCGATCCTGTCCTGGTCCCGGTACGCCTGGACGCGGCGACCCTGCGCACGCGCGCCGCCGCCGGGCTGCTGCCCGCACTGCTGCGCTCCCTGGTCCGCACCCCCGCCCGGCGCGCCGTCGAAACCGGCTCCGACTCCGAGGCCTCCTCCCTCGCCCGGCGGCTCGCCCCGCTCGGCGAGGGCGAACGCGAACGCGAACTCCTCGGCCTCGTCAGCGGCCAGGTCGCCGCGGTGCTCGGCCACGCCGACCACTCCGCGATCCGCCCCGAGGCGGCGTTCAAGGAACTCGGCTTCGACTCCCTCACCGCCGTCGAACTGCGCAACCGGCTCAACGCCGCCACCGGCCTGAAACTGGCCGCCACGCTCATCTTCGACCACCCCACCCCGGCCGCCCTGGCCCGTCACCTCCTCTCCGGGATCCTCACCCCCGCCACCACCCCCGCCCCCGCCGCCCCGGCACCCGCCCACGCCCCCGACGAGCCGATCGCGATCGTCGGGATGGCCTGCCGCTACCCCGGCGGGGTCCGCTCGCCCGAGGACCTGTGGCGGCTCGTCACCGAAGGCCGCGACGCCGTCGCGGACTTCCCCACCGACCGCGGCTGGGACCTCGACGCCCTCTACGACCCCGAGGGACGCCGCCCCGGCACCTCGTACACCCGCAACGGCGGGTTCCTCTACGACGCCGCCGACTTCGACCCCGAGCTCTTCGGGATCTCGCCGCGCGAGGCCGTCACCATGGACCCGCAGCAGCGGCTCCTCCTCGAAGCCTCCTGGGAGGCCTTCGAACGCGCCGGACTCGACCCGGCGGAACGCAAGGGCACGCGCACCGGCGTCTTCGCCGGCGTCATGTACCACGACTACGCCAGCCACGTGGAGCGCGCCGCCGACAGCGCCGAGGGCTACCTGCTCACCGGCACCTCCGGCAGCGTCGTCTCCGGCCGCCTCTCGTACGCCTTCGGGCTGGAGGGCCCGGCCGTCACCGTCGACACCGCCTGCTCCTCCTCCCTCGTCGCCCTGCACCTCGCCGCCCAGGCGCTGCGGGCCGGCGAGTGCACCATGGCACTGGCCGGCGGCGTCACCGTCATGGCCACCCCCAGCGTGTTCGTCGAGTTCAGCAAGCAGCGCGGACTGTCCGCCGACGGCCGCTGCAAGTCCTTCTCCGCCGCCGCCGACGGCGCCGGCTGGTCCGAAGGCGCCGGCGTGCTCCTCCTGGAGAAGCTCTCCGACGCCCAGGCCAACGGCCACCGGGTCCTCGCCGTACTGCGCGGCTCGGCCGTCAACCAGGACGGCGCCAGCAACGGACTGACCGCCCCCAACGGCCCCTCCCAGCAGCGGGTCATCGAACAGGCCCTCGCCAACGCCCGGCTGACCACGCACGACGTCGACGCGGTCGAGGCCCACGGCACGGGCACCACCCTCGGCGACCCCATCGAGGCCCAGGCCCTCCTCGCCACCTACGGCCAGGACCGGCCCGAGGACCGGCCGCTGTGGCTCGGTTCCGTCAAGTCCAACATCGGACACGCCCAGGCCGCCGCGGGCGTCGCGGGCGTCATCAAGATGGTCATGGCCCTGCGCGAAGGGATCCTGCCCAAGACCCTGCACGTCGACGAGCCGTCGGCCCACGTGGACTGGACGGCGGGCGCGGTGGAACTCCTGACGGAGTCCGTGGAGTGGCCGCAGACCGGTCGCCTCCGCCGCGCGGGCGTCTCCTCCTTCGGAGCCAGCGGCACCAACGCCCACGTCGTCCTGGAACAGGCGCCCGCGACGGCGCCCGCCCCCGCCGCACCCGACACGGACGGCGGCCCGGTCACGTGGACCGTCTCCGGCCGCGGTCCCGGGGCCCTGCGCGCCCAGGCGGCACGGCTCGCCGCGTACGCCCGTACGCACATCGGCCTGGACCCGCGCGCCGTCGCGCACTCCCTCGCCACCACCCGCTCCGCGCTCGAACACCGGGGTGCGGTGACCGCCACTGGGCTGGACGGCCTGCTGGCAGGACTCGACGCCCTGACCGAGGCCACCAAGGCCCCGGTCCAGCCCGGGAAGCTGGCCTTCCTGTTCTCGGGTCAGGGTGCGCAGCGTCCGGGCATGGGCCGTGAGCTGTACGAGGCCCAGCCGGTGTTCGCGGCGGCCTTCGACGAGGTGTGCGCCCACTTCGACTTCCCGCTGAAGGAGATCGTCTTCGGGGGTGGGGAGGAGGTCCACCGCACGGAGTTCACCCAGCCCGCCCTGTTCGCCATCGAGGTGGCGCTGTACCGGCTGGCGGAGTCCTACGGCATCCGCCCGGACTTCGTGGCCGGTCACTCGATCGGTGAGATCGCCGCCGCGCACGTGGCGGGGGTGCTGTCCTTGGCCGACGCGGCCCGTCTGGTGGCGGCCCGCGGCGCGCTGATGGGTTCGCTGCCCGAGGGCGGTGCCATGGTGTCCGTACGGGCCACTGAGGACGAGGTGCGGCCGCTGCTGTCGGCCGATGTGGACGTCGCGGCAGTCAACGGGCCGGAGTCCGTGGTGATTTCGGGTGCGGAGGACGCCGTCCTGGAGGTGGCCGCGCAGCTGGCCGGGCAGGGTCGCAAGACCAAGCGGCTGACCGTCTCGCACGCTTTCCACTCGCCGCTGATGGAGCCGATGCTTGAGGCCTTCCGCGAGGTCGCGGAATCCCTCACCCACACCGTGCCCGCGATCGCGGTCGTCTCGAACGTGACCGGCGGGCAGATCACCGAGTTCACGGCCGACTACTGGGTCGAGCACGTCCGGGGAGCGGTCCGGTTCGCCGACGGCGTCGCCCACCTGGCCGGGCAGGGCGTGGGCCACTTCCTGGAGCTGGGTCCGCAGGGCGTTCTCGCCGCGATGGCGGGGGAGAGCCTTCCCGAGGCCTTCTCCGGGCTGCTGACCCCGGTGCTGCGCAAGGACCGTCCCGAGCCGGAGGCCTTCCTCGGGGCCCTCGCCGAGGCCTGGACCCGCGGCCTGCCCGTCGACCGGTCGGCCCTGGCGGGCGGTACGGCGGCCGCCCCGGCCGCCGTGGACCTTCCCACCTACGCCTTCCAGCGCAGCCGCTACTGGCCGCGCCCCGCCGCCTCCGCCTCCGCGGACGTGCTCGCGGCCGGACTCGGCGCTGCCGGACACCCGCTGCTCGGCGCCACCGTGACGCCCGCCGACGGAGGGCAGCTGCTGCTCACCGGGCGGCTCTCCCTGCACACCCACCCCTGGCTCGCCGACCACGCGGTGGCCGGCACGGTCCTGCTGCCCGGCACCGCCTTCGTCGAACTCGCGCTCCGCGCGGGCGACGAGGCGGGCTGCGGCGAGCTGGAGGAGCTCGCCATCGAGACGCCCCTGGTCATCCCCGACCGGGGTGGCGTCCTGCTCCAGGTGCTCGTCGGTGCCGTCGACGAGGACGGCACGCGGCCGGTGAGCGTCCACTCGCGTCCCGAGGACGCCGACGCGGTCTGGACCCGGCACGCCGCCGGACGGCTCGCCCCTGCCCCCGAAACGACCCCCGAACCCCTGCCCGACCTGGCCGTATGGCCTCCGGTGGACGCCGAGCCGGTCGACCTCGACGGGTTCTATGAGGGGCTCGCCGCGGCCGGTTACGGGTACGGGCAGGCCTTCCAGGGGTTGGCCCGGGCCTGGCGTCGGAGCGACGGTGACGTGGTGTTCGCCGAGGTGGGGCTGCCCGATGCGCAGCAGGATGAGGCGGGCTGGTTTGCACTGCATCCGGCCCTGCTCGACGCTGCGCTGCACGGGCTCGCTGTCGCCGGGCCGGCCACGGACGCGGGGCAGGTTCGCCTGCCCTTCGCCTGGAGCGGTGTGCGTCTGCACGCCGTGGGCGCGTCCAGGCTGAGGGTGCGGCTGACGCCGGCCGGCCCGGATTCCCTCTCGCTCGACATCGCGGACCCGGCCGGCAACCCGGTCGTGTCCGTCGCCTCGCTGGCGACCCGTACGGTCGCCGCCGAGCAGCTGACCGCCGCCGTGGCGGGTGCCGGCCACTCCGACGCCCTGTACCGGCTCGACTGGACCGCCGCTCCGCCGGCCGCCGCAACCGCCGGCGGGCCGCGGGTGGCGATCGGCGGTGCGGGTGCGGACCACGCGGACCTCGCTTCCCTGCGGGCCGCCCTCGACGAGGGCGCGCCGGTCCCCGCCGAGGTCCTCCTGCACGCCGGATCCCTGGAGGTCGCCCCGGCCGCAGGACCGGCCGGAGCCGTGCACGGGACCACCGCCGCGCTGCTCGACACCCTTCAGACCTGGCTGGCCGACGAGCGGCTCGGAGACACCCGGCTGGTCGTCGTCACGCGCGGTGCGGTGGCCGTACTGCCCGGCGAGGACGTCACGGACCTGGCGCAGGCGCCCTTGTGGGGTCTGGTGCGGGCCGCGCAGGCCGAGAACCCCGGCCGCTTCGTCCTCCTGGACGTCGACACCGACACCGGACTGCCCTTCCCCGACGCGGTGTTCACCGGGAACGAGCCGCAGGCCGCGCTCCGCGACGGCGCGCTGCTCGTACCGCGCCTGGTCCCGTCCGCCGGCACTTCCGCCGCGGGCGGCGCCCTGGTCCTGCCCGCCGGCTCCTCCTGGATCCTCAACAGCACCAAGGCCGGGACGCTCGACAGCCTGGGCTTCGTTCCGTCCCCGGCCGCCGGGATGGAGCTCGCCGAGGGCGAGATCCGTGTCGCGGTCCGCGCGGCGGGCCTGAACTTCCGCGACGTGATGATCGCGCTCGGCATGTACCCGGGTCTGGCCCGTATGGGCAACGAGGGCGCCGGCGTCGTCACCGAGGTGGGCCCCGGGGTCACCGGCATCGAGGTCGGGGACAAGGTCACCGGTCTCATCCGGGGCGCGTTCGGCCCCGTCGCGGTCGTCGACCACCGCCTGGTGGTCCGCATCCCCGACGGCTGGACCTTCGAGCAGGCCGCCGCGATCCCGACCGTGTTCCTCACCGCCTACTACGGGCTGGTCGACCTGGCCGGGCTGAAGGCCGGGGAACGCGTCCTCGTCCACGCCACCGCCGGAGGCGTCGGCATGGCCGCCGTACAGCTCATCCGCCACCTGGGCGCCGAGGTGTTCGGCACGGCCAGCGAGGGCAAGTGGGACGTGCTGCGCGAACTCGGGCTGGACGAGGCGCACATCGCCTCCTCCCGCGACGCCTCCTTCGAGGAGCGCTTCTGCGCCGCCACCGGCGGCGAGGGCGTGGACGTGGTGCTGGACTGCCTGGCCGGGGAACTGGTGGACGCCTCGCTGCGGCTGCTGCCGCGCGGCGGCCGCTTCCTGGAGATGGGCAAGACGGACGTGCGCGACCCCGATGAGGTCGCCCGGCTCCACCCCGGAGTGACGTACCAGGCCTTCGACATGGTCGAGGGCGCCGGTCCGGAGCGGATCGGCGAGATGCTCGCCGAGCTGGGCCGGCTGTTCGAGGCGGGCGTGCTGCGGCCGCTGCCGGTCCGCGCGTGGGACATCCGGCGGGCGCCGGAGGCGTTCCGGTTCATGAGCCAGGCCAAGCACGTGGGCAAGATCGTGCTGACGGTTCCGCAGGGCTGGGACCCCGATGGCACGGTCCTGGTCACCGGCGGCACCGGGACCCTGGGCGCGCTGGTCGCCAAGCACCTGGTCACCACGCACGGGGTACGGCACCTGCTGCTCGCGGGCCGGCGCGGCCCGGACGCCCCCGGTGCGGCCGAACTGGTCGCGGAGATAGCCGAGTTGGGTGGCACGGCCGAGGTGGTGGCGTGCGACGCCGCCGACCGCGACGCGCTGGCCGCCCTCCTCGCGGCCGTCCCCGCCGGCCGGCCGCTGCGCGGGGTCGTCCACACCGCCGGAGTCGTGGACGACGGGGTCCTCGGCTCGCTCGACGCCGACCGGCTGGCCCGCGTACTGCGGCCCAAGGTCGACGCCGCCGTCAACCTGCACGAACTCACCCGCGACCTGGACCTCACCGCCTTCGTCCTCTACTCCTCCGTGGCCGGCGTCATGGGTGGTCCCGGCCAGGGCAACTACGCCGCCGCCAACTCCTTCCTGGACGCCCTCGCCCAGCACCGGCGCGCCCACGGACGGCCGGGCGTCTCCCTCGCCTGGGGCCAGTGGGCCGAGTCCAGCGGCATGACCGCCGGACTCGACACCGCCGACCTCGCGCGGATGAGCCGCAGCGGCGTCCTGCCGCTCGCCACCGAACAGGGCCTGGCCCTGTTCGACGAAGCGGCACGCCACGACGAGGCCCTGCTGGCCGCCGTACGCCTGGACACCACGGCGCTGCGCGGCCAGGCCGACGCGGGCCGGCTGCCCGGTGTGCTCAAGGGGCTCGTGCGGGCCTCCGTACGCCGGGCCGCGGGCGAGGCGGCCGCCGCCGCGGGGGCCTCGGCCCTCGCCGAGCGGCTGTCCCGCCTCACCGGCGCCGAACGCGCAGAAGCCCTCCTCGACCTGGTCCGCACCCAGGTGGCCCACGTCCTCGCCCACCCCAACCCGGCGGGCATCGACACCGAACGCGGTTTCCTCGACCTCGGATTCGACTCGCTGACGGCCGTGGAACTGCGCAACGGACTCGGCGCGGCCACCGGTCTCCGGCTCCCGACCACGCTGATCTTCGACTATCCGTCGCCCGCCGCCCTCGCCGGTTTCCTGCACACGGAACTGGACCCGGGCGAGGGCACCCGGGAGGCCGCGGTGCTCGACGCCATGGCCGGCTGGGAGGCGGCCGTGGCCGCGCTGCCGGAGGGCAGCGACGGCAGGGAACGGGCCGTGAACCGGCTGCGCTCGATCCTGTGGAAGCTCGAGCAGGCCGGTACCGAGAACGACACCGACGAGGAAGCACGGACCTCCGACGGGACCGCGGAGATCACCTCGGCGAGCGACGACGAGATGTTCGCCCTCATCGAGAAGGAACTCGGTCTCAGCTGATCCCCGACCCGTCGTCCTGACCGTCCCACCGGAGGCACTGCCACGATGGCCAGCAGTAACGAAGACAAGCTCCGCGACTACCTGAAACTCGTCACCGCCGACCTCCAGCAGACCCGCAAGCGCCTGCAGGCCGCGGAGGCGAAGGAGCAGGAGCCGATCGCCATCGTCGCCATGGCCTGCCGCTATCCGGGGGACGTCGGTTCGCCGGAGGACCTGTGGCGGCTGGTGGCGGAAGGCGGCGACGGCATCGTCGCCTTCCCCACCGACCGCGGCTGGGACCTCGACGGCCTCTACGACCCGGACCCGGACGCCCACGGCAGCAGCTACGTCCGGGAGGGCGGGTTCGTCCCCGACGCGGCCGGGTTCGACGCGGGCTTCTTCGGGATCCCGCCGCGCGAGGCCCTCGCCATGGACCCCCAGCAGCGGCTCTTCCTGGAGTCCTCCTGGGAGGTCTTCGAACGCGCCGGCATCGACCCCGCCACCCTCAAGGGCAGCCGTACCGGCGTCTTCGTCGGCGCCGGGAACCCCGGCTACCTGGGCGGTGGCACGGGAACCCCGCACCGCGAGGTCGAGGGCTACACCCTCACCGGCAACGTCAACAGCGTCATCTCCGGCCGCGTCGCCTACACCTTCGGGCTGGAAGGCCCGGCCATCACCGTCGACACGGCCTGCTCCTCCTCCCTCGTCGCCGTCCACCAGGCCACCCAGGCCCTGCGCGCCGACGAGTGCTCCATGGCGATCGCCGGCGGCGTCACCGTCATGCCCAACCCGTGGCTGTTCCAGGAGTTCAGCCGCCAGCGCGGACTGGCCGCCGACGGCCGCTGCAAGGCGTTCTCCTCCACAGCCGACGGCACCATCTGGGGCGAGGGCGTGGGCGTGCTCCTCCTGGAGAAGCTCTCCGACGCCCGCCGCAACGGCCACCGCGTCCTCGCCGTGGTCCGCGGCTCCGCCGTCAACCAGGACGGCGCGAGCAGCGGCCTGACCGCCCCCAACGGGCCCTCCCAGCAGCGGGTGATCCGCCAGGCGCTGGCCAACGCCCGGCTGACGGCGCAGGACGTGGACGCGGTCGAGGCGCACGGCACGGGCACCGCCCTCGGCGACCCGATCGAGGCCCAGGCCCTGCTGGCCACCTACGGCCAGGACCGGCCGGAGGACCGGCCGCTGCTGCTCGGCTCGGTCAAGTCGAACATCGGCCACACGGCCGCCGCGGCGGGGGTCGCGGGCATCATCAAGATGGTCATGGCGATGCGGGAGGGCGTGCTTCCGCGCACCCTCCACGTGGACGAGCCCACCCCCCAGGTCGACTGGTCGGCGGGCGCCGTCGAACTCCTGACGGAGGCCGTGGACTGGCCCGAGACCGACCGTCCGCGCCGCGCGGGCGTCTCCTCGTTCGGCATCAGCGGCACCAACGCCCACGTGATCGTCGAGCAGGCGCCCGCCGGCGCACCGGAGGAACAGCGGCCCGCCCCGGCCACCGCCGGACCGCTGCCGTGGGTGGTCTCGGCGCACAGCGCGCAGGCGCTGCGCGGCCAGGCCGAACGCCTCCTCGGCCTCGACACCTCCCTTCCCGCGGCGGACGTCGCGGCAGCGCTCGTGACGACCCGCTCCGCGCTGGAGCACCGCGCGGTGGTCCTCGCCGAGGACACCGACGGCCTCCGCTCCGGCCTGCGCGCCCTCGCGGACGGCACCCCGGACGGCTCCCTGTCCGAGGGCACGGCACGCCCGGGGAAGCTGGCCTTCCTGTTCTCGGGTCAGGGTGCGCAGCGTCCGGGCATGGGCCGTGAGCTGTACGACGCCCAGCCGGTGTTCGCGGCCGCCTTCGACGAGGTGTGCGGACACTTCGACGCCCCGCTGAAGGACCTGGTCTTCGGCGGCGGGGACGAGGTCCACCGCACCGAGAACACCCAGCCGGCGCTCTTCGCGGTCGAGGTGGCGCTGTACCGGCTGCTGGAGTCCTACGGCGTCCGCCCGGACTTCGTGGCGGGTCACTCGATCGGTGAGATCGCGGCCGCGCACGTCGCCGGTGTCCTCTCGCTCTCCGACGCGGCCCGTCTGGTGGCGGCCCGTGGCGCCCTGATGGGTGCGCTGCCCGAGGGCGGTGCCATGGTCTCCGTACGGGCCGGCGAGGACGAGGTCCGTGAGCTGCTGACGGCCGGTGTCGACATCGCGGCGGTCAACGGCCCGCAGTCCGTGGTGATTTCGGGTGCGGAGGACGCCGTCCTGGCCGTGGCCGCCACGCTCGCGGACCGGGGCCGCAAGACCAAGCGCCTGACCGTCTCGCACGCGTTCCACTCGCCGCTGATGGAGCCGATGCTGGAGGCGTTCCGCGAGGTCGCGGAATCCCTCACCCACACCGCGCCCGCCATCCCGGTCGTCTCCAACGTCACCGGCGAGCAGATCACCGGCTTCACCGCCGACTACTGGGTCGAGCACGTCCGGGGAGCGGTCCGCTTCGGCGACGGCGTCGCCCACCTCGCCGGACGCGGCGTCGGCCACTTCCTGGAGCTCGGCCCCGCCGGGGTGCTCACCGCGATGGCCCGGGAGAACCTCCCCGAGGACTTCGACGGCCTGGTCACCACCGCCCTCGACAAGCACCGCCCCGAGCCCACCGCCTTCCTCGGCGCCCTCGCCGCGGCCTGGACCCGCGGCCTCCCCGTCGACTGGACGCCCCTCCTCGCCCCAGCCACCCCGGCGGACTCCGTCGAGCTGCCCACGTACGCCTTCCAGCACCGCCACTACTGGCTGACCCCCGGGACCGGCGCCCCCCGCGACGCGGCCGAGGAGCGGTTCTGGCAGGCCGTCGACGAGGAGGACGTCGACACCCTCGTCGCCACCCTCGACATCGACGGCGACAAGCCGCTGCGCGAAGCCCTCCCCGACATGGCCTCATGGCTGCGCCGCCGCCGCGCCCCCGAGACCCGTACCGCCCTCGCGGCCCTGCACTCCGCACCCGACGAGGAAGCCGACCGGGCCGCGGGTTCGGCGCTGCGCGAGGAGCTCCGGGACCTCCCGGAGGCCGAGCAGCTCCGCACCGTACTGGACCTCGTACGCGCCCACGCCGCCGCCGTGCTCGGCCACGACGGGCCGGCCGCCATCGACCCGCAGCGGGCCTTCAAGGAGCTGGGCTTCGACTCGCTGGCCGCCGTCAACCTGCGCAACCGGCTGAACAACGCCACCGGACTGCGGCTGCCCACCGCCTTCGCCTACGACCACCCGACCCCCGCCGCCGTCGCCGCCTTCGTCCGGGCCGAAGTGCTCGGTGAGCGCACCGCCGCCGTCACCGGCCACATCGCGGGCGCGGCGGCGCACGACGAGCCCGTCGCGATCGTCGCCATGGCCTGCCGCTACCCCGGCGGCGTCCGCTCGCCCGAGGACCTGTGGCAGCTCGTCGACACCGGCGCCGACGTCATCAGCCCCTTCCCCGCCGACCGCGGCTGGGACCTGGAGGCCCTCTACCACCCCGACCCCGACCACCCCGGCACCACCTACGTCCGCGAGGGCGGGTTCCTCCACGACGCCGCCGACTTCGACCCGGCCTTCTTCGGGATCTCCCCGCGCGAGGCCGTCGCCATGGACCCGCAGCAGCGGCTGCTGCTGGAGGCCTCCTGGGAGGCCTTCGAGCGGGCCGGCATCGACCCGACGAGCGTGAAGTCCGCCCCCATCGGCGTCTTCGCGGGCGCCACCCAGCCCGGCTACTTCGGCGGGCTCCAGCAGATGGGCGGCGAAGGCGTCGAGGGCTACTCCCTCACCGGCAACCTCACCAGTGTCATCTCCGGCCGCATCGCCTACACCTTCGGGCTGGAGGGCCCGGCCGTCACCGTCGACACCGCCTGCTCCTCCTCCCTCGTCGCCCTGCACCTCGCCGCCCAGGCCCTGCGGGCCGGCGAGTGCACCATGGCGCTGGCCGCGGGCGTCACCGTCATGCCGACACCCGACCTGTTCGTGGAGTTCAGCCGCCAGCGCGGCCTGGCCGCCGACGGCCGCTGCAAGGCGTTCTCCGCCGACGCCGACGGCACCGCCTGGTCCGAGGGCGCCGGCGTCCTCCTCCTGGAGAAGCTCTCCGACGCCCGCCGCAACGGCCACCGCGTCCTCGCCGTGGTGCGCGGTACGGCGACCAACCAGGACGGCGCCAGCAACGGCCTCATGGCCCCCAACGGGCCCTCCCAGCAGCGCGTCATCCGTCAGGCCCTCGCCAACGCCCGGCTCGCCCCGCAGGACGTGGACGCCGTCGAGGCGCACGGCACCGGCACCGCCCTGGGCGACCCCATCGAGGCGCAGGCCCTGCTCGCCACCTACGGCCAGGACCGGCCCGGGGACCGGCCGCTGCTGCTCGGCTCGATCAAGTCGAACATCGGCCACACCTCGGCCGCCGCCGGTGTCGCCGGCATCATGAAGATGGTCATGGCCATGCGCCACGGCGTACTGCCCAGGACCCTGCACGCCGACGAGGCGTCCCCGCACGTCGACTGGTCCGCCGGCGCGGTGGAACTGCTCACCGAGGCCGTCGAATGGCCGGAGACCGGCCGTCCGCGCCGGGCCGGCGTCTCCTCGTTCGGCGTCAGCGGCACCAACGCCCACGTGATCATCGAGGAGGCCCCGCAGGAGCCCGCGCCGCAGGCCGCGAAGGGGCCCGAGCAGGAACCGGCGGCCGGTGAGCTGCTGCCCTGGCTGGTCTCCGCCCGCACCCCCGACGCCCTGACCGAACAGGCGCGCCGCCTGCGCGACCTCACCGCGGCCCGCCCCGAGCTGGACCTGGCGAGCACCGCCTCCGCCCTGCTGGCCTGGCGCGCCCAGCTGGAGAGCCGCGCCGTGGTCCTCGCCGACAGCCGCGAGGGCTACCTGGAGGGCCTCGACGCCCTCGCGGCCGGCGCCTCGGCGCCCGGCACCTTCCGCGGCGAGTCCGTCGCGGGCGCCCGCACCGCCTTCCTGTTCTCCGGGCAGGGCGCGCAGCGCGCGGGCATGGGCCGGGAACTGTACGAGGCCCAGCCGGTGTTCGCCGACGCCTTCGACGAGGTGTGCGCCCACTTCGACCTCCCGCTGAAGGAGATCGTCTTCGGCGGCGGGGACGAGGTCCACCGCACCGAGAACACCCAGCCCGCCCTGTTCGCCGTCGAGGTCGCACTCTTCCGCGTACTGGAGTCCTACGGCATCCGCCCGGACTTCGTGGCGGGTCACTCGATCGGTGAGATCGCCGCCGCGCACGTCGCCGGGGTGCTGTCCCTGGCGGACGCGGCCCGGCTGGTGGCGGCCCGTGGTGCGCTGATGGGAGCCCTGCCCGAGGGCGGGGCGATGGTCTCGGTCCGCGCCACCGAGCAGGAGATACGCCCGCTGCTGTCGGCCGATGTGGACGTCGCGGCGGTCAACGGGCCGGAGTCCGTGGTGATCTCGGGCGCCGAGGACGCCGTTCTCGACGTGGCCGCGAAGCTGGCGGAACAGGGCCGCAAGACCAAGCGGCTGACGGTCTCGCACGCGTTCCACTCGCCGCTGATGGAGCCGATGCTGGAGGCGTTCCGCGAGGTCGCCGGGACCCTGGCCTACGCGACCCCGTCCATCCCGGTCGTCTCCAACGTCACCGGCGGGCAGATCACCGCGTTCACGGCCGACTACTGGGTCGAGCACGTCCGGGCCGCCGTCCGCTTCGGTGACGGCGTCGCCCACCTCGCAGGAGAGGGCGTCACCCACTTCCTCGAACTCGGCCCGCAGGGGGTCCTGGCCGCCATGGCGGGGGAGTCCCTTCCCGACACCTTCTCCGGACTCCTCACCCCCGTCCTGCGCAAGGACCGCCCCGAACCCGAGGCCTTCCTCGGCGCCCTCGCCGAAGCCTGGACCCGCGGCCTGCCCGTCGACTGGACACCGCCGCTCGCCGACCGCCCCGCCTGCCGGGTCGACCTCCCCACGTACGCCTTCCAGCGCAGCCGCTACTGGCTCGACGCCGCCCCCGCCGGCGCCGGCGCGCCCACCGCGCAGGACGAGGCCGACACCGAGTTCTGGGCGGCCGTCGAACGCGAGGACCTCCAGGCCCTCACCGGGACCCTGCGCCTCCCCGACGAAGAGCAGCTGCGCGCCGTCCTGCCCGCCCTCTCCACATGGCGGCGCGGCCGCCGCGAGCAGCACACCATCGACTCCTGGCGCTACCGCATCACGTGGAAGCCCGCCCCCGACCCGGCCGCCGCCGCCCGCCCGGACGGACACTGGCTGCTCGTCGTACCCGAAGGCGCGGACCCCGCCGGGCCGCTCGCCGACCGGGCCGCCGCCGCGCTCACCACCGCCGGAGCCACCACCACCGTCCTGCGCCTCGACGCGACCGCCGCCGACCGCACCGACTGGGCCGCCCGGCTGCGCGCCGGCACCGGCCCGGAGCCCGCCGGCGTGCTCTCCCTGCTCCCGCTCGACGTCCGCCCGCACGGCGCGCAGCCCGGGGTCAGCGCCGCGCTCGCCGCGACCGCCGCCCTGGCGCAGGCCCTCGGGGACGCCGGCATCGGCGCCCCGCTGTGGAACCTGACCAGCGGCGCCGTCTCCACCGGACCCTCGGACCCGACGGCCGACCCCACCGGCGCCCAGGCCCAGGTGTGGGCCCTCGGCCGGGTCGCCGCCCTCGAATACCCCGACCGCTGGGGCGGCCTCGTCGACGTGCCCCACGACCTCGACGAGCGGGCCGCCGCCCGCCTCACCGCCGTCCTGGCCGCACCCGGCGGCGAGGACCAGCTCGCCGTCCGCGGCGCCGGCGTCCAGGTACGCCGACTGCGCCGCGCCCCCGCCCCCGCCGCCCGCCCGGCCGCCGCACCCTGGCGGCCCACCGGAACCGTCCTCGTCACCGGCGGCACCGGAGCCCTGGGCAGCCGGCTCGCCGGCTGGCTCGCCGAAGGCGGCGCCGACCACCTGCTGCTGACCAGCAGGCGCGGCGCGGACGCCCCCGGCGCCACCGAACTCGCCGCCGCCCTGCGCGCGTCGGGCACCGAGGTCACCCTCGCCGCCTGCGACGTCGCCGACCGCGACCAGCTCGCCGCCCTGCTGGCCTCCGTACCGGCCGACCGGCCGCTGACCGCCGTCGTCCACGCCGCGGGCGTCTCCGACAACGGGTTCATGGACGAGGTCACGGCCGGACACCTGGCCCACGTCCTGCGCCCCAAGGCCGTCGCTGCCGACCTGCTCGACGAACTCACCCGCGGCCTCGACCTGTCCGCGTTCGTCGTCTTCGCGTCCAGCGCCGGCATGTGGGGCAGCGGCGGCCAGGCCGCCTACGCGGCCGCCAACGCCCACCTCGACGCCCTCGCCGAACGCCGCCGCGCCCACGGCCTGCCCGCCACCGCCGTCGCCTGGGGCCCCTGGGCCGAGGCCGGCATGGCGGCCTCCGAGGACATCGACGAGCACCTGCGCCGCCGCGGCGTGATCGGCATCGCGCCGGGCACCGCCATCGCCGCCCTCCAGCAGGCCCTCGACCTCGACGAGACCTGCGTCGGCGTCGCCGACGTCGACTGGGCGCTGTTCGCCCCCACCTACACCGCCATGCGCCACAGCGCGCTGATCAGCGAACTGGCCGACGTACAAGCGGCATTGGCGGACGACGGCCCGGACGCCGGGCAGGGGGCCACCGCCTCGGCCTCCGCCCTCAGGCAGCGGCTCGCCGCCGCCGCGCCCGCCGAACAGCAGCACCTCCTCGTCGAACTGGTCCGCGGACACGCCGCCGCGGTCCTCGGCCACCGCACCGCCGACGGGGTCCAGGAGGCGCGGCCCTTCAAGGACCTGGGCTTCGACTCGCTCGGTGCAGTCGAACTGCGCAACCGCCTCGCGGGCGACACCGGCCTGAAGCTGTCCGCCACCCTCCTCTTCGACCACCCCACACCCGCGGCGCTCGCCCAGCACCTGCGCGAGCACCTGCAGGACGGCGACATCGAGACGGACCAGTCCGTCCTCGCCGACCTCGACCGCATCGACGCGGCCCTCACCCGGCTCACCCCGGACGACGGGGCGCGCCACCGCATCGCCGGCCGGCTCCAGGTGCTGCTCACCAAGTGGGGCGGCACGAACCCGGAGAAGTCCGAAGAAGCCGACGCCCACGACGAACTGGCGTCCGCCTCGGCCGAGGAGATCTTCGCGTTCATCCACGAAGAGCTCGGCAAGTCGTAGCCCGTGCCGGAACGTCATCCAAGGAGCTCCCGCCAGATGGACAACGAACAGAAGCTGCTCGATCACCTCAGGTGGGTGACCGCCGAGCTGAAGCAGACCCGGCAGCGGCTGCGCGAGGTCGAGGCGGACGAGCCCGAGCCCATCGCCGTCGTCGGCATGGCCTGCCGCTACCCGGGCGGCGTGCGCTCGCCCGAGGACCTGTGGCGCCTCGTCCGCGACGGCCGCGACGCCGTCTCCGGCTTCCCCGTCAACCGTGGCTGGGACCTCGACTCCCTCTACGACCCGGACCCCGACCACCTCGGCACCACGTACGTCCGCGAGGGCGGCTTCGTCCACGACGCGGGCGACTTCGACGCCGACTTCTTCGGGATCTCCCCGCGCGAGGCCCTCGCCATGGACCCCCAGCAGCGGCTGCTGCTGGAGACCGCCTGGGAGGCGTTCGAGCGGGCGTCCGTCGACCCGACGGCGGTCGCCGGCAGCCGGACGGGCGTCTACGTCGGCACCACGTACACCGGTTACGGCAGCGACCGGGAGGGGGCCGCCGAGAACGTCGAGGGCCACCTGATGACCGGCATCGCCACCGCCGTGTCCTCCGGTCGCCTGTCCTACGCCTTCGGGCTGGAGGGCCCGGCGGTCTCCGTCGACACCATGTGCTCCTCCTCCCTCGTCGCCATCCACCTGGCCGTGCAGTCCCTGCGCCAGGGCGAGTGCGCGCTCGCCCTCGCGGGCGGCGCGCAGATCATGTCGACGCCCGAGGTGTACGTCGAGTTCAGCCGCCAGCGCGGGCTCTCCCCCGACGGCCGCTGCAAGCCGTTCGCGGCCGCCGCCGACGGCACCGGCTGGTCGGAGGGCGTCGGCGTCCTGCTCCTGGAGAAGCTGTCGGACGCCCGCCGCAACGGACACCGCGTACTGGCCGTCGTCCGCGGCTCCGCCGTCAACCAGGACGGCGCCTCCAACGGCCTGACCGCCCCCAACGGCCCCTCCCAGCAGCGGGTCATCGAGGAGGCCCTCGCCAACGCCCGGCTCTCGCCCCACGAGGTCGACCTGGTCGAGGCGCACGGCACCGGCACCACTCTCGGCGACCCGATCGAGGCCCAGGCCCTCCTCGCCACCTACGGCCGCAGCCGTCCCGAAGGCCGCCCCCTGCACCTGGGCTCCATCAAGTCCAACATCGGCCACTCGGCGGCCGCGGCCGGCGTCGCGGGCGTGATCAAGGCCGTGATGTCCGTACGGGACGGGGTGCTGCCCCGCAGCCTGCACATCGACGGGCCCACGCCCGAGGTCGACTGGTCCTCCGGCGCGGTCGAGCTCCTCACCGAGGAGCGGCCCTGGCCCGCCACGGAGGGCCCCCGCACCGCCGCCGTCTCCTCCTTCGGCGCGAGCGGCACGAACGCCCACGTGATCGTCCAGGCCGCAGGCCAGGACACGGACCGGGACGCGGACGCCGGACCCGCCCCGCGGGCACCCGAGCAGGCCCCGCCGGTCCTCCCCGCCGCCACCCTGCCCTGGGTGCTCTCCGGCCGTACCGCCGAGGGCCTGCGCGGCCAGGCGGCCCGGCTGCGCGCCTTCGCCGACGAAGCCGGCACCGGGGTCTCCGAGGCGGCCATCGGCCTCGCCCTGGCCACGACCCGGGCCGGGCTGGAGCGGCGCGGCGTCGTCCCGGCGGGCTCGCGGGCCGGTCTGGACGCGCTGGCCGCCGGGCTCCCGGCGGCGGGCGTCGTGGACGGCGCCGTCGTGACGGGCGCGGAGCGTCCGGTGTTCGTGTTCCCCGGTCAGGGTTCGCAGTGGGCGGGGATGGCGGTGGAGCTGTACGACTCCTCGCCGGTGTTCGCGGCCCGGCTGGACGCGTGCGCCGGGGCGCTGGCCCCGTACACGGACTGGTCGCTGCTGGAGGTGCTGCGCCAGGAGTCCGGCGCTCCCGGTTTCGACCGGGTCGATGTCGTGCAGCC
Organism: Streptomyces sp. NPDC037421; assembly: GCF_055602105.1. Lineage (NCBI taxonomy): Bacteria > Bacillati > Actinomycetota > Actinomycetes > Kitasatosporales > Streptomycetaceae > Streptomyces > Streptomyces sp. NPDC037421. The sequence continues at coordinate 87,349 of NZ_JBVJWV010000035.1, forward strand.
CGCTCTGTGGGCGGTGATGGTGTCCCTGGCGGAGCTGTGGCGTGCGGCCGGTGTCGTTCCGGC
>NZ_JBVJWV010000036.1:0-41447 GCF_055602105.1 Streptomyces sp. NPDC037421
CCCCCCCCCCCCCCCCCCCCCCCCCCCCCCCCCCCCCCCCCCCCCCCCCCCCCCCCCCCCCCCCCCCCCCCCCCCCCCCCCCCCCCCCCCCCCCGAACCGCTAATTCATGCCCTGAGCGGGCTCAGGGTCAGCTGCAGCCGCTCGTGGAGCCGCAGCCCTCGCAGATGTAGCAGGAACCGGCGCGCTGCATCTTCGTACCGCAGGAGAAGCAGAGCGGGGCGTCGGCGGAGACGCCCATCTGCATCTCGACCAGCTCGGCGTTGCTGTGCGCAGTCTTCGGGGCCGGGACCGGGGCGATCGCCACGGGCTTGACCACGGATGCGACGGGCGCCGACTGGGCGAGGGACTCGGTGTCGAGCTCCTCCTCGTCGAGCGGCTCGTAGGAGCCGGTGTCGAGGTGGCGCTGACGCTCCTCGGCGGAGTGGATGCCGAGCGCCGAGCGGGTCTCGAAGGGCAGGAAGTCCAGCGCCACGCGACGGAAGATGTAGTCGACGATCGACTGCGCCATGCGCACGTCGGGGTCGTCCGTCATACCGGCCGGCTCGAAGCGCATGTTGGTGAACTTCGCGACGTACGTCTCCAGCGGGACGCCGTACTGCAGGCCGACGGAGACGGCGATCGAGAAGGCGTCCATCATGCCCGCGAGGGTCGAACCCTGCTTGGACATCTTCAGGAAGACCTCGCCCAGGCCGTCGTCCGGGTAGGAGTTCGCGGTCATGTAGCCCTCGGCGCCACCGACCGTGAAGGAGGTGGTGATCCCCGGGCGGCCCTTGGGGAGGCGCTTGCGGACCGGACGGTACTCGATGACCTTCTCGACCGCCGTGCGGATGGTCTCCTCGGCCTTCTCGGTGATCTCGGCCTTCTCCTCCTCCTTCTTCTTGGCGGAGAGGGGCTGGCCGACCTTGCAGTTGTCGCGGTAGATCGCGAGCGCCTTGACGCCCAGCTTCCACGCCTCGAAGTAGATCTCCTCGATCTCCTCGACGGTCGCCGACTCCGGCATGTTGACCGTCTTCGAGATCGCGCCGGAGATCCACGGCTGGATCGCGGCCATCATGCGGACGTGGCCCATCGGGGAGATGGAGCGCTCGCCCATCGCGCAGTCGAAGACCTCGTAGTGCTCGGTCTTCAGGCCCGGGGCGTCGACGACGTTCCCGTGCTCGGCGATGTGGGCGACGATCGCCTCGATCTGCTCTTCCAGGTAGCCCATGCGGCGCAGGGCCTGCGGGACGGTGCCGTTGACGATCTGCATCGAGCCGCCGCCGACGAGCTTCTTGAACTTGACCAGGGCCAGGTCCGGCTCGACACCGGTGGTGTCGCAGGACATCGCGAGACCGATGGTGCCGGTCGGCGCGAGGACGGAGGCCTGGGCGTTGCGGAAGCCGTTCTTCTCGCCGAGGCGCAGGACGTCCTGCCAGGCCTCGGTGGCCGCGGCCCAGATCGCGTTGTCCAGGTCCTCGGTGCGCGGCGCGACGGCGTTGGCGTCGGCGTGCTGCTTCATGACGCGCTTGTGCGAGTCGGCGTTGCGGGCGTAGCCGTCGTACGGGCCGACGATGGCAGCCAGTTCGGCGGAGCGCTTGTACGCGGTGCCGGTCATCAGCGAGGTGATCGACGCGGCGAGGGTGCGGCCGCCGTCCGAGTCGTAGGCGTGGCCGGTCGCCATCAGCAGGGCGCCGAGGTTGGCGTATCCGATGCCGAGCTGACGGAAGGCGCGGGTGTTCTCGCCGATCTTCTGGGTCGGGAAGTCCGCGAAGCAGATGGAGATGTCCATCGCGGTGATGACCAGCTCGACGACCTTGGCGAAGCGCTCGGCGTCGAAGGACTGGTTGCCCTTGCCGTCGTCGTTCAGGAACTTCATCAGGTTCAGCGAGGCGAGGTTGCAGGACGTGTTGTCCAGGTGCATGTACTCGCTGCAGGGGTTGGACGCGGTGATGCGGCCGGACTCGGGGCAGGTGTGCCAGTTGTTGATCACACCGTCGTACTGGATGCCCGGGTCGGCACAGGCCCACGCGGCCTCGGCGAGCTTGCGGAAGAGCGCCTTGGCGTCGACCTTCTCGATGACCTCGCCGGTCATGCGGGCGCGCAGGCCGAACTCGGTGCCGTTCTCGACGGCCGTCATGAACTCGTCGTTCACGCGGACGGAGTTGTTGGCGTTCTGGTACTGGACGGACGTGATGTCGTCGCCGCCCAGGTCCATGTCGAAGCCCGCGTCGCGCAGGGCGCGGATCTTCTCCTCCTCCTTCACCTTGGTGGCGATGAAGTCCTCGACGTCCGGGTGGTCCACGTCCAGGACGACCATCTTGGCCGCGCGGCGGGTGGCGCCGCCCGACTTGATCGTTCCCGCGGAAGCGTCGGCGCCTCGCATGAAGGAGACCGGGCCGGAGGCGTTGCCGCCGGAGGAGAGGAGCTCCTTGGAGGAGCGGATGCGGGAGAGGTTCAGGCCGGCGCCGGAGCCGCCCTTGAAGATCATGCCCTCTTCCTTGTACCAGTCGAGGATCGACTCCATGGAGTCGTCGACGGCCAGGATGAAGCAGGCGGAGACCTGCTGCGGCTGGGGCGTGCCGACGTTGAACCACACCGGGGAGTTGAAGCTGAAGATCTGGTGCAGGAGGGCGTAGGTCAGCTCGTGCTCGAAGATCTCCGCGTCGGCGGGGGACGCGAAGTAGTCGTAGTCCTCGCCGGCCTTCGTGTAGGTCTTCACGATGCGGTCGATGAGCTGCTTCAGACCGGTCTCGCGCTGCGGGGTGCCGACGGCGCCGCGGAAGTACTTGCTGGTGACGATGTTGACCGCGTTCACCGACCAGAAGTCGGGGAACTCGACGCCGCGCTGCTCGAAGTTGACCGAGCCGTCGCGCCAGTTGGTCATGACGACGTCACGGAGCTCCCAGTTCACCTCGTCGTAGGGGTGCACGCCGGGGGTGGTGTGGATGCGCTCGATCCGCAGGCCGCCCTTGGCGGCCTTGGTCCCCTTGGCGCGGGAACCACGTGCCGAGCTGCTCGCCGTCTCTGTCATGCCGCCTGCCTCCCATATGCGGGCAAAAACGCCCTAAAGTGCCAGCGCTATTCCGCGGCACAGTGCTGTGTGTCTTGTATCTACGAATCTCGCCCACGACCGGCCGGGCCGCGCTGCACTGCGGCCCCGAGCGGTCAGTCGGCGGCGGAGGCGGGCACGGGGACGACCGGGGGGGTCCCTCCGGGCTCGCACTCATGGGGATGAGGCCGCGGCTCGCGCAGTTCCGCGATGGCGGTCTCGAAGTCTTCAAGGGTGTCGAACGCTTTGTAAACGGATGCGAACCGCAGGTAGGCGACGAGGTCGAGTTCCTGCAACGGGCCGAGTATGGCCAGGCCCACGTCGTGGGTGGTCAGCTCGGCGCTCCCGGTGGCGCGCACCGCCTCCTCGACCCGCTGGCCGAGCTTGGCGAGGGCGTCCTCGGTGACCGGCCGCCCCTGGCACGCCTTGCGCACGCCGGAGATGACCTTGGTACGGCTGAAGGGCTCGGTGACCCCGCTTCGCTTGATCACCATCAGCGAGGCCGTCTCCACCGTCGTGAAGCGACGGGAGCAGTCGGGGCACTGACGGCGCCGGCGGATCGACGTTCCGTCGTCGGTGGTGCGGCTGTCGACGACGCGGCTGTCGGGGTGCCTGCAGAAGGGGCAGTGCATGGTTCCCTCACCCTCCTCTTGGCACGACTGAATCACCCCACGGAACCCCTCAACGACGGAGAGCGAGTCTTCGCCGGGGGCTCGTGAAGCAGCCACAAGCATATGCGATCCCGGGGGCCTCGACAGACCGAGGACCACAACTTCTGGGTGGCCGCGCCCATCCAACCACTAGATCTTGGGTTGCGCCGGATTTACGCCGCTCCGCGTGTCGCGGTGTCCGATGGCCGGATACGGGGGCTTCCGATGCCACACTGGGCGCAGTGCCGGGCCCCGCCCGGGCATGGCCGATCCAACCGGGAAGGGTACCGTAAGGAGCGGACGCGGAGCCGAACCCGCGTTCGTCCGGACCGGCGCCGAACCGCATTCCGGTTGACCGCCGCGCCGGCCACCGCGGCCACATCGGGCCGGCCACCCGCACCGGCCGCCCATACACCCGCCGATCTAACCCAGGTGGGGGATCCGCGATTTTTCACTCGAACGTGTGTTTGGCGCAACCTTTCGAAAGCTACTACCGTTGTCCAGCCAGGGAGAACATTTCGAGAGGGGCCGACGTGACCACCACCGCAGACAGTGCCACCATCACTGCCCAGAACCGCTCCCAGAGCCGACTCGAGCCGGTGCATGCCATGAATGACGCAAGTCAGAACCAGGAGGCGGAGGCCGTGCGCCCCGCACGCTCCCTGCCAGGGCGACCTCCAGGCATCCGCGCCGACAGCTCCGGACTCACGGACCGGCAGCGGAGGGTGATCGAGGTCATCCGGGACTCCGTACAGCGTCGCGGCTACCCGCCGTCGATGCGCGAGATCGGCCAGGCGGTCGGCCTCTCCAGCACCTCCTCCGTGGCACACCAGCTGATGGCCCTGGAGCGCAAGGGCTTCCTGCGGCGCGACCCGCACCGGCCCCGCGCCTACGAGGTCCGCGGCTCGGACCAGCCCAGCTCGCAGCCCACCGACACCACCGGCAAGCCCGCCGCCTCCTACGTCCCCCTGGTCGGCCGGATCGCGGCCGGCGGGCCGATCCTGGCCGAGGAGTCCGTCGAGGACGTGTTCCCGCTCCCCCGCCAGCTCGTCGGCGACGGCGAACTGTTCGTCCTCAAGGTCGTCGGAGACTCGATGATCGAGGCCGCGATCTGTGACGGCGACTGGGTCACCGTCCGCCGTCAGCCCGTCGCGGAGAACGGCGACATCGTCGCCGCGATGCTGGACGGCGAAGCCACCGTCAAGCGCTTCAAGCGGGAGGACGGCCACGTGTGGCTGCTCCCGCACAACGCCGCCTACCAGCCGATCCCCGGCGACGAGGCGACCATCCTCGGCAAGGTCGTCGCCGTGCTGCGACGGGTCTGATCCCGGCCCGTCGCCCCTCAGCCAGCTCCGGGACCCACTGCGCCGGTCCCGGAGCTGTTGCATGCCCGCGGGCGCGCCACCTCCCCGCGGGCTGCCGCATCCCGGCCCGGCCCCTGGTTGGCCCCTACTTGCCGTCGGCCTTCGCGCTCGCGTCGATGGCGGCCAGCGAGCGGCGGACCTGGTTGCGGTCCGTCGTGTACCAGAAGTCGGGCAACGAGGCCCGCAGGAAGCTCCCGTACCGGGCCGTGGCCAGGCGGGGGTCCAGGACCGCGACCACGCCCCGGTCACCGGAGGCCCGTACGAGCCGGCCCGCGCCCTGGGCCATCAGCAGGGCGGCATGGGTGGCCGCGACCGCCATGAAGCCGTTGCCGCCGTTCTCCTCGACCGACTTCTGCCGCGCGCTCATCAGCGGGTCGTCGGGGCGCGGGAACGGGATCCTGTCCATGATCACGAGCTGGCAGCTGGGACCGGGCACGTCGACGCCCTGCCACAGGGACAGCGTGCCGAACAGGCAGGTCTTCGGGTCCGCCGCGAAGGTCTTGATCAGCTCACCCAGCGTCTCCTCGCCCTGGAGGAGGATCGGGTTGTCGAGCCGCCCGCGCAGCTCCTCGGCGGCGGCCTTGGCACCGCGCATGGAGGAGAAGAGGCCCAGGGTGCGGCCGCCGGAGGCCTCGATCAGCTCCGCCAGCTCATCCATCATGTCGCCGCGGGTGCCCTCCCGCCCCGGCGTCGCCAGGTGCTTCGCGACATAGAGGATGCCCTGCTTCGGGTAGTCGAACGGCGACCCGACGTCCAGGCCCCGCCACGCCGGCACGCCGTCGCCCTCCACCCCTTCCGGGGAGAGGCCCAGAGAGGCCGCGACCCCGTTGAAGTCGCCGCCCAGCTTGAGGGTGGCGGAGGTGAGGACCACCGAGCGGTCCTCGAAGAGCTTCTCGCGCAGCAGCCCGGACACCGAGAGCGGGGCGACCCGCAGGGTGGCGCCGAAGCGGTCGTGGCGCTCGTACCAGACGACGTCGTACTCGGAGCCGTTCGTGATCCGCTCCGCCACCGCGTGGACGTTCTCCACGGCGGCGAGGGCCTGCTTGCGGACGGCGTCCTCGTCGTGGACGGACTTGTCCCGCGTGGCACCGATCGCGGAGATCACGTTGCGCGCGGAGTCGCGCAGGGACATCAGCGCGTAGCCGAGGTCCTCGGGGATCTCCTCCAGGCGGCCGGGGAGCGCCAGCTCCATCACCCGCTCGAAGGTCTCCGAAGCGGTCTGGAGGGAGTCCGCGGTCTTCTCGTCGACCAGCTTGGCGGCACGCTTCACCGCCCGGTTGACCTGGCCCGGGGTGAGCTCGCCGGTGGCGACGCCGGTGACGCGGGAGACCAGCTCATGGGCCTCGTCCACGATCAGCACCTCGTGCTGCGGGAGCACCGGGGCGCCTTCGATGGCGTCGATGGCCAGCAGCGCGTGGTTGGTGACGACCACGTCCGCGAGCTTGGCCCGCTCGCGGGCCGCCTCCGCGAAGCACTCGGCCCCGTACGCGCACTTCGTGGCGCCCAGGCACTCCCTGGAGGAGACCGAGATCTGGCTCCAGGCCTTGTCGGAGACACCGGGGGTGAGGTCGTCGCGGTCGCCCGTCTCGGTCTCGTCCGCCCAGTCGCGCAGGCGCAGCAGGTCCTTGCCGAGCTTGCTGGTCGGGGTGGCCGCCTCGAACTGGTCGAAGAGGCCCTCCTCCTCGTCCTGCGGGACCCCCTCGTGGAGGCGGTGCAGGCACAGGTAGTTGGACCGGCCCTTGAGCATGGCGAACTGCGGCCGCCGGCGCAGCTGCGGATGCAGCGCCTCGACCGTGCGCGGCAGGTCGCGCTCCACGAGCTGGCGCTGGAGCGCGAGCGTCGCCGTGGCGACGACCACGCGCTCGCCGTGCGCGAGGGCCGGCACCAGGTAGCCGAGGGACTTGCCGGTGCCGGTGCCGGCCTGGATCAGCCGGTGGGAGTTGTCGTCGATCGCTTCGGCGACGGCTTCGGCCATGGCCACCTGGCCGGGGCGCTCCGTGCCGCCGACGGCGGAGACGGCGGCGTGCAGCAGGTCGGGGAGGGAGGGCTTCGTCATAGCACTGCCAACCCTACGGGGCGCCACCGACAGCGGACGCATCGATCACTCTTCAGGGGCCGTGGAGGGGGTTGCGCACGGTGCCGTGGACGACGGCGCCCGGGCGGTCCGGGCGGTCGCGGTAGCCGTCCGCGTGGAGCCGGCTCCGGTTGAGGCAGATCCGGTCGATCCGCTCCGTCAGCAGGTCGAAGAGGCGGTGCCGCTCCTTGTCCTCGGGGAAGCGGGCCTGGTGGCGGAGGATCTCCGCCCGTACGAGGGACCAGAACTCGCCCTCGGGCACGCCGAGCCGGTCGTCGCACAGGGCGGACAGGTAGCGGAAGACGCCGATGAACAGTCCCGAGTGGATGAACTGGGTGAGGAAGCCGGGCGGCTCCGCGAGCAGCGCGGCCCGGACCTCGTCGGGCATGGACGCGTGCTCGGGCAGGGGGGTACTGCTGATGTTGACGTCGTCCACGAAGTCCTTGACCGCGAGGCGGACGGGGACGTCCTGCTCGTCGAAGATCACCACGGTGTTCTCTCCGTGCGGGGAGAACACCGTGCCGTAGCGGTAGAGGAAGTGCAGCAGCGGGGGCAGCAGGGCGGCGAAGAGGCTGCGAAGCCAGGCCTCGGGGGTGAGGCCGGAGCGGGCGACCAGCTCGGCGGTGAAGGAGCGGCCGCGCGGATCGACGTGGAGGAGGGAGGCGAGCGTACGGGCGCGCTCGCCGGGGGCGAGCCGCCCGGCCAGCGGCTCCCGCCAGATCGCTCCGAGGAGTTCCCTGTACTGGTAGGGGACCTCGGGGAGCCCGTCGTACACGGGGTGGCGGACGGTGACCGAGGCGACCTCTCCGAGCAGCACGACCCGGCATTCGTCGCGCAGGAAGGGGTCGGCGTCGCGGAGCGAGTGGATCCAGGCGGTGACGGCGGGCGCGGCCACGCTGAGGTCGCTGGGCAGGCCGCGCCAGACGGTGGTGTTGAAGACGGACAGCGGGAGTTTGACGCTGTGCCGGTCGGGACGGGTGAGGTTGAGGAAGGTGCGGATCGACTGCTGCGGGATCCTGTCGTCCGGATCGGCGGGGAGTGGCACGAGGGCGCCGGAAGCGAGGGCGGGGGCGAAGAGGGGAAGGACGATCTCGTCCCACTGCCAGGGGTGGACGGGGAGGTAGAGGTAGCGGAGCGGGTCGAGGCCCCGGTCGCGCAGGATCCGGTCGAACGCCGCACGGGTGGCGGGGTCGAGCTCGGCCGCGTAGAGCCGTGCCGGGTCTTCGAGGCCGGCGGTGCCCCGGTACTCGGCCAGGGAGGTGTGGGCGGCGAGCCACGGCAGCCGCTGCCGGGTGCGCGCCTCGGGGGCCCAGGCGGCGGCGTCCGCGGCGGACCATCCGACGCGGCCCTTGTTGAGGACGAGCCAGGGATGACCGGTCTGGTGTCCTTCGAGCGCCGCGTAGTCGAGGTCGGCGAGGACGTCGGCGGTGAGCGCGTGGTGGTCGAGTCGGGCGTCGGCGGCGAGGGTGGAGCTGAGCTCGTGGATCAGGTGGCCGAGGGTCGGCCCGTCGAGACGCAGCAGGGTGCGGGCCCGGACGAGGAAGCCGTACGGGTCGCCGAACGCGATCGGGGGCTCCGTGGAGGGGGCCGGCGGGGTCAGCGTGATCGTGTCCGGTGTGACCTGCCAGCTGCCGTAGGCGTGCCGGCGGGCGCGGAAGCCCAGGCTGCTGCCGTCGTCGAGGGCCAGGGTCCAGGCGTCGCCGGCGGCCGAGGACGCCGGGGCGGGGCTGACGATGTCCTCGTACGCGAACTCGCCGAGCATCTTGGCCAGCAGCCGGCGCGCCGCGAAGTCCCAGGTGGGCTGGTTGAGTTCGGGTGGCGTGCACGGGTGCTGGGGCGACGGGGGAACGGCGTGCTCGGCGGAGTCGGGGGCTGCGGGGAAATTCGGCACTGGACTCCTCGGATATCGGGAACCTTGCTGAGCGACGCGGAGTTCTGGAGATGAGAGCTTTGAAAACCGAATGTCGAGAACCGAATACCGAGAAGCGAATGCCCAGGGTCGAAGAGGCGAACCGGTCAGGACGATCGGGATGGCGCGATGAGCGGGATGACCGGCGGCGGTCAGAGCAGATTGCGCAGCGCCCGCTCACGGATCATCAGGGCGGCCCGCTTTTCGGGGAGGTCGATTTCCGTGGAATAGCGGAATCCGGCGTTCATGAAGGCTGATACGGAGGGGGTGTTGCGAATGTCCGGTTCCGCGATGACGCGTGTGCATCGGGGGCGGTTGTCGAAGACGAGCTCGGCGACGGCGCGCAGCAGCGTGGTGCCCAGGCCCCGGCCCCGGTTCGTGCCGTCTCCGATGAGCAGGTGGATACCCGTGTCGTGGGAGCGCGCCGGGTAGTGGCGGGAGACCGGGTCGAGATCGGCCCGGTAGATCTCCCAGTAGCTCATGGGGCTGCCGTCGAGGAGGCCGAGGCAGGGGATGCTGTGGCCGTCGCCGTCGAGCTGGGCCCGCAGGTGGTCCCCGGTCACGGCGGCGGAACCGTTGAGCTCCCAGTAGGCGGCCACCTCGGGGTCGTTCATCCAGCCTGTGAGCAGTTCCAGGTCCCGGCCCGGCCGTACGGGTTCGAGGCGGAAGACCCCTGCCGGTGTCGGGGCCGCGCCCCAGCCCGCTGGTGAGTCGAGGAGGTCCGCCTCGGCGAGCAGCGGGAGCAGTCCGACGGTGAAGCGGTGCGCGGTGGCCTCTTGGGAGGCGGGGCCGCCGGCGGTGCTCGTGGTGGTGTCCGTGGGAGGCATCGGGGCTCTTCTCGGTGTCGGCGGGAGCGCGTCAGTCGTGGAGGGGGTTGGTGATGGTGACGTAGACGGACTGTGTGTCGACGGGGCCCACGAGCTCGTCGAGCCCGCCCAGGCGGGTGAGCAGGTTCGCCTTGCAGCGCAGGGTGGGTGAGTCGAGGAGCCGCGCGGGGACCGGGCCGAGGCCCGAGGCCTTGCCGAGGAAGCGGCGGAAGGCGGCGAGGAGCACGCGCTCGTCGGCGAGCCGCTGCGATCCGAAGGCGCCGATCAGGCCGATCACGTTGTTGATGCCGAGGTAGTAGGCGAAGCGTTCGTCGGTGACGGCGTCCGGGACGAAGGTGTCGCTGGCGCCGCCGATACCGGGGAGGCGTCGTTCCAGTTCGGCGCGGCGGGAGTCGCGGAAGTAGTAGCCCTGGTTGTCGCGGAAGCGGCCGCCGACGGGCCAGCCCGCCCGGTCGAGGAGCACCAGGGTGTTCTGCTGGTGCGCTTCGAGGGCGATGCCGGCGAGAGCGTCGAAGGCGAGGACCGGCAGGACGACGTGGTCGAGGTAGCGCAGGAACCACTCGGCGGCGACGGCGGAGACGGGCCGGCCGGTGGTCACGGCGAGCCGGGAGAGGGTGTCGGCGAGCCGGGAGCGCATCGTGGTCCGGCCGGGCCACGGACGGAGGGAGGTCAGCGCGGCGACGCAGACGGCGTCGTCGTCGGAGTGGAAGGGGTTGTGGCGCAGTACGGCGTCGAATCCCCGGACGGGGGTGCCGTCCAGGGCGTCGACGGCGACCCAGGCGGGGTCCCGCACGATGTCGAAGCCGGGGTGGGCGGTCTGCCACTGCTCGGCGAGGCCGGTGCGGAGCAGCCGGTGGACCTCGACACCGCGGTGGAGTTCCTTGCGGAGGTTCTCGCGGCGGGAGTTGGTGATGCGCAGGCCGAGGGAGAGCTTGAGCATCGCGGGGGCGCCGGGGCGGTGGACGGTGCGCACGGAGGAGGTGGGGTACCAGGGGGTTCCGTACGGGCCCAGGTCGGTGACGAGTCCCGCGTCGCGGAGGGCGGTGACGGCGGGGCGCTGGAGGAGGTCTCGGGCCTGCCAGGGGTGCAGGGGTAGGGCGGTGGTGCCGGCGGGCAGCGGGAGGCCGGGGGCGAGCCGGGCGAGGAGCTGCGCGGCGGAGACCGGGCGGCCCCGTTCGGTCCAGGCGGAGTCGGTGGCGAGGGCCTCGGGCGCGACCGCGATCCAGTGCAGGGGGAAGGAGCCGTGGAGTTCGGGCGAGTAGTGGCGTACTTCGGTTTCGGAGAGTCCTTCGCGGCTCTTGGGGTCCGGTTGGAGGGGGTGGCCGAGGAGGAGTGACTGTTCGGCGGTGAGGAAGCGGTCGCCGGCGACGGGGGCCGGGCCGGTGGGGCGTTGGCGGCGGTCGGCGATGAACTCGGTGGTGCGGCGCACCGAGTCGGCTACCCGGCCGACGAGGTCGGTGCCGCTGCGGCCGTCTCCCTCGCGGGCGAGCAGGGCCCCGAGGGTGACGGCGTCCACGGCGGGGGCGTGGGCGGGGGTGCCTTCGAGGCGGGCGGGGCCAAAGCGGTGCCAGCCCGCCGGGGACCAGTAGCGGACGGGGACGAGCAGCGCGGCCCCGGACGCGGGGAGGGGGATGCGGAGCAGGGTCCCGACGGGCCCGTCGGGGCGGCCGATACCGCTCTCGCGGACCCAGCACCGCAGCAGGTTCTCCACCGTCGCGCACTCGGCCGCGGTCGCCGGGTCGGGGTGGTCCAGCAGGTCGGGCAGCGCCGCCGGGTCGGGGCCGGCGGGTCCGGTGCCGCCCACCCGGGGGCGGAGGGTGCCGTCCTTCTGCCGGGGCACGGTGCCCGCCGGGGCGTGGGCCGGGGCGGCCTGCGCCGCCGGGACTCCGGGCACGGGCGCGGGCTCCGCTCCGGCCTGGGCCCGCCCGGGGGCCGCCTGATCCCGGTCCACCGCCGGGGATGCCGCGGGCCGCTCGGGCTGCGCGGAGTCCGGGCGGGGCCCCGGCGGCAGCTGCGCGGCAGCGGGCGCCTCGGGCTGCGGGGAGCCGGCCGGGTGCCCGGCTGCGGGCGGCCGGACAGAGCCGTCGGGCCACACCGGGGCGGGGGCGGCGGCCGGGCGCTCCGGGGCCGGGTGGTGGTCGGGGGCGGCTGCGGGCCGCACCGGGGCGGGGGCAGTGGCGGCCGGGCCCGGGGCCTGGGCCTGGGCCGGGGCCTGGGCCGGGGGGTTGCCGGGGCCGGCTGCCGGGTGAGCCGGAGCAGGCGCGGCTGCGGAGGCAGGGGCGGCGGATGCCGCCTGAGCGGGGGCAGTGGCGTGCGGCAGCCCGCCGGGGGTGACGGCCGGGGTGGCGGGGGCCGGGTGGGCCGGGGCCGGCGCGAGGGGGGCGGGCGCGGGCCCGGCGAGGGGGGCGGGGGCCGGGGGGACCGCAGCGGCGGTCGGGGCTTGCGCCGGGTGGGCCGGGGCCGGTGCGAGGGGGGCGGTGCCCGGGTGGGCCGGGGCCGGCGGGGGCGGGGGCGGGGGCCCGGCGAGGGGGGTCGGGGCGGGGTGGGTGGGGGGCGGTGTGTCCGGGGCGTCGGGGCGGGGGGTGGTGGAGGGGTCGGGCATCGAGGGGTCCTTCGGCGTGCTGTCAGTGGGGCCTGCGGGCGGCCGCGGGGATGGAGTCGGCCAGCCGGTCCAGGACGGCTGCGGCCTGTTCGTCGGTCAGGGTCAGCGGGGGCAGCAGGCGGACGACGCTGGAGTGGCGGCCTCCGAGCTCGACGATCAGGCCGCGGTCCAGGCACTCCTGGCGCACGGCGGCGGCGAGGGCGGGTGCGGCGGCACCGGTGTCGGGGTCGACGAGCTCGACGCCGATCATCAGGCCGCGGCCCCGCACGTCACCGACGCACGGCTGTTCCGCCTCCAGGCCGCGCAGGGCCGTCAGCATCCGCCCGCCCAGGGCCGCCGCGCGCTCGGCGAGTCCGTTGCGCCGGACGTAGGCGAGGGTGGCGGTGCCCGCGGCCATGGCGAGCTGGTTCCCGCGGAACGTTCCGGCGTGGGCGCCGGGGGCCCAGACGTCCAGTTCGGCCCGGTAGACGATCACGGCCAGCGGGAGGCTGCCGCCGATGGCCTTGGACAGGACCATCACGTCGGGGACCACCCCGGCGTGGTCGACGCCCCAGAAGGCGCCGGTGCGGCCCACCCCGGTCTGCACCTCGTCCGCGATCAGCGGGATGCCCCGGGCCGCGGTGATCTCCCGCATCCGGCGCAGCCAGGCGTCGGGGGCCGGGTGCACCCCGCCCTCGCCCTGCACGGGCTCTACGATCATGGCGGCGGGCAGCGGCACCCCGCCCTTGGGGTCGTCGAGCAGGCTCTCGGTCCAGCGGGCCCCGAGCCGCGCGCCCTCGGCGCCGCCGACACCGAACGGGCAGCGGTGGTCCTGCGGGTAGGGCAGCCGGGTCACCCGTACGTCGCCGGCGCCGCCCGAGGCCGCCAGGGCCCCGGCGGTCATGCCGTGGTAGGCGCCGGTGAAGGTGAGCAGCCCGGTTCGTCCGGTGGCGGCCCGGACCAGTTTCAGGGCGGCCTCGACGGCGTCGGTCCCGGCGGGGCCGCAGAACTGCACCCGGGCGTCGGCGGCCAGGGCGGCCGGCAGGTTCTCGAACAGCTCGGTGGTGAAGTCGTCCTTGACCGGGGTGGCCAGGTCGAGGACGTGCAGCGGAGCCCCGGAGTCGAGGACCCCGCGGATGGCTTCGAGGACGACGGGGTGGTTGTGCCCGAGGGCGAGGGTGCCCGCGCCGGAGAGGCAGTCGAGGTAGCGCCGCCCGTCGGCGCCCTCGATGGTCAACCCGCGGGCCCGCACGGGGACGATGGGCAGCGAGCGCGCGTAGGTCCGGGCGGCCGACTCCCGGAGCGCCTGCCTGCGCAGGATCCCCTCCGCCGAGGCGGGTCCCCGCCGGCCCTGCACCGGGACCTGTCTCCCCGCGTGCGCCGGGGTCCGTGGTGCGGCCTCGCCCGCGCCCCCGGGCGAGGCCTCGGCTGCGGTCGGTTCGGTCACGGCCACGACTGTCGGTCCTCCCGCAGGTTGCTCTTCCGGATTGCGCCTCGAACACGAACGCTGCTGCACCATCCCCCGTACGTACCAACGACGGTGACGGCTCCGGATCACGGGTGGGCCGAAGATCCTTGCGGTTCGGCCGGGAGGCCGCGGCAGGAACCATCGACCCGGGGCCGGCCGTCCTAGACCTCGGCGGCATAGTGGGGTGCTGCGATCCACCCCGATCGACTCCGTCCCAACACCTCGAAACTCCAGGGGGATTTACGACATGCGACCGAACCGACCGGTCACCGCGCTCCTCAGTGCGGCCGCGCTCGCGCTGACCGCCTCGGCCTGCGGACCCGGCGACGGGGAGGCCGGCTCAGACGCCAAGCCGACCGTGGCTGCGCCCCTGCCGTCCGGCGCGGCGGACGGGATCAAGATTCCGGACGAGCTCAAGGAGAGGCTCAAGCAGCACGGCTTCGACCTGGAGAAGTGGAAGGGGGGCGCGTGGAAGAACTGGAAGAAGGAGGACTGGCTCCGCGAGGCGGGCGACTACGTCAACCCGATCATCGACGGCCTCTGGGACCCGGACCGGATGCGTGACGCGGAGCAGCCGCAGCGCCCGGCCGTCGACCCGGACGCCGGCAAGGACCAGGGCGTCACCGACCCGACCCCGGCTCCGGTGACCGCCCAGCCGGCGGCTTCGCCGTACCACACGAGCGTCCCGGCGTCCGGCAAGGTCTTCTTCGACGGCCCTGAGGGCTCGATGGTCTGCTCGGCCACCGTGGTGAAGGACCCGGCCCACCCGGGCAAGTCCAACATGGTCTGGACGGCGGGCCATTGCGTGCACGCGGGCAAGGCCGGCGGCTGGTACCGCAACATCGCCTTCGTCCCGTCCTACAACAACGCGGGCAAGCCGGCGGCGGCGCTCAAGGGTGCGCCGCGCGAGCAGGTCGCCCCGTACGGCGTGTGGTGGAGCGACTGGGCGCAGACCTCCGACCAGTGGATCGCGACCGGCGGTCCGACGGGCGGCGCGGGTGCCCCGTACGACTTCGCGGTGCTGCACGTGACGCCGGAGAAGGGCGGCGGCAAGTCGCTGGAGGAGACGGTCGGTACGGCGCTGCCGGTGGAGTTCAACGCTCCGGCGGTGGGCAAGGTCGCGAGCATCACGGCGACGGGCTACCCGGCGGCGGCTCCGTTCGACGGGCAGAAGGCGTTCCAGTGCGCGGACAAGCCGGGCCGGCTGGCGCTCAAGCAGGCCGACCCGGTGATGTACCGCATCGGCTGCACGATGACGGGCGGTTCGTCCGGTGGCGGCTGGGTCGCGGCGGGTGCCGACGGCAAGCCGGCGCTGGTGTCGAACACCTCGATCGGTCCGGCGAAGGCCGGCTGGCTGGCCGGGCCGAAGCTGGGTCCTGAGGCCAAGGGCATCTACGACGCGGTGAGCGCCAAGTTCAAGTAGCAGGCCGGGACCCGGACGGAGCGTCCGGGTCCCGTGTGAACGGCCGAGGGCCCCCGCGCGTTGCGGGGGCCCTCGGCCGTTCCGTCAGCGGCGGCCGCGCAGGCCGCCCCGTGCTGCCGTCAGTGCTTGGCGGGCACGTACGGTGCCAGCTCCGCCGCCAGTTCCTCGTGGACCCGTGCCTTGAGCAGGGTGCCCTCCGGGGTGTGCTCCTCGGAGATCACCTCGCCGTCGGCGTGGGCCCGGGCGATCAGCGCGCCGCGGGTGTACGGCACGAGGGCCTCCACCTCTACCGCGGGCCTGGGCAGCTCGGCGTCGATGAGCGCGAGGAGTTCCTCGATGCCCTGGCCGGTGCGGGCCGAGACGGCGATGGAGTGCCGCTCGATGCGCAGCAGCCGCTGGAGGACGAGCGGGTCCGCGGCGTCCGCCTTGTTGATCACCACGATCTCGGGCACGTTGACCGCACCGACCTCGCGGATGACCTCGCGCACCGCCGCCAGCTGCTCCTCCGGTGCCGGGTGCGAGCCGTCCACGATGTGCAGGATGAGGTCGGAGTCGCCGACCTCCTCCATCGTGGAGCGGAACGCCTCGACGAGGTGGTGGGGCAGGTGCCGGACGAAGCCCACGGTGTCGGCCAGGGTGTAGACGCGGCCGGAGGGGGTTTCGGCCCGGCGCACGGTCGGGTCGAGGGTGGCGAACAGCGCGTTCTCCACCAGTACGCCCGCGCCCGTGAGGCGGTTGAGGAGGGAGGACTTGCCGGCGTTGGTGTAGCCGGCGATGGCGACCGAGGGGACCTTGTTGCGGCGGCGTTCCTGCCGCTTGATGTCCCGGCCGGTCTTCATCTCGGCGATCTCCCGGCGCATCTTCGCCATCTTCTCGCGGATGCGGCGCCGGTCGGTCTCGATCTTGGTCTCACCGGGGCCTCGGGTGGCCATGCCGCCACCGCCGCCGCCACCCATCTGCCGGGAGAGCGACTGGCCCCAGCCGCGCAGTCGCGGCAGCATGTACTGCATCTGCGCGAGTGCGACCTGCGCCTTGCCCTCTCGGGACTTGGCGTGCTGGGCGAAGATGTCGAGGATGAGGGCGGTCCGGTCGACGACCTTGACCTTGACCACGTCCTCCAGCGCGATGAGCTGGCCGGGGCTGAGCTCGCCGTCGCAGACGACGGTGTCGGCCCCGCTTTCGAGCACGATGTCGCGGAGCTCGCGCGCCTTGCCGGAACCGATGAAGGTGGCCGGGTCGGGCTTGTCGCGGCGCTGCATGACACCGTCGAGCACGAGGGCGCCCGCCGTCTCGGCGAGGGCCGCGAGCTCCGCGAGGGAGTTCTCGGCGTCGCCGACCGTGCCGGAGGTCCAGACACCGACGAGGACCACGCGCTCCAGGCGGAGCTGGCGGTACTCGACCTCGGTGACGTCCTCGAGCTCGGTCGAGAGACCGGCCACGCGGCGCAGGGCCGCGCGGTCGGAGCGGTCGAACTGGTCGCCGTCCCGCTCTCCGTCGATCTCGTGGCTCCAGGCGACGTCCTCTTCCATCAGGGCATCGGCCCGAAGGCTCTCGGTGAAGCTCTGCGAGTCCCGCACGTTCTGCGCGTCCCGCGGGTCCTGGGAAGGGGAAGAAGAGGAGGTCATTGGATCCTTACGTCGATTCGATGGTGTCGCGCCGGCCGGTTCCGGCGCCCGGCCGGTTCAGCCAGGGCCAAAGGTACCGCTGTGCGTGACATAGCACTGTCATGTCCAACGTGTGGTCCCGTCCGGTGATTCCCCGGAGCCGGGTTCCCCTGGGCGGGGTCCCCCGGGGTGTCCACGTCGGCCTCGTCGATGGTGTCATGCCCGTTCCCCGGCCGTCATACCGTTTTCCGCTGCTACGGCTTCCCCTGGGTCTTCCCCGAAACCGGAGCCGGGGCCGGGGCCGGAGTCGCGGCCGAAGCCGCAGCCGGGCCGCCCCACTCCGGGTGCCCGGGCATCGCCGGGGTGGTCTCCCCGTACAGCCAGGGCCGCAGGAAGGCCGTCAGGTCGCGTCCGGCCTCCTGCGAGGCCAGGCGTACGAAGTCGTCCGTGCCCGCGATCCCGTCCTTGTGCTCCGCCACCCAGCGCCGCTCGACCCGGTCGAAGGCCGCCGTGCCGATCTCCTGGCGCAGCGCGTAGAGGATCAGCGCGGCCCCGTCGTAGACGACGGGCCGGAACAGGCCGATCTTCTCGCCGGGGGCGGCCGCCTTCGGGGCGGCCGGGGGGCCGCCCTGGGCCCGCCACTGGTCGGAGCGCTGGTAGGCCTCGCGCATCCGCCGCTCCAGCGGGTACTTGCCGAGCCCGTCCCCGTACAGGGCCTCGTACCAGGTGGCGTGCCCCTCGTTGAGCCACAGGTCGGACCACGTGCGCGGGGTCACGCTGTCGCCGAACCACTGGTGGGCGAGCTCGTGGACCATGACGGACTCCACGTACCACTCGGGGTAGCCGGCCGCCTCCCCGGCGAACAGGCCGTGCTCGAAGAGCGAGAGGGTCTGGGTCTCCAGCTCGAAGCCGGTCTTCGCCCGGGCGATCAGCACCCCGTAGTTCTCGAAGGGGTAGCGCCCGACGCGCTCCTCCATCCACGCGACGTGTCCGGCGGTCTTGGCCAGCCAGGGCTCCAGCCGCTCCCGGTCGGCGGCGGGCACGACGTCGCGCAGCGGCAGGCCGTGCGGTCCGGTGCGGTGCAGGACGGCGGAGCGGCCGACGGAGACCTGTGCCAGCTCGGTGGCCATCGGGTGCAGGGTCCGGTACGTCCACTCGGTCGCGCCGGCCGCCCGCGCGGCGGGCAGGGCGCCGGGCAGCCCGTTGGCGACGGCCGTGTACCCCTCGGGGGCGGTGATCCGGAAGGTGAAGTAGGCCTTGTCGGCGGGGTGGTCGTTGCAGGGGAACACCCGGTGGGCGGCGTCGGCCTGGTTGGCCATGGCGAGGCCGTCCTCGGTGACGACCCACCCGCCGTCGGAGGCCCGGCCGCGCGGGTCGCTGGTGTGCCGGACGGTGATGTGCAGCGGAGCGCTCGCCGGGACCGGGTGCGCGGGGGTCAGTACGAGGTCCTCCCCGGCTGCTTCGAACCGTGCGGGCTGCCCGTTGACCTCGGCGGAGGCGACGGTCCCGTGCGTGAAGTCGAGGTTGATCCGCTCCAGCGGTTCCAGGCTGCGGGCCTCGATGGCGGTGACCGCGTCGAGGGGGCTGCGGTTGTCCTTGTACGTGAGGGACAGGTCGTACGAGAGGACGTCGTAGCCGGGGTTGCCCAGCTCGGGGAAGAGCCGGTCGCCGATGCCCAGCGGTTTCGGCGGGGGCAGCACGGCGGCGACGAGGGTGAGGGAGGCCGCGGCGAGCAGGGAGGCGCGCAGGCGCGGGGAGGTGAGCTGCATCCACCACCGCTTACCAGCGCGTGTCCCGGGCCCGCGAGCGGCGCGCGACGACTCCACCCGAACGGGGCGCCGGGGGCCTGGCAGAGGACTCCGTACGCCCCCGCGTACGCGCCCCCGCGCGCTCTCCCCGTCAAGCCCCGGAACGCTCCCCGGGTTCCCCCAACGTCTTCCCCAGCCCTTTGATCCCCCTGATCCCCCTGAACCCCCTGAACCCCTCCGGGGCTCCCTACACCCGGCTGACGTCGTACACGCCGGGTACGTCCCGCATCGCCCGCATCAGCGCGGGCAGTACCGCCGCGTCGGGCAGTTGCAGCGTGTAGCTGTGGTGGACCCGCTGCTCGACGGGCGGCTCCACGGTGGCGGAGACCACCTCGACCCCCAGCCGGGCGATGGCCTCGGTCAGGTCGGCGAGCAGGTGCGGCCGCCCGAACGATTCGGCGTTGAGCGTGACCCGGCAGTCCGCGGTGGCCCGCCAGTGCACGGCGACCGAGGTGCGGCCCACGGAGCGCATCTGGGCCACGGCCGGACAGTGCACCCGGTGGACGGTGACGGCCCCGCCGCGTACGACGAACCCGGCGACCGCGTCCGGCGGTACGGGGGTGCAGCATCCGGCGAGGCGGACGTGCGCGTCGGGCAGGTCGGCGACGGCGTTGCCCCCGCCGCCGCGCAGCCCCGGCACGGACAGCGGCGCCCGGGGCGCGGCGGTGGCGGGGCCGGGGCCGTCGGGGTGGGTCTGGAGCCAGCTGCCGATGGCGATCCGGGCGGCCGGGGTCCTGGCGTGGTCCAGCCAGTCGGGGGCGGGCCCGGAGGAGGCGTCCTGCGCGAGGAGCAGCTGGACGGTGTCCCCGTCGGAGAGCGGGGAGGAGAGGGAGGTGAGACGCCCGTTGACGCGGGCGCCGATACAGCCGTGGGCCGCCTCGCCGTGCTGCGCGTAGGCGGCGTCGATACAGCTCGCCCCGGCCGGCAGGCCCAGGGTGCCCCCGTCGGCGCGGAAGACGGTGATCTCCCGGTCCTGGGCGAGCTCGGCGCGCAGCACGCTCCAGAAGGTGTCGGGGTCGGGTGCGGACTGCTGCCAGTCGAGGAGCCGGGAGAGCCAGCCGGGGCGGGTGGGGTCGACGCGCTCCTCGTCGCAGTCGGCCGGGGCGGCCTCGCCGGTGGCGTACGGGTTGCCTAGGGCGACGACGCCGGCTTCGGCGACGCGGTGCATCTGGCGGGTGCGGACGATGACCTCGGCGACGTACCCCTCGGGGACGGCGACGGCGGTGTGCAGCGACTGGTAGAGGTTGAACTTCGGTACGGCGATGAAGTCCTTGAACTCGGAGACGACCGGGGTGAAGCAGGTGTGGAGTTCGCCGAGCACCCCGTAGCAGTCGGCGTTCTCGGCGACGAGGACGAGGATGCGGCCGAAGTCGGAGCCGCGCAGTTCGCCGCGCTGCCGGGAGATGCGGTGGAGGGAGACGAAGTGCCGGGGCCGTACCTGGACCTCGGCCGCGATGCCGGCGTCGCGCAGGACGGCGCGCACGGATTCGGCGATGGCGGCGAGCGGGTCGTCCTCGCCGGCGCGGGCGGCGATGAGGGCGCGGGTGTGCTCGTACTCCTCGGGGTGCAGGATCGCGAAGACGAGGTCTTCCAGCTCGGTCTTGAGGGCCTGGACGCCGAGGCGTTCGGCGAGCGGGATCAGGACGTCGCGGGTGACCTTGGCGATGCGTGCCTGTTTCTCGGGGCGCATCACGCCGAGGGTGCGCATGTTGTGCAGCCGGTCGGCGAGTTTGATGGACATGACGCGGACGTCGTTGCCGGTGGCGACGAGCATCTTGCGGAAGGTCTCGGGTTCGGCGGCGGCCCCGTAGTCGATCTTCTCGACCTTGGTGACGCCGTCGACGATGAAGCAGACCTCGTCGCCGAACTCCTCCCGGACCTGTTCGAGGGTCACATCGGTGTCCTCGACGGTGTCGTGGAGGAGAGAGGCCGTCAGGGTGGTGGTCTCGGCGCCGAGTTCCGCGAGGATGAGGGTGACGGCGAGCGGGTGTGTGATGTACGGCTCACCGCTCTTGCGCATCTGGCCGCGGTGGGAGTGCTCCGCGAGCAGATAGGCCTTCCGCAGAATGGACAGGTCGGCGTCCGGATGGTGGGCGCGGTGGGCTTCTGCTACGTGCCCGATGGCGTCGGGAAGGCGGTCGCGGGACGTGGGCCCGAGCAGGGCCGCGCGCCCCAGGCGGCGCAGATCGAGTCGGCTACGGCCTCGTCTGCGCAGCTCAGGGCGCATCTCGGCATGTGCTTCGGGGTTCGTGGCCTCTGCACTCATGGGCACCTCCGGCGGCTTCGACCGGCGGTGGCGGGCATGGGGTGAGCCCTCAGGGCCGGTGCCTGATGTTACCGACCCCACCACGTGGCGCAGTCCACCTCTCGCTCAGCGTGAAACGGATCACCCATGAGAGGGAATCTTCAGGCGAAAGCCGTTTCGGTGAGCCAGGCGGCTTCGAATTCGCCGGAGGCGACGATGACGGCCGGTCCGGTCATGTCGACGCGGCCGTCGGGGTGTTCGGTGATGACGAGGGTTCCGCCGGGCAGGTCGACGGTGTACGAGACCGGCTGGCCGGTGGCGGCGGGGTCGGCTCCGTCCCGGCGGATGGCGGCGACGGCGACGGCGCAGGCGCCGGTGCCGCAGGAGCGGGTCTCGCCGGAGCCGCGTTCGTGGACGCGCATGGCGACGTGCCGCGGGCCCCGGTCGACGACGAACTCGACGTTGACCCCGGTGGGGTAGGCGGAGGCGGGGCTGAACGGCGGGGGGCTGTACAGGTTGCCGGCGTGGTCGAGGCTTTCAACGAACGCGACCGCGTGCGGGTTCCCCATGTTCACGTTGCGCGCGGGCCAGGAGCGCTCGCCGACGGAGACGGTGACGTCGCCCTCGGGGAGCAGGGCGCGGCCCATGGAGACGGTGACGTCGCCGGTCTTGTCGAGGTGGACCTGCTTGACGCCGCCGCGGGTGGCGATGGCGAGGTCGCCGGGCTCGACGTGGCCGGCGTGCTGGAGGTAGCGGGCGAAGACGCGGACGCCGTTGCCGCACATCTCGGCGATGGAGCCGTCGCTGTTGCGGTAGTCCATGAACCACTCGGCCTCGTCGGCCATGTGCGCGGCCTCGGGGTGGGCGGCGGAGCGGACCACGTGCAGCACACCGTCGGCCCCGATGCCGGCCCGGCGGTCGCACAGGGCGGCGACGGCGGTCGCGGGCAGCTCGATGGCGTTGTCCGGGTCCGGGACGATCACGAAGTCGTTCTCGGTCCCGTGGCCCTTGAGGAAGGAGAGGGTGGTGTGCGTCACCCGCCCATGGTACCGAGCGGTCCACTGCGGCGGCCGGGCGGCTCAGCATGCGGTCAGCGCGCCGTCAGAACGGCGCCGGCACGGGTCGGCGCAGGTCAGCGCAGCCGGGCCACCCGGTACACGGCGAGTGCTACGACGGCCAGCGCGATCAGCGCGCACAGCGCGGCCATCCGCCAGTCGGGGCGGCGGCCGCTGCCGCGCGGCGGCAGCCCGGGCCAGGTGTAGCCGACGCGGCGCGCGGCCATCATGCCCCAGCCTCCCGCGCAGGAGCTGATGAGGAAGCCGAGCATGGCGACGACGGCTCCGCCGTCCCCGAACTCGAAGGCGAGGGGGAAGGCGAACATCAGGGAGCCGGCGGCGGCCAGCATCACGATGGGGGCGATCTGCCAGATGCGCAGGCGGCGCTGCGGGCGCAGCTCGACCTCGAACTCGGGGCCGGCGGCCTCCGTGCCCGGCTCCGGGGCGTCGGGGCCGTCGGGGCTCAGCCGGGCCGGTTCGGCGGGCAGCCCGAGGCCGTCGGCGCCCGTGTCGGGACCCGCGGGGGTGCCGGTGCCGCCGGGGTCCGCCGGGGCGTCCGGCGTGCCGGGGCCGGCGGGCGCGCCAGGCTCACCGGGCCCGCTTCGGAGCATCGGGTCCGCTCCCCGCCTGGTGTCGTCCCGCCCCGTGTCACGAGGGCCGGCCTCCATAGCCACGCGCCCTCCCCACTCGGACTTCGTACGCCACTGTTCAGAAGTTTGATGATGGCACGGACCCGGGCCCGCGACGGGCACACGGGGCTTCCCGATGCAATCACGTGATCAGGCTGTGACCGCTCGTTCGACCAACGACTGCGCGAGTCCGGGGAGTTCCCCCCGGTCGGCGGCGGCTCCGCTGAGCCAGTGCACGCGGGGGTCGCGGCGGAACCAGGAGTCCTGGCGGCGGGCGAAGCGCTTGGTGGCCCTTACGGTCTCGGCCTTGGCCTCGTCCTCGGTGCACTCCCCCGCGAGGGCGGCCAGTACCTGCTGGTAGCCCAGTGCGCGGGAGGCGGTGATGCCCTCGCGCAGCCCTTGGGCCTCCAGGGCGCGGACCTCGTCGATCAGGCCGTCGTCCCACATGCGGTCCACGCGCAGCGCGATCCGCTCGTCGAGTTCGGGGCGGGCCACGTCGACGCCGATCTGGACCGTGTCGTACACGGACTCGTGGCCGGGCAGGTTGGCGGTGAAGGGCTTGCCGGTGATCTCGATGACTTCCAGGGCCCGGACGATGCGGCGGGCGTTGCTGGGCAGGATCGCGGCGGCGGCGGCCGGGTCGGCGGCGGCGAGGCGGGCGTGCAGGGCGCCGGGGCCGCGCAGGGTGGCCTCCTCCTCCAGCCGGGCCCGCACCTCGGGGTCGGTGCCGGGGAACTCCATGGCGTCGAGGGCGCCGCGCACGTAGAGGCCGGATCCGCCGACGAGTACGGGGGTGCGGCCCTGGGCGAGCAGTTCGTCGATCTCGGCGCGGGCCAGGCGCTGGTACTCGGCGACGCTCGCGGTCTCGGTGACGTCCCAGATGTCGAGGAGGTGGTGCGGGACCCCGCCGCGCTCCTCCAGCGTCAGCTTGGCGGTGCCGATGTCCATCCCCCGGTAGAGCTGCATGGAGTCGGCGTTGACGACCTCGCCGTCGAAGTGACGGGCCAGGGCGACGCCCAGGTCGGACTTTCCGGCCGCGGTGGGACCGACGACGGCGATGACCCGCGGGGCGGGGGCTGCATTCCTCACTGACACAGTCTCGCAAACCCGGCGGCATGTACCCGATCGGGTGAGGTGACGGGGTGCGGGCGGGGTCGTTGCCCTGAAGAGGTTCCGGCCCGGCGTGCGCCTGGCGCGCATCTGGTGGAGGCCGGTCCGGCCAGGGCGGAACTTCACCCGCACGAGTAACGTTATGGGAGTAGACATGGGCGTTTTTGACCGGATTTTTCGTCGCAAGGAAGAGGTAGTGGCCGAACCGGCCGCCGCCGAGGCCGGGACGGCGGAGGCGCTGGAGGCGGAGACCGAGCCGGCCGTACGGGCCGAGGAGGTCGTGGAGGTCGAGGAAGCCGGGTCTGCGGCGGCCGGGACCCCCGCGGCGGAGGCCGTGGAGATCCCGAAGCAGCAGTCGGTGGAGGCGGCCGCGGACAGCGAGGCCGGCGAGGGCGCCCGTACGTAGTCACGCCACTGGAAGGTGCCCCATGGGGTTCATGGACAATCTGAAGGCCAAGCTCGCTCCGGCGAAGGACAAGGTCGGCGACCTCGCGCAGCAGCACGAGGGCAGGATCGGCGAGGGCCTGGACAAGGTCGCCAAGGTCGTGGACTCCAAGACCCATGGCAAGTACAGCGCCCGGATCACGACCGGCGCGGACAAGGCGAAGGACGCCCTGGGCAAGATCGCGCACAAGGACACCCCGGGCGGGCCGACGCCGCCGGCGGCCTCCTGACGCGGTACCGCGAGGGGCGCGGGATCTGCTGATCCCGCGCCCCTCCGTCATGCGTGTGCGTACGGGCGGGCCCGGCGCCCGGAGCCGCTACGACCAGGCGGCCACGAAGTATCCGACCCCGTACGGGGCGTCCTCGTACAGCAGCCGGCCGTCCAGGCCCGCGCCCTCCGCGGCGCCCGCGAGCACCTGCCAGGGAGCCCGGCCGGCGGCCAGCAGCTCGGCGGCGAGCACGGGGTCCAGCGCGGCGAGCGCGGCCACGTCGGCCGTGCCGAGCGCCCGGGCGGCGGCCGCGTCGAAGCCCGCGGCACGCTCGTCCAGGTAGCCGGGGGCCTTGAGGGTGCGGCAGGCACTGCCGTCCCCGAGGACCAGCATGGCCACGCGGTCGGCGGAACGGCCCAGGTCCGCGCCGAGGAGGCCGCAGCCGCTGGGCGGGAGGTCCTCGGCGACGGCCACCCCGGCGACCGGGGCGATCGCCCAGCGGGCCTGCCCGAGCAGCCAGCCGGCCACCGCGAGGGAGGGCGGGAGGGTGGTCCCGGTGGCCTGGCCGCTCGGCGGCTCGCCCAGCTCCGGGCCCAGGGTGACGGTCAGGTCCACGCCGAAGCCGGCGAAGCCGCCGGGGGTGCCCTGGTCGTACCCGCCGCCCTCGGCCGCGGCGCCGACCACGACCAGCAGGTCGGGCCGGGAGGCGGCGAGCACGGCCAGCGCGTCGGAGCAGGCGGTACGGGCGTCGTCGAGTTCGGCGGCGGCGCCCGCGGCGACCTCCGGCACGAGGAGCGGCGGGGCGGGACAGACGGCGGCGGCTACGAGCATGATCCGCAGCCTAGCCGCCCCGCCCCGTCCGCGGTCAGTCGATCGCGCAGCCCGAGGTGGCCGCCGGCAGCGGGGCCGGGACGCCGATGGCCGGGATGCCGAGCATGACTCCCGCCGGCTGCGCCGGAGCGGCGTTGCGCTTCTCCCAGGCGTCGCCGGCGCGGGTGCGGCGCACGGCCTGCGTCGGGCCCTCGGCGAGGAGGTGGTGCGGGGCCGCGTAGGTGATCTCCACGGTGACCACGTCGCCGGGGCGGACGTCCTGGTCGGGCTTGGTGAAGTGCACGAGGCGGTTGTCGGGGGCGCGGCCGGACAGCCGGGCCGTGGCGCCGTCCTTGCGGCCCTCGCCCTCGGCGACCATGACCTCCAGGGTGCGGCCGACCTGCTTCTTGTTCTCCTCCCAGGAGATCTCCTCCTGGAGGGCGACCAGGCGCATGTAGCGGTCCTGGACGACCTCCTTGGGGATCTGCCCCTCCATGTCGGCGGCGGGGGTGCCGGGGCGCTTGGAGTACTGGAAGGTGAAGGCGCTGGCGAAGCGGGCCTCGCGCACGACGTGCATCGTCTGCTGGAAGTCCTCCTCCGTCTCGCCGGGGAAGCCCACGATGATGTCGGTGGAGATCGCGGCGTGCGGGATCGCGGCGCGGACCTTCTCGATGATGCCGAGGAAACGCTCCTGCCGGTACGACCGGCGCATCGCCCTGAGGATCGGGTCCGAACCCGACTGCAGCGGCATGTGCAGCTGCGGCATCACGTTCGGGGTCTCGGCCATGGCGGCGATGACGTCGTCGGTGAAGTCCTTCGGGTGCGGGGAGGTGAAGCGGACCCGCTCCAGGCCCTCGATCTGGCCGCAGGCGCGCAGCAGCTTGGAGAAGGCCTCGCGGTCGCCGAGGTCGGAGCCGTAGGCGTTGACGTTCTGGCCGAGCAGGGTGATCTCGGAGACGCCCTCGGCGACCAGGGCCTCGACCTCGGCGAGGATGTCGCCGGGACGGCGGTCCTCCTCCTTGCCGCGCAGCGCCGGGACGATGCAGAAGGTGCAGGTGTTGTTGCAGCCGACGGAGATCGAGACCCAGGCGGCGTACGCGGACTCGCGGCGGGTCGGGAGCGTGGAGGGGAACGCCTCCAGCGACTCGGCGATCTCGATCTGGGCCTCCTCCTGGACGCGGGCGCGCTCCAGGAGGACCGGCAGCTTGCCGATGTTGTGGGTACCGAAGACCACGTCGACCCACGGGGCCTTCTTGACGATGGTGTCGCGGTCCTTCTGGGCGAGGCAGCCGCCGACGGCGATCTGCATGCCGGGGCGCTTCGTCTTCATCGGGGCGAGCCGGCCGAGGTTGCCGTACAGCTTGTTGTCGGCGTTCTCGCGGACGGCGCAGGTGTTGAAGACGACCACGTCGGCGTCGCCGTCGGAGCCCTCGGGCGCGCGGACGTAGCCCGCGTCCTCCAGCAGACCGGAGAGCCGCTCGGAGTCGTGCACGTTCATCTGGCACCCGTAGGTGCGCACCTCGTAAGTTCCCTTGGGGTCCACCACTGCCGTGCTCCGGTCGCTGCTGCTGGTCATGCAACAAGGGTAGGCGGTGCCGGAGGGCCCTCCGGTCCCCCGTACAGCCTGCCCGCCGGAAGGCGGCGGCCGAAGAGGACGAGCAGCAGGTCCTGGGCCCGTCCGTGCACCGGGCTGCCGCTGCCGCGGGACCAGTCGAGGTCGTCGGCGACGAGGCGGACTCCGGTCAGGTCGACGCCGAAGAAGCGCAGGCCGCGGGGGGTGACGGCGTCGAGGAGGAGGCGCAGCCGGTCCTCGGGGACGCGGCGCGGGTGGCCGAGGGCGGTGGTGATGTCGAGGCCGTGGACGACGTCGTGGGCGAGTCCGGCGGTGGGGCCGCCGGCCGGGGGTTTCCAGGGGTGGTGGGCGTGCTCGCGCAGCAGGGCGGCCAGTTCGGGCGGGGTGAAGGCGGCGGCGTCGCGGCGGGCGGTGCGGTCGGTCATCCGGTGCAGGCTGCCGCGGGCCCTCAGCAGCTCGGCGGCGAAGCCGGGCGGGGAGGTGCGGAAGCCGAGGGACATGTGGGCGGCGACCTCGCGCACGCTCCAGCCCGCGCAGAGGGAGGGGGCTTCCCACTGGGCGGGGGTGAGGGCGTCGAGTACGTCGGCCAGCTCGCGTCGTTCGGCTGCTGTGGCGGCGGCGATTTCGGCTCGGCTCATGGGTCCAGGGTGGGCGGGCGGCCTGCCATAAGTCCAAGACCGAGTACTTCTGCGATCTAGAATCCATGGTTATGGAGCTGGCTCAGTTGCGGTATCTCGTCGCGGTGGCCGACGAGGGCGGTTTCACCCGGGCCGCGGAGCGGCTGCACGTCTCCCAGCCCGGGGTGAGCGCCCAGGTCAGGCAGCTGGAGCGGGAGCTGGGGCAGAGGCTGCTGGACCGCTCGGGGCGGCGGGTCGCGCCGACGGAGGCGGGCGAGGCGGTACTCGCGTACGCGCGGGCCGCGCTGGCGGCGGTGGAGGGGATCCGGCGGACGGCCGACGAGTTCTCCGGGCTGCTGCGGGGGCGGGTGGCGCTGGGGCTGATCCCGGGGGCGGCGTCGGTGGCGGTGGGCGCGTTCGACGTGGTCGGGCTGCTCGGGGACTTCCACGACGCGCACCCCCGGGTGGAGATCGCGCTGGCCGAGGACACCTCGGAACGGATGCTGGCGGCGCTGCGGAGCGGGGAGCTGGACCTGGCGATGGTCGGTCTGGCCGGGGAGCCGCCGCAGGGGGTCACGGCGCGGGTGGTGCTCGACGAACCCCTGGTCGCCGCGGTCCGGGCCGACGACCCTCTCGTACGGTCCGCCGTGGGCGGCCGGATCCCCCTCGCGGAGCTGCGCGGCCGGGCCCTGATCGCACTGCCGCGCGGGACGGGGCTGCGCGGGGTCCTGGAACGGGCCTGCGCGGAGGCCGGTTTCACACCCCGGGTGGACTTCGAGGCGGCCGCGCCGGCCGTGCTGGCCCGGCTGGCGGCGCGGGGGCTGGGGGTGGCGGTGATTCCGGACGGCGCGGAGTCGGCGGCCGGCCCGGGGGTACGGGCGCTCCGGATCACCGGCCCGGAGCTGCGCGGCCGGGTCGCGCTGGCCTGGCGCACGGACGGTCCGTCCGGCCCGGCGGCCCGGCACCTCCTGGCCCGCCTCCGGGCAGCCCTGCCGGGCCCGGCGGGGGGCGCGGTGCAGGGCGCGGGATCCGCCGCCCCCTGACCGGCCCGGGGGCGGCCGCCGCCGTACTCACGCCGCCGCACTCCCGACGGCCGGACCGGCCCCGGCGCGTGATGCCGGACGGCAGGCCCGGCACCGGCTCGCCGTTCGGGCCGGCGGCCCCGGGCGGCGGGCGGCGGGGCCGGCCGTGACAGGACGGCGGGCCGGGTGGGAGGATCCCGGCATGCCCCTCGTACCTCCCCGCATCAGCCGGCGCCGCCTCCTCCTGAGTCTGGTCGCCGTGCTGGTCGTGCTCGGGGGGCTGCTGTGGTGGCCGAGGCCCTTCTGGGAGCCCGAGCTCAAGGGCGAGCTGACCGTCAGCACGGGTGTGCGTACCGGCGGCGTCTACCACCGCTACGGGCAGCTGCTGGAGGAAGCGCTCGCGCAGGACATGCCCGGGGTGGAGGTCCGGCTGGAGCCCAGCGAGGGTTCGCAGCAGAACCTCCAGCGGGTCGCCGCCGGGCAGGCCGACTTCACGATCGCCACGGCGGACGCGGTCGCCAAGTACCGGGCCGACGGGAAGCCGGGCGCCGACCGGCTGCGGGGCTGCGCACGGCTCTACGACGACTACGTACAGCTGGTGGTGCCGGCGGGCTCGCCGGTGCAGTCGGCCCGCGACCTGCGGGGCAAGCGGGTCGCCGTGGGCCAGGACGGCTCCGGGGTCAGGCTGGTATCGGACCGGCTGCTGACGGCGGCCAAGCTGAACCCGCACAAGGACATCACCGCCGTCGGGATCGGCATCGACACCATGCCCGCCGAGCTGGAGGCGGGGCGGATCGACGCCTTCTTCTGGTCGGGCGGGCTCCCGACGAACGCCGTGCGCGAGCTGTCGGAGCGCTTCGACATCCGGCTCGTGCAGCTGGGCGACCTGGTCGAGCAGCTCCAGGCCAGTGGCAGCCCGGCCCGTTACTACCGCGCCGCGGTGATGCCGCAGGACGCGTACGCGCGGGCCCGCAACACCTCGGCGGTGGCCACGGTCGCCGTGCCGAACCTGCTGGTGACCCGGGAGGACACCGGCCCGGAGCTGACCGAGCAGTTCACCCGGACGGTGATCCTCAGCCGGGACCGGATCGGGCACGAGGTGCACGCGGCGCAGCTGGTGGACCTGCGGACGGCGATCTACACGGACCCGCTGGACCTGCACGAGGGGGCCCGGCGGTACTACCGCTCGGTCAAGCCGTAGGCAGCAGCATCACCGCGGCGGCGGCCGCGCCGATCAGTCCGGCGTGGGTGCCGAGGGCGGCCGGGACGACCTGGAGGTCCTTGACGAAGGACAGGGTCGCGTACGAGGCCAGGTGCCGCCGGACCGGTGCGAAGAGGGTGTCCCCGCTGGCGGCGACCCCACCCCCGATCACCGCGATGTCGGTCTCGACGAGGGTGGCGGTGGCCGCGATGGCCGCTGCCAGGGCCCGCCCGGCACGGTCGAAGGCGGCCAGCGCCACCGGGTCGCCGGCGGCGGCCGAGGCCGCGACCCCCGCCGCCGTGGGGTCGGGGCCGGTCCAGCCCTGGGCGAGGGCCCAGCGGGCGATGGCGGTCCCGGAGGCGAGGGACTCGACGCAGCCGTGGCCCCCGCAGGCGCACCGGTCCCCGTCGAACGCGACGCTGATGTGGCCGATGTGACCGGCGTTGCCGGTGGGGCCGGGGTGGAGCTGGTTGTTCAGGATCAGGCCGCCCCCGACCCCGGTGGAGACCACCATGCACAGGGCGTTGGCGTGCCCCCGGGCGGCGCCGAGCCAGTGCTCGGCGGCCGTCATGGCCACGCCGTCGCCGGCCAGGGCAACCGGGATCCGGGCCCCCCGCGCGGCCAGCTCGGCGGCGATCCGCTCCAGCACGGGGAACTCCCGCCAGGCCCCGATGTTGACCGGGCTCACGGTGCCCCGCGAGGTGTCCACCGGGCCGGCGCTGCCGATGCCGCAGCGGACGGCCTGCGCCCACAGGGGGTCCTGCGCCAGTTCCGCGACGACCTCCGCGACCGCCGCCATGACCCCGTCGGCGTCCGTCCCGCGCGGGGTGGGGCGCCGGGTGACCGCGGTCATCGCGCCGTCGGGGTGGACCAGCGCCCCGGCGATCTTCGTGCCGCCGATGTCGATCGCCACGGTCGGGCCGGCGAGGGCGGCCGCGGCGGCGCTGCGCGGCACGGGGAAGGCTGAGGTGGGGGTGGTCACGGAGGCGCTCCTGCCCAAGGGGTCGGATTTCAGTATGCGGCCGGCGGCGGGGCCGTACTCTCGCGGGGTTCCAGCCGGGGCAGCTCGCTCTCCCGGGCCCGGGGCGGGCCTCCGGCGAGGAGCGCGAGGAGCTCCTCGGCCGCGAGCCGCCCGAATCCGGCGGTGTCGCGGACCAGCGCGGTCAGCCGGGGGTGGGTGACCCGGCACAGGGCGGAGTCGTCCCAGGCGACGATGGAGAGCCGGCCGGGCACGGGGATGCCCAGCCCGGCGGCGACCGCGCTGCCGGCCACCGCCATCACGTCGTTGTCGTAGACGAGGGCGGTGGGCGGCTCCGGCTCGGCGAGCACCCGGCGGGTGGCGGCGGCACCCTCGGCGTCGGAGTAGTCGGTGGTCACCGACCGGACGTGTCCTTCGGGAAGCCCCAGCCGACGGGCCTCGGCGCGCAGCGAGGCGATGCGGCGCGCCGTGTGGGCGAGGCCGGGCAGGCCGGCGATGTGCGTGATCCGGCGATGGCCGAGCCCGTGGAGGTGCTCCAGCACCCCGGCCATGGCACGGGCGTCGTCGGCCCGGACGTACGACAGCGGCGGGGATCCCGGCACCACCGGCTCCCCCGTCCCCCCGATGAAGACGGCCGGGAGCCCGAGCCGGGCCAGGAGCTCCGGGCGCGGGTCCTCCGTACGGGGGTCGACGACGAGGACCCCGTCCACGCGCCGTTCGGCCCACCAGCGGCGGTGTACGGCGCATTCGGCGTCGATGTCCTCCACCACCTGGAAGAGCAGCGCCGTCCGCCCGGCGGAGAGCACCTCCTGTATGCCGGAGACGAGCTGGAGGAAGAACGACTCGACGCCGAGGGTGTGCGCGGGCCGGGCCAGCACCAGCCCGACGGCCCCGCAGCGCTCGCCGGACAGGGCGCGGGCGGCGTGGTTGGGCTGCCAGCCCAGTTCCTCGGCGACCCGGCGGACCCGCGCGCGGGTGTCCTCGGAGACTCCCGGCCTGCCGTTGAGGGCGAAGGAGACGGCGCTCTCGGACACTCCGGCCCCGCGGGCGATGTCCTTGATGGTGGGTCTGCGGGCCATGCCTGCCTCATCCCTCGGTGACGTGGACTGCGTTGGGGCGGACCGTACGCGATCCCGCCCCGGAGGTCCGCCCCCACGGCGGACCGACTCGGCTTGGGGCAACAGCCTTGCGAATAGCGGGATTTACCGCCCAAGGGCAGACGGCCCACACGCTAAACCGCATTAGACACCCACCCGCCGGAACGCCCGCCCCCTTCCCCTGCCCGGGCTGAAGCGCATAAGTACCGCCCACGATGGAAATCCGGCCGCCCGGCGGCGAAGGCGCTGTTGACTCCACCCGCGCGGCCCGGCAGTTTGTGGGCGTCCGGCGCATTCCCCAAAACCCCGGGATCCTCCATGCACCGCACCCCCTCCCCCTCCCCGCGCTTCGGCGTCAACTACACCCCGGCACGCGGCTGGTTCCACCACTGGCTGGACTTCGACCCCGCAGAGGTCGGGGCCGACCTCGACTCGATCGCCGCCCTCGGCCTGGACCACGTACGGGTGTTCCCGCTGTGGCCGCTCTTCCAGCCCAACCGCACGCTGATCCGGCCGCGCGCCGTCGAGCAGCTCGTCGCCCTCGCCGACGCGGCCGCCGCGCGCGGGCTCGACGTCGCCGTGGACGGCCTCCAGGGCCACCTGTCGAGCTTCGACTTCCTGCCCGCCTGGACGCGGACCTGGCACCGGCGGAACCTCTTCACCGACCCGGAGGTCGTCGCCGGCCAGGAGGAGTACCTGCGCACCCTCGCCGCCGCCCTCGCCGACCGGCCGAACTTCCTCGGGATGACGGTGGGCAACGAGATCGACCAGTTCTCCGGCCCCCCGCACCCCGACCCCGACCGCGTCACCCCCGAGCAGGCCGGCCGCTGGCTGGAGCGGATGCTCGCCGCCTGCGAGCGGGGTGCCCCGGGGCGGCTGCACGTGCACGCGGAGTACGACGCCGCCTGGTACCAGGACGGTCACCCCTTCACCCCGGCGCAGGCGGCCCGGCTGGGCGCGGCCACCGCCGTGCACTCGTGGGTGTTCAACGGCACCGCGCAGCGCCACGGCCGGACCGGGACGGCGACCGAGCACCACGCCGCGTACCTGATCGAGCTGTCGAAGGCCTGGGCCACGGACCCCGCGCGCCCGGTGTGGCTCCAGGAGGTCGGGGCACCGGCGCCGCTGATCCCGCCGGAGCACGCCGCGCGGTTCACGGCCGCCACGCTGGCAGCCGCCCTGGACTGCCCCGGGCTGTGGGGGGTGACGTGGTGGTGCTCGCACGACGTGTCCCGGGAGCTCGCGGACTTCCCCGAGCTGGAGTACGGCCTCGGCCTGCTCACCAACGACCGCCGGACCAAGCCCGCCGGGGCCGCCCTGGCCCGGATCGCGGGGGCGTGGCGGGACCGCGAGCACCGTCCGGCCGTACGGTCCACCGCGCTCGCGCTGGACGAGGCCCAGGGCCGCTCGGTGTGCGCCCCGGGCGGCACGTTCTTCGAGGCCTGGGCCTCCCTGACGGCCCGGGGCGCCCGCCCGGCGGTGGTCCTCGCGGACCGCGCGGCGGACCCGGCCCACTTGTCCGCACGCGGCATCAAGGAGGTACTCCACACCGCGGACGTCGGATGACGGCCCGCCCCCGGCCCCACCCCGCCCCACCCCGCCCGAGCCGCACCGTGAGGAGCCCCCGATGCCCGATTCCGGCCCCACCCCCTTACCCCCGGCCAGACGCACCGTCCTGGCCGCCGGCGCCGCCAGTGCCGCCGGAGCCGCTCTCCTCGGCCCGCCCACCCCCGCGGCAGCCGCCCCCGCCCCGCCCGCCGGACTGGCCCCGTACGCCTCCTACTGGTTCCCCGGCTCCCTCCCCCACGGAACCCCCGAGCCCGGCGTCGTCTGGCGCTCGCTCGGCGACTGGACCCCGGAGTCGGACCCGGACCTCGCCCACAACACCGCGACCGTGCCGCTCGCCCCGCGCTTCACCCCCGTCCCCGCGCACCGCGGCGCCCGCACCGGCCAGGCCCGGATCTCGGCGCTGGTGTCGTTCGGGCCGACCTCCCGCAACCCCTCCCAGGGCTCGGCGACCGCCGACTACTACGCCCTGACGCACTGGGCGTACCTCGACGAGCTGGTCTTCTGGGGCGGCTCCGCCGGCGAGGGCCTCGTACTGGCTCCGAACGCGCCGGTCGTCGACGCCGCCCACCGCCACGGGGTCCGGGTGCTGGGCAACGTCTTCCTGCCGCCCGTCCCCTACGGCGGCGACCTCCAGTGGACGCGCGACCTGGTGCGGCGGGAGCCCGACGGCCGCTTCCCGGTCGCGGAGCAGCTGGCCCGGGTGGCGGTGGCGTACGGGTTCGACGGCTGGTTCGTCAACGCCGAGACGGACGGCGGGGACAGTGCCCTGGCCACCCGCATGCGCCAGTTCCTGCGGGCGCTGCGGGCGGCGGGCGCGCCGCACGGGCTGCGCATCACCTGGTACGACGCGATGAACAGCACCGGCAGGGTCGGCTGGCAGGGCGCCCTCAACGCGCTCAACCAGGAGTTCTTCGAGGACCGTTCGGGCCGGGTCGCGGACACGGTGTTCGTGGACTTCCGCTGGACTGCGCGCACGCTCGCCGACTCCGGCGCCCTCGCCGGCCGGCTCGGGCGCAGCCGCCGCGAACTGTGGGCGGCGGTGGACGTGGAGGCCAACGGCTGGGACTCCGCCGTCCGCTGGGACGCCATCGTGCCGCGCGACCGCGACCACGTGGTCAGCCTCGGCTTCTACCGGCCGGAGTGGACCCGCAACCACCTCGCGGACCGTTCCCCCGGCGCCTTCCACCGCGCCGACGACCGGTTCTGGACGGGCGAGTCCCTGGATCCCTCCCGGCCCGCGCCGCAGGCCGCCTGGCGGGCCCCGGCCACTCTCGTCGCCGACCGCTCCACCGTCACCGGGCTGCCCTTCGGCTGCTCCTTCAACACCGGGCACGGCCTGCGCTGGTTCGAGGAGGGCGCGGTCACCTCGGAGGAGCCGTGGAACCAGCTGGCGCTCCAGGACCGGCTGCCGGGCCGGCGCTGGGTGGTGGACACCGCCGGGGCGCCCCCCTCGGTGACCCTGGACTTCGCGGACGCCTGGCGCGGGGGTTCCAGCCTGCTGGTGGCGGGCGCGCTCACCGCGCCGGCGACCGTGGGACTGCACTGCACACGCGTCCCCCTGACCGGCTCGGCGGTCGCCGAGCTGGTCCACGCGAGCGGCGCGGGGCCGGTGGCCGTGGAGCTCGGCGTCGCCGTCCGCGAGCCGTCCGCCCCGGGCGCGCCCGTGCCGTACACCTGGCTGGCGGCCGGGACGGCGGGCGCCGGCCAGGGCTGGCGGACCTCCCGCGTGCCCCTCGCGCGCCTGGCCGGGAGGACCGCGTACGCCCTTGCCGTACGGATCACCGCGCCCGGGAAGACGGCGGTGTCCTGGCGGCTCGGGGCCCTGACGGTACGCGACACCACCGCGCGGCGGACCCCGGCCCCGCCCTCCCGCCTGCGGGTGGAGGCCGTCTCCCGGCAGGGCGACGGCCGTGCCGAGCTCCGCCTGCGGTGGGTCCGGGCGGCCGGGCCGGTCCGGCACTACGAGCTCCACCGCCTCCTGCCCGACGGCACCCGCCGCTTCCTGGCCGGCACCTGCGCGGCCGCCCTCCACCTGCCCTCCGTCGTCCGCGCGGACGGGGAGCGCGCGGCGGTCTTCGAGCTGCGGGCCGTGGACGAGCCGTACGCCGTCTCCGCGCCGGCACGTACCGAACTGCCCTGGAGCTAGGGAGTGTCCTGGGGGTCGGTGCGGGGCACGGCCACCGTCACGCGCAGCCCGTGCGGCGGGTTCGTCTCGTAGGAGATGGATCCGCCGCCCGAGGCGAGCAGGGCGCGGGAGATCGACAGGCCGAGACCGGAGCCCTTCACGTTCTGGTGGCGGCCGCTGCGCCAGAAGCGGTCGCCGACGCGCAGCAGCTCCTCCTCGGTCAGGCCGGGTCCCCGGTCGGCGATGACGACGAGCGCGCTGCGGCCCTCGGCGGAGACCGACACCTCGACCTCCTCCCCGGCGGGGGTGAACTTCAGGGCGTTGTCGATGACGGCGTCGAGGGCGCTGGACAGGGCGATGGGGTCGGCCCAGCCGGTGACGGCGGTACGGCCCGCCTCGGTGAGCCGTACGCCCTTCTCCTCGGCGTAGGGCCGCCAGGCGGCCACCCGTTCGGCGGCGAGCTCCCCGATGTCGGTGAGGCTGATCTCGGCGGAGGCGTGCTCGGCCAGCGCCAGGTCCAGCAGGTCGTCGAGGACCTGGGCGAGGCGTTTGCCCTCGGTGCGCACGGAGGCGATCTCCTCGTTGCCCTCGGGGAGTTCGAGGGCGAGGAGCTCGATGCGCAGGAGCAGCGCGGCGAGCGGGTTGCGCAGCTGGTGGGAGGCGTCCGCGACGAACGCCCGCTGCTGCTCCAGTACCTCTTCGACGTTGTCGGCCATCTCGTTGAACGAGCGGGCCAGGCGTCTGAGTTCCGGCGGGCCGCTCGCGGCGGCGACGCGGGAGTTCATCCGTCCGGTGGCGATGCCGTGGGTGGCGGCGTCCAGGGTCCGTACGGGCTTGAGCACCCAGCTCGTCAGGCGCAGGGCGGCGCCGAAGGCGACGAGCATGGCGGCGGTGAGGCCGGCGGCGATGATCAGCCAGCCGCGCAGGACCCGGGCGCGCATCCCGTCGGTGGGAGATTCGGTGGCGACGACGGCGACCACGTCGCCGTCGAGGACGACGGGGGAGACGACGAGGAGCTTGCCGCTGGTCTGCCAGGGCCAGACCTGGCCGGGGTCGTGGCTGCGCCGGCCGGCGAGGGCGTCGTCGAAGGCGCGCTGGCCTTCCTTGGACTCGGGGAGCTGCCACCAGCCGGGGGCCCGGACCATGGCGTTGTCGTCGCGGTAGAAGATGCCGACGCGGATGCCGTACAGCTCCTGGTAGCGGGCGAGTTCGAGCTGGAGGGTGTCGCGGCGCTCGTCGGCGCCGGTGGCTCCGGAGCCCTCGGCGTCGATGACGAACTGGGCGAGGGCCGCGAAGCGGGCGCTGTCGTCGATGCGGTCGACCACCACCCGCTGCTGCTGGGCGGCGGCCAGGCTGACGGCGAGCGGGAGGCCGAGCGCGATCAGGACGCCCGCCATCAGGATGACCAGGAGCGGGAGCAGCCGGGTGCGCACGGCGGGACCCGCTAGGGGGCGGCCGGGGTGACGAGCCGGTAGCCCACCCCGCGGACGGTCTCGATGAGCGCGGGCATGCCCAGCTTGGAGCGCAGCGAGGCGACGTGGACCTCGAGGGTGCGGCCGGTGCCCTCCCAGCTGGTGCGCCACACCTCGCTGATGATCTGCTCGCGGCGGAAGACCACGCCGGGCCGCTGCGCGAGCAGGGCCAGCAGGTCGAACTCCTTGCGGGTGAGCGGTACGTCGGTGCCGTTCACGGTGACGCGGCGGGTGGGCAGCTCCACGGCCACGGAGCCGAGCCGGACCGTGCCGGGGGCGCCCTCGGGGGCGGCCGCGCCCTCGTCGGAGGCGCCGGTGCGGCGGGCGACGGCGTGGATGCGGGCGAGGAGTTCCCCGGTGTCGTACGGCTTGACCACGTAGTCGTCGGCGCCCATGTTCAGGCCGTGGATCCGCGAGCGGACGTCGCCGCGGGCGGTGACCATGATGACGGGCGTGGCGGTGCGCTTGCGGATCTTGCCGCAGACCTCATAGCCGTCCTGGTCGGGCAGGCCCAGGTCCAGCAGGACCACGCCGAAGGGCTTGGCCCCGGCCGGCAGCAGCGCCTGGAGGGCCTCCTCGCCGTTGCGGGCATGGGTCACCTGGAAGCCGTGCCGGGCGAGGATCGCCGACAGTGCGGCGGCGACGTGGTCGTCGTCCTCGACGAGCAGCAGCCTCATGGCGTCCCCCTTCCCGCTTCTTCCGCTTCAGCTTCCGTACACATGGTCACCATGCATCCACACCCATGGGAGAGTCCCACGTCAAGAGGGTTCCGGTCCGGCGAGCCTTCCGTTATGCACCCGGTACGAGTACATCGCGCCCTTGGTGGGTACTGGGTACGGAGCGTATCGGTGCGAGGCCGTTTCGTTATGCTCAATTCTCCCTCAGATGTGCTGACGGTGTGCTCATCTCGTCACTACATTCCTCCCAACCGACGGAGGACGGAGCAAGAAGCCGATGAGCGGAGTATCAGTGACCAAGGACGTGGAGGATGCGGCCGGTGCCGCCGACGACCTGGTCGTACTGAGCAACGTCAACAAGCACTTCGGCGCGCTGCACGTGCTTCAGGACATCGATCTGAGCATTGCCCGCGGTGAGGTCGTCGTGGTGATCGGGCCCTCGGGCTCGGGCAAGTCGACGCTGTGCCGGACCATCAACCGGCTGGAGACCATCGACTCGGGCAGCATCACGCTGGACGGGAAGCCGCTTCCGGCCGAGGGCCGGGAACTCGCCCGGCTGCGCGCCGACGTGGGCATGGTCTTCCAGTCGTTCAACCTGTTCGCGCACAAGACGGTGCTGCAGAACGTGATGCTGGGTCAGCTCAAGGTCCGCAAGACGGACCAGGCGACGGCCCTGGAGAAGGCGAAGGCGCTGCTGGACCGGGTGGGCGTCGGCGCTCAGGCCGACAAGTACCCGGCGCAGCTGTCCGGTGGCCAGCAGCAGCGCGTGGCGATCGCCCGGGCACTGGCGATGGACCCGAAGGTGATGCTCTTCGACGAGCCCACCTCGGCCCTGGACCCGGAGATGATCAACGAGGTGCTGGAGGTCATGCAGCAGCTCGCCCGCGAGGGCATGACGATGGTCGTCGTCACGCACGAGATGGGCTTCGCCCGTTCGGCGGCCGACCGGGTCGTGTTCATGGCGGACGGGAAGATCGTCGAACAGGCCGCCCCTGAACAGTTCTTCAGCGCCCCGAAGAGCGACCGCGCCAAGGACTTCCTCTCGAAGATCCTGCACCACTGACGCTCTCGTCTGGTAGTGATCCGATCGACGGCTCGTGCCGTCGCCCACGACGTGTCCTGCTCGTCGTTCAACAACGTCTCACCCGAGGGAAGTTCACCATGAAGGTTCTCAAGACCGGCGCTGCCGTTGCCACGGCCGTCGTTCTCGCCCTGACGGCGACCGCCTGTGGCGGCGGCAGCAAGGACGCGGCGAGCGACGGCGGCCCGTCCGGCGGTGCCAAGTCGGACAAGATCGTCATCGGCATCAAGTTCGACCAGCCGGGTCTGGGCCTGAAGACCCCGGACGGCAAGTTCGAGGGCTTCGACGTCGATGTGGCGACCTACGTCGCCAAGGAGCTCGGCTACCAGCCGGACCAGATCGAGTGGAAGCAGGCCGTCAGCGCCGAGCGCGAGAACCTGATCTCCAACGGCGACGTGAAGTTCATCGCCGCCACGTACTCGATCAACGACAAGCGCAAGGCGCGCGTCGACTTCGCCGGCCCGTACTTCCTGGCCCACCAGGACCTGCTGGTCCGCGCCGACGACTCCTCGATCACCAAGGTCGAGGACCTCAACAAGAAGAAGCTCTGCTCCGTCAGCGGCTCCACCTCGGCGCAGAACATCAAGAAGGACCTCGCCAAGGACGCCGACCTGCAGGAGTTCCCGGGCTACTCCGAGTGCCTCACCGGCCTGGAGAACAAGGCCGTGGACGCGCTGACCACGGACAACTCGATCCTGGCCGGTTACGCCGCGCAGGAGAAGAACAAGGGCAAGTTCAAGCTCGTCGGCCTGAGCATGAGCAACGAGAACTACGGCATCGGTCTGAAGAAGGGCGACAAGGACCTCCAGACCAAGATCAACGCCGCGCTCAAGAAGATGGTCGCGGACGGCTCCTGGGAGGCGGCCGTGAAGAAGAACCTCGGCCCGGCCGGCTACAAGAACGAGCCTGCCCCGCAGATCACCGAAGGCAGCTGATTTCCCGGTGGGGCGCGCCGCCGCCCGCCCGTCCGCGGGCGGCGGCGTACCCCACCGGCCATCCTGGGGAGAGCGCAGGGCAACGTGTTCGACTTTCTTGATTCCGGGCAGTACGACCTGCTCGGAGCCTTCTGGGTGACGGTTCAGCTCACCCTCTACTCGGCGGTGGGCTCCCTGGTGTGGGGCACCGTCCTGGCCGGGATGCGGGTCAGCCCGGTCCCGCTGATGCGGGCCTTCGGCACCGCGTACGTCAACCTGGTCCGCAACACCCCGCTGACCCTGTTGATCATCGGCTGCTCGCTGGGCCTCTTCCAGACCCTCACGATCAACCTGGGCGGCGACACTTCCAAGGAGACCGGTTTCCGGCTCGCCGTCCTCGCACTGACCGCCTACACCGGCACCTTCGTCTGCGAGGCGCTGCGCTCGGGCATCAACACCGTGCCCGTCGGCCAGGCCGAGGCGGCCCGCGCGCTGGGTCTGAGCTTCTTCCAGGTGCTCACCCTGATCGTGCTCCCCCAGGCCTTCCGGGCGGTCATCGCACCGCTCGCCAACGTACTGATCGCGCTCACCAAGAACACCACGGTGGCCGCGGCCATCGGCGTGGCCGAGGCGGCCCTGCTGATGAAGGAAATGATCGAGAACGAAGCGGACGCGCTCTTCGCCGTCTTCGGGATCTTCGCCCTCGGCTTCGTCCTGCTGACCCTGCCCACCGGTCTGCTGCTGGGCTGGGTGGCCAAGCGAGTGGCGGTGAAGCGATGACCTCCGTGCTGTACGACGTGCCCGGCCCCAAGGCCAAGGCCCGCAACTGGATATACACGGCCGTCTTCCTGGTCCTGTTCGCGGTCGCCGCCTGGTGGATCCTCTCCGTCATGGCGGAGAAGCACCAGCTCGACGCCGACAAGTGGACCCCCTTCGTCACGGACGGCCGGATCTGGACCACCTTCCTGATCCCCGGCTTGATGGAGACCCTGAAGGCCGGCGCGCTCGCCATGGTGATCGCCCTGCCGCTGGGCGCCCTGCTGGGCATCGGCCGGCTCTCCGACCACACCTGGGTACGCGTCCCGGTCGGCGCGGTCGTGGAGTTCTTCCGCGCCATCCCGGTGCTGATGCTGATGATCTTCGGCTCGGCGTTCATCGTGCAGTTCGTCCCCGCCGTGTCCTCGGACTTCCGCCCGATGTACGCGGTCGTGATCGGCCTGGTCCTGTACAACTCCGCGGTCATCGCCGAGATCGTCCGGGCCGGCGTGCTGTCCCTGCCGCGCGGCCAGACCGACGCCGCCAAGGCGATCGGCATGCGCAAGGGCCAGACCATGGTCCACGTGCTGATCCCGCAGGCCGTCACGGCGATGCTGCCGGCCCTGGTCAGCCAGCTCGTCGTGATCCTCAAGGACACCGCCCTCGGCGGCTCGCTCCTCGGCGTCAGCGACCTGCTGGCGGCGAACCGGCAGATCTCGGCGAACTACAGCAACACCATCGCCACGCTCGTGGTGATCGCCCTGCTGTACATCGGTGTGAACTTCGCCCTCACCTCCTTCGCCTCCTGGATGGAGGGCCGGCTGCGGAAGTCGAAGAAGAGCACCGGCGCGGTGGTCGGCGTGGCCGAGGTCGACGACCTGGCCACCGGAGCCAACTCGGCGGTCTGACCGGTCGAGCCCGGTCCCAGCCCGGCCGGATGGCCGCTGGAGGGCTGACGTAGGGTCAGTCATAGTGCGTAGCCCGTGTGGTGGGGGGGGGGGGGGGGGGGGGGGGGGAGGGGGGGGGCCCGCCGGGGGGGGGGGGGGGGGGGGGGGGTGTGTTTTTTTTCCTTCTTTTTCTGTTTTCTTTCTTCTTCCTCTTTTTTCTTTTCCCTCCCCCCTTCCT
>NZ_JBVJWV010000036.1:41457-84138 GCF_055602105.1 Streptomyces sp. NPDC037421
CGGAGGGGGGGGGGGGGGGGGAAGGGGGGGGGGGGGGGGGGGGGGGGGGGGGGGAAGGGGGGGGGGGCGGCCCCCCCCCCCCCCCCACCACACAGTGCTGTCCCGGCCGGGTGTCACTTGACGCCGGAACCTCCAGTGGGTTGCATACGTTCTGTGATCACATACCGGACATCGGGAGCCGCATCATGGACCCGGTGATCGTCGTCGGCGCGGGGCCCGTCGGGCTGTCCCTGTCCCTCGCCCTGGCCGGCCACGGCGTGCCCAACGTGGTGCTCGACGAGGGGCCGGGCAAGGACGAGCCCCGGCCCGCCCGCAGCGTCGTCCTGCACTCCGACACCGCCGCCATGGTCCACCGGCTGGGCTGCACGACCCTGCGCGACGAGGGCGCGCCGTACGCGGCCTGGCGCACCATGAAGCGCCGTCAGGAGTCCCGGCGGATCACCTTCGAGGACCGGCCCGCCCCCCTGCACCTGCCGCAGCACGCCCTCGTGCGCGGACTGCGCGACGCCGCCGCCGCGCACCCCCTGGTCCAGCTGGTCACCGGCGCCAAGCTGGAGTCCCTCGAACAGGACGACCACGGCGTCACCGCGCACACCCGGGGAACCGAGAGCACCTGGTGGCGCGGCAGCCACCTCGTCGGCTGCGACGGGGCCCGCTCCACCGTGCGCAAGCTGCTCGGCATCCGCTTCCCCGGCCGGACCGCCGTCGAGCGGCATGCCGTGGCCGCCCTGCGTGCCGAACTGCCCTGGCCCGGCGAAGCGTTGCTGCACCGCAACCCGCCGTCCGGGCCCGAGGAGGTCACCGCCCGGCCGCTGCCCGACGGGGTGTGGCGGCTCGACTGGCTGCTGCCCGCGCGCGGGGACCTCGTCACGCCCGATGCCCTCGTCACCCTCGTCCGGGACACCCTGGCCCTGTGGTGCGGCGGCACGACTCCCCCGTACGACCTCATCGACACCGGAGTGCACACCCTCCACCACCGGCTCGCCCTGCGCTGGCGCGACGGCCGGGCCTTCCTCGTCGGGGACGCCGCGCACCTGCTGGGCGCGGTGGGCACCCAGGGCGTCGAGGAGGGGCTGCGCGACGCGGAGAACCTCGCCTGGAAGCTCGCCCTGGCCTGGCACCAAGGCGCCTCCGAGGCCCTGCTCGACAGCTACGAGGGCGAACGGCGCACCGCCGTCGCCGCCCGGCTCCGCGCCGCCGACCAGGCCATGCCCGTACTGCGCGGCGGTGGCGGCCTGCGCGCCCTGCTGCCCGGGACGGGGCGTTCCGCCGAAGCCCTGCTGACCGACGGGCACCTCGGGCGCGGCCCGCTGGGCGCGCAGCCCGTGTACGCCCCGCCCGTGGCGGTGCGCGAGGTCCCGACGGCGACCGAGCCGGGCGGGCCCGTGGCGAACGTACCCGTGACCGCGCCCGACGGAGCCACCGTCCCGCTGCGCGACCTGCTGGGGCGGGGCCGGCTGCTGGTGCTGCTGGTCGCGCCGGGCACCGGGGTGTGGGACCGGCGGCACTGGCTGAGCGCCGGGGTGATGCCCCGCCTCGCGGCGGCCGTGAGCGCGCTGCCGGTCCCGGCCGACCTGCTGGTCGCCGACGGCTACCCGGGGGCGCCGGCCCACACCGTGCTGCTGGTACGCCCGGACGGGCACCTGGCGGCCACCTTCGCGGGGGTCCGGCCGGCCGAGCTGTACGCGGCGGCCGACGCCGTCCGCGCGGGCGCCCCGGCGGGCTCGCCCGCCACACCCGCCCCCGTGATCGATTGACCGCCCTCGGGGGTGCGTGGTTCACTCGCGGACATGACCGGCAACGACGTACGCCTGTGGCGGAGGGTTCACATGGACCTGCTCCGCTACGCGGGCTGCGTGTGTCGCCCCTCCTGCTGATTCGCCTTCCCTCCGCGCGCCCCTGAGCCCTGCCGGCCCGGCGCGCGCACCTTCGCGAACCCCAGGACGGTCACCGCCCATGTCTACCCCTGCCCCCGTGGCCACGCACGCCCCTGCCCGCTCCGCTGCCCCGACGGCGGCGGAACTCCTCGCCTTCGCCCTGCGCACCGCCTCCGACCCGGCGATCGTCGACTCGCTCCCCCTCGACCCGGAGGGCCGCACCTGGATCCGGCTCGACGGGCCGGGCGGCAGCGAGGCCTGGCTGATCGGCTGGCCGCCGGGCACCGGCACCGGCTGGCACGACCACGCCGAGTCCCGGGGCGCGTTCGCCACCGCGCGGGGCCGGCTGACGGAGCACTCCCTGACGGTGCGTCTGCCCTCGGAGGGCTGGCAGAGCCTGGAGC
The DNA here is from genome assembly GCF_055602105.1 of Streptomyces sp. NPDC037421. Taxonomy (NCBI): domain Bacteria; kingdom Bacillati; phylum Actinomycetota; class Actinomycetes; order Kitasatosporales; family Streptomycetaceae; genus Streptomyces; species Streptomyces sp. NPDC037421. Next base: position 43,739 of record NZ_JBVJWV010000036.1, read on the forward strand.
TGGCCCCCGACGTGGACCGCACCCGCAGCCTCGGCGCGGTGAGCGGGCGGGCCTTCGGCGAGCACCACGTCCACGAGGTGCTCAACGAGTCCGCCTCGGAGCACGCGGTCTCCGTCCACGCCTACTACCCGCCGCTGCCGCTGATCCGCCGGTACAGCCGCAGCGGTCCCGTGCTGCGGCTGGAGCACGTCGAGCGCCCGGCGGACTGGCAGTGAGCGCCGTCGGCATCGACCAGCTGCTGGAGCGGGTCCGCGCGACGTACGACCGCATCGGCCCGCAGGAGGCGTACGAGGCCTCGCTGGACGGGGCCCTGCTCGTGGACATCCGCTACCAGGCGCTGCGCGAGCGGGACGGCCTGATCCCGGGGGCGGTGGTCGTCGAGCGCAACGAGCTGGAGTGGCGCCTCGACCCCCAGGGCTCCCACCGCCTCCCGGAGGCCGTCTCGCACGACCTGCGGGTGGTGGTGATCTGCAACGAGGGCTACGCGTCCTCGCTGGCCGCCGCGTCCTTGCACGCGCTGGGGCTGCGCCGGGCGACGGACCTCGCGGGCGGGTTCCAGGCCTGGCGCGCGGCGGGGCTCCCCCTCACCTGAAGCACCGCCGCCCCTCCCCCGTCCGGTCCGGAAGGGAGAGGGGCGGCACGCCGACGGGCCCGGGGCTACGCCTTGGAGGTGGCGACCTCCACCGGGCGGAGCCGGAGCGCGGCCCGGCCCGGCAGGGCAGTGGCGGTCAGCGCCAGCAGCCCGGCCGCGCCGACCACCACCGCGTACACCAGCGGCAGGACCGCCGGCGCCGCCACCCCCGTCATGCCCACGCTGAACGCGGTCAGCACGGCCAGCGAGATCCCCGACCCGAGCACCGCCCCGATCAGCAGCACCGCCAGGGTCTCCGTCCGCAGCATCCGCAGCACCTGCCGCCGCTTCGCCCCGGCCAGCCGCAGCATCGCGAACTCCCGGAACCGCTCGGCGGTGGACATCGCCAGGGTGTTGGCCACGGCGATGGCGGTGAAGGCCAGTACGAGGCCCATGGCCAGCAGGTTGATCTCGGTGCCGGCCGCCTGCCGCTCCGCCCGTGCCGCGTCGGCCTCCGCCGCGGACAGCACCGCGAGCCCCGGGGCGGTCAGCCGCTCCCGGCCGACCGGCGGCTCCGCCGCGACGAGCACACTGGCGGCGAGGGGGTTGTCCACGTGCGCGGCCACCAGGCCGTGCGGCAGTGTCAGGTCACCGAAGCCCAGGCCCCGCCCGTACACGGCGGACACCGTCAGCGTCACCGGGGTCCCGTCGCCCAGCGTCAGCTTGAGCGGGCTGCCGGGCTTCAGCCCCAGCTGGTCGGCGGCGAGTTCGCTGACGGCGGCGCTGTTCTCACCGAAGCCGTCCAGGCTGCCGCGGGTGACCTCCGGGTCCCAGGTGCGGGTCAGGCCGGCCGGGGTCACGCCCTGGGCCGCGTACTTGGTCAGGCCGACCCGTACCGAGGTGTGCACGATCTCGGTGGCCGCGGTGACGCCCGGGGTCCGGCGGATCCGCTCGGCAGTACCGGTGCTCACGCCGGGGCCCTGCGCGGTGACGACCCACTGGGCGCGGACCCCTTCGCGGGCCTGTGCCCTGGCCGCGTCGCCGAGGGTCGGGGTGACGAAGAGCACGGTGCAGGTCATGCCGATGAGGAGGGTGAGCGGGGTGACGGCGGAGGCCATGCGGGTGGCGTTGCCGCGCAGGTTCGCGGTGGCCAGCCGGCCGCCGGGGCCGGCGAGCCGCAGCGGTCCGGCGAGCAGCGCGGTCGCGAGCCGGACCAGCAGCGGGCCGAGCAGCGACACCGCGCCGGCCAGTACCACCACGGCCAGGAAGGTCACCGGGGTGGAGGCGGGCTCGGTGCGCAGCGAGCCGAGTACCACGACCAGCACCGCTCCGCCGGCCAGCAGGAGCAGTCCGGCCAGGGTCCGGATCCAGGAGGGGCGGGCCCGCTCGACGGCGGCTTCGGCCAGTGCCTCGGCGGGGCGGATCCGGGCGATCCGGCGACCGGTGATCCGCGCGGCGGCCCAGGCTCCGAGCAGGCTCGCTCCGACGGCGGCGAACATCGGGAAGATCCCGGCGGTGCGCTCCAGGGTGGCCGGGATCACTCCGCTGGTGACGAAGCGGCCGTGCAGCCAGGCGGCGAGGGGCAGTCCGGCGAGGGAGCCGGCGATGCCGGCGGCCAGGCCGACGACCAGCGCCTCGCGGCCGATCATGCGGCGCAGTTGCCTGGGGGTGGCGGCGATGGCCCGCAGCAGGGCGAGTTCGCGGTAGCGCTGCTGGACGGAGAGGGCGAAGGTGCCGACGACCACGAGGATCGCGACGAGCAGGGAGGTGCCGCCCATGGCGCCGCCCATGGAGACGAGCTTGATCCGTGCTCCGGCGGCGTCGAGGAACTCGACGGGCCCGCGCCCGTCCCCGGCGGCCACCTGTGCGGTGGCGCCCTGCGGGGTGGCTGCCAGCGCCCGGCGGACCTGTGCGGCCAGCTGGGCGGCGTCGGCTCCGGGCCGGGGCAGCACTCCGATGGCGGTGACCTGTCCGGCGCGGGCGGCGAGCCGCTCGGCCTCGGCGTCGCTGAAGAACAGGGAGGTCTGCCGGCCGAGGTCGCCGCCGGCGGTCCGCGCGATGCCGCTGACGGTGTAGGTCTTCGGCTCGCCGGTGGCCTGTACGGTCAGCCGCGCGCCGGCGGCGAGTCCTGCCCGGGCGGCCAGGGCGCGGTCGATGACGACCTCGTCGCCGCCTTGGGGGGCGCGGCCCTCGGCGAGGGTGAAGGGGGTGAGGACGGCGGAGGTCCAGGCGTGCCCGTACGAGGGCCTGGCCGGGTCGGCCGGCGCGTTGAGGATCGGGACGGCCTGGAAGGTCAGCTCGGGCACGGCCCGCTCGACGCCGGGGACGGAGCGTACGGTCTCCAGGGTGGAGGCCGGCAGCCAGGCCCGCTCGGCGACGGGCTTGGCCTTGTGCTTCGTCTTGGTCTTGCCCTTCTTCTCCTTGACCGTCGTCTGGTGGACGTTCTGGTCGGCGGAGACGACCACCGGGGTGCCGGCGTAGCGCTCGGTGGCGATCCGGCCGCGGAGTCCGGTCTCCAGGAGGGTGCCGCAGGCGGTGATCAGGGCCGCCGCGCACAGGAGCGCGACGAAGGCTCCGAGGAAGCCGGCTTTGCGGTCCCGGATGGTCTGAAGGGCGTAACGCAGCATCATGCGGTCAACTCTGGCCGCGCGCCGGTTTCCCGGCACTGGAGTGCCCCGGCGTCCTCTTCCGGGGGCTACCCCCACCCCCGGGCGCGGCCGGTCACCCGCGATCGGACCGCGGCTAGGGGCCAGGGCTCAGTACCCGGGGTACCCCAGGTCGTCGGCGTCCTCGCCCTCGGTCTCCAGCGCGCGCCGCACCACCCGCAGGGCCATGCCCTCCGGGTACCCCTTGCGGGCGAGCATCCCGGCGAGGCGCCGGATCCGCTTGTCCCGCTCCAGGCCGCGGGTGCTGCGGAGCTTGCGCTCCACGAGTTCCCGGGCGGTCTGCTCCTCCTGCTCGGAGTCCAGCTGTTCCAGCGCCTCCTGGACGAGGGTGGTGTGCACCCCCTTGGTCCGCAGCTCCTGCGCGAGCGCCCGGCGTGCCAGGCCCCGGCCGCGGTGCCGGGACTCCACCCAGGCCCCGGCGAAGGCGGCGTCGTCGATCAGGCCCACTTCCTCGTACCGGGAGAGGACCTCCTGCGACACCTCCTCGGGGATGCCCCGTTTCGCCAGGGCCTCCTCCAGCTGCCGCCGGGTGCGCGGCATCCCGGTGAGCAGGCGCAGGCAGATCGCCCGCGCCTGCTCCTCGGGACTCTGGGGCGGCAGCTCCTGGCGGCCCTCACGGCCGCCAGGAGCTCTGCCGCCCCTCTCCTGCTCTTCCCGCACGGTCAGCTCTTGGCCACGGCGGCCTTGGCCGCGGGCTTGGCCTTCGACGCCGGGGCGGGCACGGAGGCGTCGGCCGGCGCGGCGGCGGGCTCGTCACCCTCGGCGTCCTTGCGGACGCCCACGCCGAGCTTCTCCTTGATCTTCCGCTCGATCTCGTTGGCGAGGTCGGGGTTGTCCTTCAGGAAGTTGCGGGCGTTCTCCTTGCCCTGGCCCAGCTGGTCGCCCTCGTACGTGTACCAGGCACCGGCCTTGCGGATGAAGCCGTGCTCCACGCCCATGTCGATCAGGCCGCCCTCGCGGCTGATGCCCTGGCCGTAGAGGATGTCGAACTCGGCCTGCTTGAAGGGGGGCGCGACCTTGTTCTTGACGACCTTGCACCGGGTGCGGTTGCCGACCGCCTCCGTGCCGTCCTTCAGGGTCTCGATGCGGCGGATGTCGATGCGCACGGAGGCGTAGAACTTCAGCGCGCGGCCACCGGTCGTGGTCTCCGGCGAGCCGAACATCACACCGATCTTCTCGCGGAGCTGGTTGATGAAGATCGCGGTGGTCTTGGACTGGTTCAGCGCACCGGTGATCTTGCGGAGCGCCTGGCTCATCAGGCGGGCCTGGAGACCCACGTGCGAGTCGCCCATCTCGCCCTCGATCTCCGCGCGCGGCACGAGCGCCGCGACGGAGTCGATGACGATCAGGTCGAGCGCGCCGGAGCGGACCAGCATGTCGACGATCTCAAGGGCCTGCTCGCCGGTGTCCGGCTGGGACAGGATGAGGTTGTCGGTGTCCACGCCGAGGGCCCGGGCGTACTCGGGGTCGAGCGCGTGCTCGGCGTCCACGAAGGCGACGGTGCCGCCGGCCTTCTGCGCGTTGGCCACGGCGTGCAGGGTCAGAGTCGTCTTACCGGAGGACTCCGGGCCGTAGATCTCGACCACACGGCCGCGCGGCAGACCGCCGACGCCGAGGGCGATGTCCAGCGCGGTCGACCCGGTGGGGATGACCTCGATGGGGTCGTTCGGCTTGTCGCCGAGGCGCATGACCGCACCCTTGCCGAATTGCCGTTCAATCTGCGCGAGCGCGGCGTCGAGAGCCTTCTCGCGGTCGGTGCCTGCCATGGGTTCCACCCGGTTTGCTTGAGTCGATCGCTTCACGCCATTGACGCTAACGCCTGCCACTGACAATGCGCTCCCACGCCCGTTTCGGCTGTGGATAACCCATCAGAATGGATGTTCGATTTCCCTGTCAAGCGAGCCACGCCCGCTCCGGGAGGGTGCCCGGAGGCGGGGCCGCGGGGCACGGCTACAGTGCGGCGCGGATCATCCCTGATCCGCTCATCGCCGGGGGGCTCACATGTTCAAGCGCCGTCTCTCCATCGCGCTGGCGGCCGCCGGCTGCCTCACGCTCTCCGCCTGCTCCGGCGGCACGGACTCCCCGACGGCCGGCCGCTCCTCCGGGACGCCGGCCCCCGTCGCCCCCTCGGCGGCGCGGACGGGTCCGCCGGCCTCCCCTTCCGTTCCCCTGCCGAAGCCGGGGGCGCCCGGCGAGATACCGGACACCGCGCGGCTGCGGGAGCTGACGCTGCAGCCGGGCGAGGCCCCCGGGGTCCAGGACCCCGCACGCGGGATCCGCGACGTCCACCCTTCCGAGCTGAAGGCCCCCGTCCCGGTGCCGGGCCCGGAATCGTGCCGCACCCTGTGGGCCCTGCTCGGCCAGCGGGGAGCCCAGGCGGCCGTCACCCAGACCTTCGACGACGGCGCACCGGAGAACCCCCGGGTGACCTTCCTCGCGTCCCATGCGGGCACGGGCGCCGCGACGGCCTTCGCGGAGCTGCGCTCGGCCGTGGCCGCCTGCCCCCGGAACGGCTCCGACGGCAGCACCGCGACCGTGCGGTACGAGGACCTCGACGCGCCGGGCTTCCCCGAGGACACGATCCGCATCCGGATGACCGTCCACGAGGAGGGGTCCAGCGCGCCCGACGAGGTCCTCGACCGCATCGTGGCCCGGGTCGGCGTGTGCGTCGTCGACATGGTGGGGATGGGGCCGGACCCGCACCCCCGCCTCGCCGAACGGCCCGCCCTCCGCCAGATCGAGCGGCTGCGGGCCGCTCAGGGGCTGTGAGGGCCTCCCGATGACGTACGCGGAAGACCCCGGCTTCCGGGCCGGGGACGTGCTGTCCGTCGCATGCCCCTTCACGCCGGCCGTGGTCGAGCGGGGCGTGGAGTGGAACTCCATCGCCGTGCGGTGGCCGTGGTGGGACATCGACACCGGCAGCGACTTCTACGACCGGAACGGGGTCGTCGCCCTGGGCGTGGAGAGGGAGGGGTCCATCATCCCGGAGGCGGAGGTGGAGCTGTTCCGGACCGATCCGCCGCCCGAGCGCCTGAAGGCCGGGGACGCCTGTCTGGTCGGGGTGCCGCCGACGGTGGTGCACGTGACGTGCGTCGACCTCCACGACCCGGCGATGGAGACGGGCTGGCTGCCTCGCCCCGGGGTGACCGTGTCCGTGCTGCCCCTCGGCCTGTCCTACCGGGAGTTCCCGGACGGCAGCCATCTCTACGGCCATGGCTACGGCCTCCACCCCGACAACGGGATCCCCTACACCTACGAGCTGCTGCTGCGCCCGTACGCGTTCCTGGAGCCGGGCGACGAGGTCGCCGACGCCGCGGACCGGGCCTGGCGGTTCGAGGGGCCCTGGGACTGGGTCCCCTTCGACGGGGAACCGCCCGGCGCGGGCCCCGAGTGGCCGCTCGTCCTGCTGACCCGCGCGGGCCTGCCGCGCTCCGCCGGGGACGGGGACGGGGACGGGGACGGGGACGAGGACGCTGCGGCGGTGGCCGCGGGTACGGCCGCCGGCTCCCACCGGGAGACCGTCCGGCACTGGATGTCCGTCACCGGGGCCTCGCCCACGCCGTGACCCGCGTCCTGTCCCGCATGGCAGGCCAGGACGCGGGACAGGACTACGGCTTCGGCAGGGCGCAGCCGGGGCGGGTCAGGTCGATCTGGTTGCCGGGGCCGATGCACGGGACGAGGGTGTAGGTCTGCTGGGCGTAGTTGATGCCCTGGCGGACCGTCACGTTGCCGCTCGCGTCGACCTCGCACGGGTTGTTGTCCGTGCAGCGCTGGCCGTCCTCGTTGCCCGTGTTGTTGACGGCGACGACCTTGCCCGTCGTCGTGTCGATCACCGGCGAGCCGGACGTGCCGCCGATGGTGTTGCAGGACGAGGTGTAGCGGACCGAGTCCTTCCAGGTCCAGGCGCCCTCCTTGAGGCGGTACGCGAACCCGTCGACGTTGCAGCTGTAGGTGCGCTTCCAGTACCCGGAGACGACCTTGATGGACGAACCCTGCACCGGGTGGGCGTCGTTGAGGGTGAGCGCGGCTATCCCGTACTGGCTCTGGATCTGCGCGTACGTCTTGGTCAGCTGGTAGAGCGAGACGTCCGTGTCGGTCATCGTCCCGTAGGCGATCTTGCTGGCGCGCAGCGTCGCCACCTTCGAGCCCGAGGCGTTGAGCAGGGAGAACGTGCGGCTGGACGCCCGGTTGACGAGTACTTCGCCGGCCGCCGGGAAGCCGGTTTCCAGGCAGTGCCCGTTGGACAGGACGAGCGCCGGGTCGCCGGGCTGGGAGTTCGGGGTGCGGACGACGGAGCCGGAGCAGTTGCTGAGCGCGACCGTGCCCGCGTACGTGACCGCGACGGCCGGCGCGGCGTCGGAGGCCGATGCCATGGCCGGGGCCGCCGCCACTCCGGTCAGGAGTAAGGAGAGCGCGACGGCGGCGAGAGGCTTGTTCATGTGGGGGGTCCCCTCTGGTGACGGATGTGACGACCGAAGACCTCCGGTTGTCATGCGCATTCTCAAACTGGGGAACCCAACCCACAAGAGGGCCTCCCCGGTTGGGCGGCACCCCCGCCGGAACGGCCGGAAACACATCCGGAATCAACCATTCCAACACCCCGCGAGACGGGCGCCGATGCCCATACCGGGGCGCATGGGCCACCACCCCGGGCTGGCGTGAAACCGCCCCCGAATGGCCGGTACTCTGCGGTGCCCCCGACGACGGGGGCCGCGAAAAATTCCGCTCAGGAGGACCCATGGCCATCAAGAAGGCCACGATCCAGCAGCAGGTGGCAGAAGCCCTCGCCCAGGCCAACCCCGCCGACAAGCCCATCGTCACGATCCAGGCCATCGCCGGCCCCAGCGTGTGGCTGATGAGCATGCTCGGCCTCATCGGCCAGGCCTTCCTCTCCTACTACTTCGTCACCGTCACCGAGCAGGCCGTGGTGCTCCACAAGGCGAGCCGGATGAGCAACCGCCCCCAGGAGATCGTCTTCGCGATATCGCCCGCCGAGGCCGTCGGCAGCATCACCGAGGTCAAGCGCAACGCCGTCTGGAGCTCCTTCCGCATGCAGCTCCCCGGCCAGGCCGCACCGACCCGGATGAACGTGCACCGCATCTGGCGCGGCGAGATGGACCAGCTGCTCGGCCTGCTGACGGGTCAGAACCAGCCCACCGCCTGACGCCTGACGGCCCGGCCGGCGGAGGGGGCCTCGTCCCCAGCCCCCTCCGCCCCCGGCTCACCACCAGTACACGGGGTAGCGCACCGCGCCCCGCCGGGCCCGCGAGGCGGCCATCCCGGCCAGCACCAGCAGCAGCGCCGCCCCCGTCAGCAGCGGTACGAACACCACCGGGTCCGGCGCCTGGAGCACCACCACCACGGTGGTCGCCGCCGCCGGCGAATGCGGGGTCCGGGCCAGGGTCATCACCCCCACCGCCACCCCCGCCCCCAGCGCCGCCACCCACGGCGCGCCACCCAGCAGGGCCAGCCCCAGATAACCCACCGCCGCGCACAGCAGGTGCCCGGCGACGACGCTGCGCGGCTGGGCCAGCGGCAGCGCGGGTACCCCGTAGACGATCGCCGCGCTCGCCGCGATCGGCGGGATCAGCACCGGCTCGCGCAGGACCGCGCCGATGCCGACGAGCGCCAGCAGTGCGGCCGCCGCGACCCCGCCGCTGTGCAGGGCGGTGGCCCGGGCGGGCGACGCGGGCGCGGGGGCCCGTCCCGCCAGCGAGTTCGACAGGGCCGGGCGGGCGCGACCGGACGCCTTCGCGGCCCGGCCCGTACGCGTGTCACTGGTGTCCACACTCATGGGGGCCAGGTCTACGCACCCTCCGCATCACGGCCCTATACGGAGGCCGCGCACAGTCGAGTGACAACCACTGGTTGACACCCCTCGGAGTGTCAACCTAGGGTTGCATTCATGACGAACCCTTCGGTGGAACCCGTTCGCATGACCAATCCGGTACGCCTCGACGACCTGATCGAGGCGATCAAGAAGGTCCACTCCGACACCCTCGACCAGCTCACCGACGCCGTCGTCGCCGCCGAGCACCTCGGCGACGTGGCCGACCACCTCATCGGCCACTTCGTCGACCAGGCCCGCCGCTCCGGCGCCTCCTGGACCGACATCGGCCGCAGCATGGGCGTCACCCGCCAGGCCGCCCAGAAGCGCTTCGTGCCCAAGGCGGACAAGGACGGCGACCCCGGCCTCGACCCGAACGCGGGCTTCGGCCGGTTCACCCCCCGCGCCCGCAACGTGGTCATGTCCGCGCAGAACGAGGCCCGCGCCGCCGGAAACACCGAGATCCGCACCGAGCACCTGCTGCTCGGCCTGCTCGGCGAGACCGAGGGCCTGGCCGCCCACGTCCTCACCTCCCGCGGCGTCACCGCGGCAGCCCTGCGCACCGCCGCGACCGCCGCCCTGCCCCCGGCCGAGGCCGAGGTCCCCGAGCTCGTCCCCTTCGACGCGAACGCCAAGAAGGCCCTGGAGCTCACCTTCCGCGAGGCCCTGCGCCTGGGCCACGGCTACGTCGGCACCGAACACATCCTGCTCGCGCTCCTGGAGCTGGAGAACGGCGAAGGCCCGCTCAGCGGCGCCGGCCTCGGCAAGGACGCCGCCGAGGCGGCCGTCACCGAAGCCCTCGCAGCCGTACTCGGCGGGGACGCAGCGCAGTAGCCTCGCCGGCCGCCGCACCCGTCAGCTCGTACCGCTTCACGTACACGCCGAGGAAGGCCTGCAGGGTGGCGACGGCCGGGATCGCGATGAGCGCCCCGACCGCGCCCAGCAGGGCGGTGCCCGCGATGACCGATCCGAAGGCCACCGCGGGGTGGATGTCCACCGTTTTGGAGGTCAGCTTCGGCTGCAGGACGTAGTTCTCGAACTGCTGGTAGACCACCACGAATCCGAGGACGTACAGCGCGTCCCAGGGATCGTCGGCGAAGGCGATCAGCATCGGCAGCGCACCCGCCAGGTAGGTGCCGATGGTGGGGATGAACTGGGAGACCAGCCCCACCCACACCGCGAGGGCGGGGGCGTACGGCACGTCGAGCACCGCGAAGAGGACGTAGTGCGCGATGCCGGAGATCAGTGCCATCAGCCCGCGCGAGTACAGGTAGCCGCCCGTCTTCGCCACGGCGATCTCCCAGGCCCGGAGCACCTCCCGCTGCTTCGCGGGCGGCAGTACGGAGCACAGCGCGCGCCGCAGCCTGGGCCCGTCGGCGGCGAAGTAGAAGGAGAACAGGAAGATCGTCAGGAGCCTGAAGAGCCCGCCGAGCACGGTGGCGGACACGTCGAGCACACCGGTGGCGCTGTTCTGCACGTACTTCTGGAGCCACTGGGAGTGCAGCAGGCTGTCCTGGATCTCCAGCCGGGACAGATCGGTGTGGAAGGTCCGGTTGATCGAGTCGATCACCGAGTCGAGGTAGCCCGGGAAGCCTGCCACCATGTCGATGATCTGCCCGGCGAGCATGGAGCCGAGCAGCGCGAGGAATCCCGCGCCCGCGACGAACACGCCCAGGAAGACCAGGAAGGTGGCGAGCCCGCGGCGCATGCCGCGGGCCGCCATCCTGGCCACGGCCGGTTCGATGGCGAGCGCGAGGAAGAACGCGATCAGGATGTTGACCAGCAGCCCGATCAGCTGGTGGAAGGCCCAGCTGCCGAGCTGGAAACAGGCGACGAGGGCCAGAACGAGGACCACCGCGCGCGGCAGCCAGCGCGGCATCCGCGCCTCTCCCCCGGCCGGGGCGGTCCCGGGCGGGACGGTGCCCGCGCCCGCGGGGGCCGCGGGAGCATCGGCTCCGGGGCCGCCGGGTGCCGCGCCCGTCGGCTCACCAGCCGTCCCGTCCGCCGTCGCGCCCGTCGTCTGGTCGGTCGTCTCTTCTCTCGCTGCCACGCCGTCCAGTCTGTCCCAACGGCCGTCCGGACCACGAAGCCGCACGGGACCCGGCGGGCCGGCGGGTCCGCCGCCGCGCGGCGCGCGCGGCCCGGGGCCGCGTCAGCGCAGCGAGGCCGGGACGTCCATCGCCGAACACACCGCGCGCCACACGTCCTTGGTCTCCCAGCCCTCGTCCAGCGCCTGGTGGACGGTCCGTCCGCCCAGCTCGGCCATCACGTGGTCCCGGGCGAAGGAGTCCGCGTAGCCCACGCCGAAGTGCTCGGCCATCCGCTCCCAGAAAATCGTCAACCGCATGCCTCCAGTATCCCGCCCCGGAGAGTGCACCGGCCCCGTTGCTCCCCTGCACCCCCGTGCGCGCGCCCTACGGTGTCACGCATGCCTGGAGACGAAGCTTCCGCGCCTGCCCCACCGAGCCCGGCGGCCCCGACGGCCACCTCCGCCCCCGCCTCCCCCGCGTCCACCCCGCTGGCCCGCGCCGAGCGGTTCACCTGGCTCACGGCCCGGGTGCTGGAGCAGCGGCGGTTCGCGTTCCACTTCCTCGGCGGGGATCCCGACCCGGTCGACGCCGCCCTCGGCTCCTACCTCGGCGACGACGGCGGCTACGGGCACGCGCTCGACCCCGACCTGCGCGGCCCGCTGAGCCAGCCCCTGCACACCGCGCACGCCCTGCGGATCCTCGACGCCCTCGGCCGGTGCTCCGGGCAGCGCATCGAGCGGCTCTGCCGCCACCTGACCCGGGTCTCCACCCCGGAGGGCGCGCTCCCGCTGGTCCTGGCGGGCCCCCGGGACTATCCCGCCGCCCCGTACCACCCGGTGTGCGACGACCCGCCGGGAACGCTGCTGACCACGGGCCCCGTCGTCGGGGTGCTGCACCGCAACCGGATCTGGCACGCCTGGCTGTTCCGGGCCACGGACTTCTGCTGGGAGCGGGTCGAGACGCTGCGCCACACCCACCCGTACGAGGTCCAGAGCGCGGTGGCCTTCCTCGACGGCGCCCCCGACCGGGCCCGCGCCGCGGCGGCCGCGGACCGGCTGGGCCGGCTGGTGCGCGAGCGGCGGCTGGCGGTGCTCGAACCGGACCGGCGCGCGGAGTACCCGACCGCCCCCGGCTACGCACCGGGCGAGCAGCTGTTCCCGTACGACTACGCGCGGCGGCCGGAGTCACTGGCCCGGGGCTGGTTCACCGACGAGGAGATGCGGCGCTCGCTGGACTTCCTCGCGGCGGAGCAGCAGCCCGACGGCGGCTGGCCGGTGCGGCGCCGGGCCTGGGCGCCGGGCAGCTCGCTGGAGCGGCGGCCGATCGCCACCCTGGAGGCCCTGCTGACCCTGCGGGCGTACGGGCGGCCGATCGGGGCCCCGGCCGGGGCCGGCGGGGTCAGCCTCCCAGGGCCCGGACGCCCGCGGTGACCACCACGGCCGCGCCGACGACCAGCAGGAACGGGGCGCGCAGCAGCAGCGCGACCCCGGCGGCGGCGAGCCCGGCGGCGCGGGCGTCGAGGACCAGCTCGTTGCCGGTGCTGAAGGTCTGCTGGGCGGTGAGCGCGGCGAGCAGCGCGACGGGGAGCAGGGCGGAGAGGCGGCGTACCACGGGGCGTTCCAGGGCCCCGGCGGGCACGAGCAGTCCGGCGAGCTTGACGGCGTAGCATCCGGCGACGGTGAGCCCGATGGCGATCCAGACGTTCACGAGCGGCGTCCCTTCATCCACAGCACCGCGGGCGCGGCCAGCGCGGCGATCAGTACGGGCACCCCGGCCGGCAGCACCGGCAGGGAGCCCAGCCCCAGCACCAGGGCGAGGGCGGCGACGGCCCGCTCGGTGGCGCTCTTGAGCATCGGTGCGAGCAGGGCGAGGAACACGGCCGGCCCGGCGGCGTCCAGCCCCCACGCGGCGGTGTCGCCGATGGCCTCGGCGCCGAGCGCGCCCAGCAGCGTGGTGAGGTTCCACAGCACGTAGAGGGCGAGCCCGGTCACGGTGAAGCCGAGCCGGGCCGACCTGCGGTCGGGCTGGGCCAGGGCCACGGCGGTGGTCTCGTCGATCACCCAGTGCGCGGCGAGGGGCCGTACGGCCTTCGGGAGGGCCAGCAGCTGGGACAGCCGCAGCCCGTAGAAGGCGTTGCGGGTGCCGAGGAAGAAGGCCCCGGCGGCGGCGGTGAACGGATTCCCGCCCGCCGCGAGCGCTCCGACCAGCGCGAACTGCGAGGCGCCGGTGAAGACGAGCAGGCTCAGCACACAGGCCTGGAGCACGCTGATCCCGGCCCCGGCCGCGGTCACCCCGAACGCGAACCCCGACAGTCCGACGGCCACGCCGACCCCGAGCGAATCCCGCACGACGGCGGCCCGCGGCCGGCCGTCGACCGTGCCGGGGACCTCTTGTATCACCATCTGATGTTCTCCCACGCCGCGAAGGTAGGCGGGGAGGACCGGCCGGGTCTTGTACGTTCTTGCGCCCGGCCCGGCTACGTCCGCGTCCTCGCGCGCGCCCGGCTCAGTCCTGCCGGCGCACCGGATCCCCGAGGAGCCGGGTCAGGTCCGGCGCCGCGGCCGCGAGCAGCGGGGCCCCGAACACCGTCAGGGCGGGCTCCCAGGGGTGGCCGAAGGTGCCGAAGCGCAGCTCCGGGTCGAGGTAGAGGTAGAAGTCGCCGTTCGGGAAGGCCCAGCCCGGCCAGGGCGGCTGCCCGGGGCGCCCGGCCCGGTGCGGGTCGAAGTCGTAGCAGGGGTGCTGCCAGTCCATCCAGTACAGCCGGTCCCCGGGCGCGGTGGCGGCGGTCAGCGCGCCCCGCACCGCCCGCTCCACCGGGCGGGTGTGCTCCTCGACGGGGTCGCCGAGCCGCCAGGTGGCGGACGGGGCGGGCGGGGCGAAGCCGGGCATCTCCACGACCTTGGTGCGGAAGCCGAACTCCCCCCACAGCCGGTCCCACACCGCCTGTTGCCGGGCCCCGCCGAACCCCAGCACCGGGCGGGCCGACGCGGCCGGACCGCCCTGGGGGGCCAGGGTGAAGGTGCGTACGGTCGCCACCTCGGTGAAGCCGGCCGCGAGCAGGGCCGTACGCGTTTCCCCGGCGGCCTCGGCGCAGCAGTACCGGGCGCCCTCGTACCGGTACGCCGCCCCGAGCCCCTGCCAGCTGCGGACCAGGTCGGCGGCGGCCGCGGCCGAGGTGAGACCGCCGACGGCCACGACGTCCGTGCCGGGCACCACCCGCGCCCAGCCGGCGGCGACGGGCCGGCCGCCCTCCAGGACCACGGCGGCGTCGCCCCGGCCGAAGCACCAGGCGGCATCGGTCTCGAACTCGTCCAGCGGGCCGGGGTGCGGCCCGCCGGGGGCGGCCAGCTCCCGCAGCCGCGGCCACCAGGCGGGATCGGCCTCCCAGTCGCCCAGGGAGCGCACGTCGGCGGGAGGGCCCTGCTGCGGCGCGAGCCCGGCGAAGGCGGCGACCAGGACCGACCGCTCGGGGCCCGGCACGAACCCGGCCGCCTCCAGTTCCCCTCCGAGGCCCGCCGGGTCGTGGCCGTGGACCTTCCAGCGGGCGCCTTCGCGGCGCGCGGCGAAGGCCTGCGCCTGGCGGCGCACCAGGCCGGCCGGCGGCAGGCCGGCCAGCGGAGGGTGGTCGACGGTGCCGTGCGTGCCGTAGTGCGTGCGCACGACGGGCTCGTCGTGGCACATCACGGCCCCGACGGGCGGGGTTTCGGGCACCCGGCCCCGCACCCGCGCCTCGTACAGCTCCGGCAGTCCCCCCGTGTCCATGGACGCAGGCTAACCCGCGCGCTCCCGCCGGTAGGCGCCCGGCGGGACGCCGACGATGCGGGTGAAGTGCCGGTTCAGGTGCGGCTGGTCGGTGAAGCCGACGGTGACGGCCGCCTCGGCGGGCGGGACGCCCGCGTCGAGCAGCCGGCGCGCCCTGCGCACCCGGGCGTCGGTCAGCCAGGTGTGCGGGGGCATCCCGTACCGCTCCCGGAAGGCGCGCAGCAGCGCGAAGGGGCTGGTGCCGAGCTCGGCCGCGAGCTGCTCCAGCGAGGGCGGCTCGGCCATCCGCTCCTCCAGCACGGCCCGGGCCCGTTCGGCGTCGGCGGTGCCCGCGCCGCGCACGGTGCGGGCGGGCAGCGGGCCGGCGTGCCTCGTGAGCATCCGGGCCACCACGCCCCGCAGCAGGGTGTCGGCTGCCAGCGCGTTCCCGGCCTCGGCGGCCCGGTGGACCTCGGTGATGGCCCGCGCGCCCTGCGCGTCGGCGACCGTGTCGGCGGTGAACCCGGGGGTGCCGCGCGGGGTGGCGATCTCGGCGGCGACCTCGGCGATCAGCTCCCGCGGGGAGTAGAGGGTGGCGTACGCCCAGCCTTCGGGAACCCCGGCGCGGGCGGTGTGCGCGACCTCCGGGTTGATCAGCACCACGCTGCCCGGCCCGGCCCGTACGGTGCCGCCGGGCAGGCCGATCTCCTCGATGCCGCCGGTGACGGCGGCGATGACGTACCCGTCGTGGGCGTGGCGCGGGAAGGTGTGGCGCACGTAGTGGGCGCGCAGCAGGTCGAGGCCGGGCAGTTCCTCGTACTGCCAGTGCCGCGCCCACTCCCGCCGCCCGCCGTCCGTCCCCATGCCCTCATTCTGCGCCCCGCCGCGACCGGGCGTTTGCCCAGGTGGGCCCGGTTGTCAGAGGCGGGGTGCACGATGGGGGCATGGCAGGCGCTGCGCTCGACTCGTTCTCCCCCGCGACCCGCTCGTGGTTCACGGGGGCCTTCCGTACGCCCACCTCCGCGCAGGAGGGCGCCTGGCGGGCCATCGGGGAGGGCTCGGACGTCCTGGTGGTGGCGCCGACGGGTTCCGGCAAGACCCTGGCCGCCTTCCTCGCCGCCCTGGACCGGCTCGCCTCGCAGCCGCCGCCGGCCGAGGCGCGCAAGCGGTGCCGGGTGCTGTACGTGTCGCCGCTGAAGGCCCTGGCGGTGGACGTGGAGCGCAACCTGCGCAGTCCGCTGACGGGGATCCGGCAGGAGTCGGCCCGCCTGGGGCTGCCCGAGCCGGACATCCGGGTGGGGATCCGCTCGGGGGACACACCGGCCGCCGAGCGCCGGGCGCTGGCGACGCGGCCGCCGGACATCCTGATCACCACGCCGGAGTCGCTGTTCCTGATGCTGACCTCGGCGGCGCGGGAGGCGCTGTCCGGGGTGGAGACGGTCATCCTGGACGAGGTGCACGCGGTCGCCGGGACCAAGCGCGGCGCGCATCTGGCGCTGTCCCTGGAGCGTCTGGACGAGCTGCTGCCGCGGCCGGCCCGCCGGATCGGGCTGTCGGCGACGGTCCGGCCGGTGGAGGAGGTGGCCCGCTACCTCGCGCCTCGCGGCCGGGTGGAGATCGTGCAGCCGCCCTCGTCCAAGGAGTTCGACCTGTCGGTGGTCGTCCCGGTCGAGGACATGGGCGAGTTGGGCGGCTCCCCGGCGACCGAGGGCCGGGAGGGCGGCGACAAGCCGTCGATCTGGCCCCATGTGGAGGAGCGGATCGCGGACCTGGTGCAGGCCCACCGGTCGACGATCGTGTTCGCCAACTCCCGCCGTCTCGCGGAGCGGCTGTGCAACCGGCTCAACGAGATCGCCCACGAGCGGGCCACGGGCGAGCCGCTCGCCGAGGGTGCCCCGCCCCCGGCGGAGATCATGGCCCAGTCGGGCGCCGCCCTGGGCGCCCCGCCGCTGCTGGCCCGCGCGCACCACGGTTCGGTGTCCAAGGAGCAGCGGGCGCTGGTCGAGGAGGACCTGAAGGCGGGCCGGCTGCCCGCCGTGGTCGCCACCTCCAGCCTGGAGCTGGGCATCGACATGGGCGCCGTGGACCTGGTGGTGCAGGTGGAGTCGCCGCCGTCGGTGGCGTCGGGGCTCCAGCGCGTGGGCCGCGCCGGGCACCAGGTGGGCGCCGTCTCCACCGGCGTGGTCTTCCCCAAGTACCGGGGGGACCTGGTCCAGGCCGCCGTGGTCACCGAGCGGATGCGGACCGGGGCGATCGAGTCGCTGCGGATCCCCTCCAACCCGCTGGACGTGCTCGCCCAGCAGCTGGTGGCGATGACCGCCATGGACACCTGGCAGCTGGACGAGCTGCTCGCGCTGGTGCGGCGGGCGGCGCCCTTCGCGGCGCTGCCCGAGTCGGCGTTCACCTCGGTGCTGGACATGCTGGCGGGCCGCTACCCGTCGGACGCGTTCGCCGAGCTCAGACCGCGCGTGGTGTGGGACCGGGTCGCCGGGACGGTCACGGGGCGGCCCGGTGCGCAGCGCCTCGCGGTCACCTCCGGGGGCACCATCCCGGACCGGGGCCTGTTCGGGGTGTTCCTGGCGGGCGCCGACCCGAAGAAGGGCGGCGGCCGGGTCGGCGAGCTGGACGAGGAGATGGTCTACGAGTCCCGCGTGGGCGACGTGTTCACCCTGGGCACCACCTCCTGGCGGATCGAGGACATCACCCGTGACCGGGTCCTGGTCACCCCCGCCCCCGGAGTGCCGGGCCGGCTGCCGTTCTGGAAGGGCGACCAGCTGGGCCGCCCCCTGGAACTGGGCCGCGCGGTCGGCGCGTTCCTCCGGGAGCTGGGCGCGCTCTCCGACGGGGACGCCCGGCTGCGGCTGCTGGCGGCCGGCCTCGACGGCTGGGCCGCCGACAACGTGCTCGCCTACCTGGCGGAGCAGCGGGAGGCCTGCGGGCACGTGCCGGACGACCGGACCATCCTGGTCGAACGGTTCCGGGACGAGCTCGGCGACTGGCGGGTCGTCGTCCACTCCCCCTTCGGCGCGCAGGTGCACGCTCCGTGGGCGCTGGCGCTGGGCGCCCGCCTCGCCGAGAAGTACGGCATGGACGCCCAGGTGATGCACGCCGACGACGGGATCGTGCTGCGCCTGCCGGACGCCGACCTGCTCTCCATGGACCTGCTGGACCACGATCCCGCCCGGCCGGCGGCGTTCGAGTTCGACGACGAACAGGCCCCGCTGGGAGCGGCGGACGTGGCCTTCGACCAGGGCGAGGTCTCGGGGATCGTCACCGACCAGGTGGGCGGCTCGGCCCTGTTCGCCTCCCGGTTCCGCGAGTGCGCGGCGCGCGCGCTGCTGCTGCCGCGCCGCAGTCCGGGCAAGCGGACCCCGCTGTGGCAGCAGCGCCAGCGCGCCTCGCAACTGCTCCAGGTGGCTTCGGAGTTCGGCTCCTTCCCGATCGTGCTGGAAGCCGTACGCGAGTGCCTCCAGGACGTGTTCGACGTACCGGGCCTGGCCGAGCTGATGGGGGACATCGAGGCGCGCCGGGTCCGGCTGGTCGAGGTCACCACCCCGGAACCCTCGCCGTTCGCCCGTTCCCTCCTCTTCGGGTACGTGGCGCAGTTCCTGTACGAGGGGGACTCGCCGCTGGCCGAGCGGCGGGCGGCGGCACTGTCGCTGGACTCCCGGCTGCTGGCCGAGCTGCTGGGCCAGGCCGAGCTGCGGGAGCTGCTCGACGCGCAGGTGCTGGAGGAACTGGAGCGGGAGCTCCAGTGGCTGACGGAGGACCGGCGCGCCAAGGACGCCGAGTCGGTGGCGGACCTGCTGCGGCTGCTGGGCCCGCTGACGGATGCCGAGCTGGCCGCGCGCGGGGCCGAGCCCGCCTGGGCGCGGGCGCTGGAGGCGGCCCGGCGGGCGATCCGGGTGCGGATCGGCGGCGCGGACCACTGGGCGGCGATCGAGGACGCGGGCCGGCTGCGGGACGCGCTGGGCACGGCCCTGCCGGTCGGGGTGCCGGAGGCGTTCACCGAGCCGGTCAAGGACCCGCTCGGCGATCTCCTGGCCCGGTACGCGCGCACCCACGGGCCGTTCACCACGGTTGTGGTGGCCGCCCGCCTGGGCCTGGGCGCGGCGGTGACCGAGGGCGCCCTGCACCGGCTCGCGGCGGCGGGCCGGGTGGTGCAGGGCGAGTTCCATCCGGCGGGCATCGGCCAGGAGTGGTGCGACGCGACGGTGCTGCGCAGGCTGCGGCGGCGTTCGCTGGCGGCGCTGCGCCAGGAGCTGGAGCCGGTCCCGCCGGCCTCTCTGGCCACCTTCCTGCCCCAGTGGCAGCACCTGGGCGGGGCCCTGCGCGGGATCGACGGCCTGGCCCGCGCCGTGGAGCAGCTCCAGGGGGCACCGGTGCCGGCTTCGGCGCTGGAGCGGCTGATCCTGCCCTCGCGGGTGGCGGGGTACTCGCCGACGCTGCTGGACGAGCTGACCAGTACCGGGGAGGTGGTGTGGGCGGGTGCGGGGGCCCTGCCGGGCAAGGACGGCTGGATCTCCCTGTACCTGGCGGACGCCGCTCCGCTGCTGCTGCCCGAGCCGCATCCGCTGGAGCCGGGCCCGCTGCACCAGGCGGTCCTGGAGAGCCTGTCCGGCGGGTACGGCCTGTTCTTCCGGCAGATCACCCAGTCCGTCCGCGCCCGCCACCCGGAGGCCTCCGACCTGGAGCTCTCCGAGGTGCTGTGGGACCTGGCCTGGTCGGGCCGGCTGACGAACGACACCCTGGCCCCCCTGCGCTCGCTGCTGGGCTCGGGCCGTACGGCGGGCGCCACCGCGCACCGGGCCCGGCGCACCGTTCCGCGCGGCCGGTACGGCAGCCTGGGCGCGTCGGTGTCCCGCAACGGCCCGCCCACGGTCTCGGGCCGCTGGTCGCTGCTGCCCGCGCAGGCCCCCGACCCGACCCACCGGGCGCACGCCCTGGCCCGCACCCTGCTGGACCGGCACGGGGTGGTCACGCGGGGGGCGGTCGCGGCGGAGGGCGTCGAGGGCGGCTTCAGCGCGGTCTACCGGGTGCTGTCGGCGTTCGAGGACGGCGGCCAAGCCCGCCGGGGGTACGTGGTGGAGGGTCTGGGCGCGGCCCAGTTCGCGATGGACGGGGCCGTGGACCGGCTCCGCGCCGCCGAGAAGAACCCTCCGCCGCTGGCGGCGGTGGTTCTGGCCGCCGCCGATCCGGCGAACGCGTACGGGGCGGCCCTGCCCTGGCCGGAGCCCCCGGCGGGCGCCGCGCACAAGCCGGGCCGCAAGGCGGGCTCCCTGGTGGTGCTGGTCGACGGGGAGCTGACCCTGTATCTGGAGCGCGGCGGCAAGACCCTGCTGGCCTGGCCGGATCCCGGGGATCCGCGCCTGGAGGCGGCCGTGGCGGCGCTGGCCGCCGGCTCCCGCGCGGGCACCCTGCCGGCGCTGACGGTGGAGCGGATCAACGCGGCGGCGGCCCTGACCTCCCCGCTGGGCGCGGCCCTGGAGGCGGCGGGCTTCCACGCCACCCCGAGGGGGCTGCGGCTGCGCAGCTGACGCCGCGGGCCCGCGGACCCGGTGCGGTCTCGACCCGGACACGTATGTCTTGGGCATGTCACGAAACTGCTGCCAGCCGCTCCGCAGGGGCTCCTGGGCTGGCCCAGCCGCTTATCCGTGGCTTATCAAAGGTGATCACAGGCACCGCGCTCGGCGGTGCCCCGTCATGGGGGACAAGAACAGTGAGCACCAACAGCATGCGCAGGACCACCCTCGCCGCGGCCGGCCTCGCCGTCGCCGGAACCCTCGTCCTGACCGGCTGCAAGGACGGCATCGAGGAGACCCCGGCGGCTCCGGCCGCGCCGTCCGCCGCCCCGTCCGCCGGCTCCTCGGCCCAGCCGGTCGCCCCGGCGCCCGGCGCCTCCGCGAGCGGCTACGACGGCTCGGCGGGCGCCTCCGCGGCCCCGGGCGGTGCCGCCGGCGGCGCCGTGGCGAAGTCCGGCCAGTCCTTCAAGATCGGCGAGACGGCCACCGTCCCGTTCAGCTACGGCAGCAACAAGGGCGGCCAGCTCGCCCTCACGGTCGCCTCGATCGAGCAGGGCAACCCGGCCGACCTGGAGCCGCTCAAGCTCGGCGACAAGGTCAAGGGGATGATCCCCTACTACATCCGCTACACGGTCAAGAACACCGGCACGACGGACCTGTCGTTCACCTCGGTCGGCCACTTCAAGGGCCTGCTCGGTGACGGCAGCGAGGCGCAGGGCGTCTCGATCATCGGCAAGTTCGAGAAGTGCAAGGACGACTCGCTGCCGAAGGGCTTCACCAACGGCCAGACCCAGACCAACTGCGTGATCGCCCTCGCGCCCTCGGCCCAGACGAAGGTATCCGGCGCCCTGTACTGGGGCGACCCGTACAACAACCTGGCCTCCCCGCCGCAGAAGGGCCTCACCTGGAAGTGATGAGCGGCCCACCCGGCCCTCACCCCTCCTGATCCGCGAACCCCCTGCGGCGGCCACCCCGCCCAGGGGGTTCGGGGCGTCCCCGGGCCCGACAATGGCCCCATGCCCGAAGGAGACAGCGTCCAGCGCGCGGCGGCCCGGCTGCACGCCGCCCTCGCGGGCAGCCCCCTCACCCACGCCGACCTGCGCGTGCCCCGCTTCGCCACCGCGGACCTCACCGGCCGCACCGTCCTCGACGTCACCCCGCGCGGCAAGCACCTCCTCACCCGCCTCGAAGGCGGCCTCACCCTCCACAGCCACCTCGGCATGGACGGCGCCTGGAAGCTCTTCGGTCCCGGCGAGAAATGGCGCGGCGGACCCTCCCACGAGATCCGGGCCGTCCTGTCCACCGCCGGCGCCACCGCGGTCGGCTACCGGCTCCCCGTCCTGGAACTGCTGCGCACCGCGGACGAGGCCCGGGCCGTGGGCCACCTCGGCCCCGACCTCCTCGGCCCCGACTGGGACCAGGAGCGGGCCGCAGCCAACCTCCTCTCCGACCCCGGCCGCCCCCTCGGCGAGGCCCTGCTCGACCAGCGCAACCTGGCGGGCATCGGCAACATCTACAAGTGCGAGCTCTGCTTCCTCGCCCGGGTCACGCCCTGGACCCCGGTCGGCGCGCTCCCCGACCCCGGGACCACCCTCCCCCGCGTCGCGGCCGCCGCCCAGCGCCTGCTGGCGGCGAACACCGGCCACGGCGGCGCCCGCAACACCACCGGCAGCCGCCGCCCCGGCCGGGAGCTCTTCGTCTACGGCCGCGCCCACCGCCCCTGCCTGCGCTGCGGCACCCCCGTCCGCGAGGCCCCGCAGGACGGCCGGCCCACGTACTGGTGCCCCCGCTGCCAGTCCGGCCCGGTCCCGGAGCATCCCACCAGTTGACGGTCCGTCAGATCCACTCGTACGGTCCTGGCATGCCCACACCGATCGCCCCGTACGACCTCACCGGCCGCACCGCGCTCGTCACCGGAGCCGCGAGCGGCATAGGCCGTGCCACCGCCCTCCTCCTCGCCCGGGCCGGAGCCGCCGTCCACTGCGCGGACCTCGACGAACGGGGCCTCGCCGAAACCGCGGCCCTGATCGCCGAGGACGGCGGCACCGCCGCCGCCCGCCCCCTCGACGTCACCGACCGGGCCGCCCTGCGGGCCGCCGTCGCCGCCGCCGGACCGCTCGACATCGCGGCCGCCATCGCCGGGGTCATGCACACCAGCAGCGTCCTGGACACCACCGACGAGGACCTCGACCGGATCCTCGACATCAACTTCAAGGGAGTCCTGCGCACCTGCCAGGAGGCCGTCCGCGCGATGATCTCCGCCGGCCGCCCCGGCTCGGTCGTCACCATGGCCTCCGGCGCCGTGGACGCCGCCCAGCCCGGCCTGCTCTGCTACAGCGCCGCCAAGGCCGCCGTGGTCCAGCTGACCAGGACCCTGGCCACCGAGAGCGGCCCGCACGGGATCCGCGTCAACGCCGTCGCCCCCGGATGGATCCGCACCCCCATGACCGGCCGCCACGGCCCCGAGGTCCAGCGGCAGACGGAGGCCGCCATGGTCCGCATGTCCCCGCTGGGCCGGGTCGGCGAGCCCGAGGACATCGCCCAGGCCGTGCTCTACCTGGCCTCGGACGCCTCGTCCTTCATGACGGGCCAGATCCTGCGCCCGAACGGCGGGGTGTCGATGCCCTGGTAGCACCCACCGCGGACCGCTCCCCGCCGGCCCCGCGCCCGGGCCCCGGCACGCAGTGCACCGGCAGCAGCCCCAGGCCCCAGCCGCCGACCGCCATCGCGCCCTCCACCGGACCCGCCTCGGCCGGTGCCAGCGCCAGCCGCAGCACGGCCCACCACCACAGCGCCGCCACGGCCAGGGCGAAGGGCACCGCCACAGGTATGCGCAGTAACCGCCGCACGGCGACCTCCCTGAGGGTCCCCCCAGACGGAGTCTGGGGGAGGGCCGGTTCCCGGACGGGCCCATCCTCCCGCACCCTCCGCACCCCCGCACCCAGAACGCCGGGCACCTGCCCCGCGAGGCCCCGGAACGGCAAGGAGCCCCGGCCGGTGCTTCACGCACCACCCGGGGCTCCCGCCACGCTCACATACCCAACGGCACGCTCAAGCGGCTACGACGTTCACCGCTTCCACGGGTGCCTTGATGGTCACCCGCTCGGGTCCGCCCGTGACCGAAGCCACGGAGACCGAATTGAGCATCGGGCGCACCGGTGCCGGCACCGGTTCGCTTGCGGCGGCCGACTGCGCAAGCTCCGCCAGCGACAGCTCGTCACTGACTTCGCGCATCAGCTCGGACATCCGTACGTCCAGCGCGTCGCAGATCGCGGAGAGCAGCTCGGAGGATGCCTCCTTCTGCCCCCGCTCCACCTCGGAGAGATAGCCGAGCGAAACTCGGGCGGACGAGGAGACTTCGCGCAGAGTACGGCCCTGGCGCTGGCGCTGCCGACGCAGCACGTCACCCAGCAGGCGACGGAGCAGAATCATCGGTGGCTCCCTCCTCTGACCGTGTAGCCGTAACCTTCACGCCCCACCGTACCGCCTCGCGCCGCGGCCGTGCGGGGAGCGATGTCGTGTTCACTCAGGGCTGCAAACATCAGATCCCCCCGTTCTGTTCCGTATCCTGCCCCCGCAGATTCTCGCGGAGTTCGCTCGAGAGGAGTTCGAGCACTGTCCGTACACTCTCCCTACGGATTTCCGCACGGGAGCCGTTCAACCGCAGCCGGGCCGTTTTCCTGCTCCCCGGACCCGCCACGGCGATGAAAACGGTGCCCACCGGCTGCCCGTCCTGGGGGTCCGGGCCGGCCACTCCGGTCGTCGCGATCCCCCACGAGGCCCCCAGCGCCTGCCGGACACCGGCGGCCATCTCCTCCGCGACCTGCGCGTTCACCGCACCTTCGGCCGCGAGCAGCTTCGCGTCCACCCCGAGGACGCGGTGCTTCAGTTCAGTGGCGTACGCCGTGACCGAGCCGCGGAAGGCGCGCGAGGCCCCCGGCACCGCCGTCAGCTCGGAAGCCACCATTCCGCCAGTCAGTGATTCCGCGACGGCAAGGGTCTGGTCACTCTCCGCAAGCAGCCGCAGCACGTCTTCGGCCACCGCCGCCGCCCCCGCGGCACCTTCCGCCGCTTCCGCGGCCTCCGGCACATCCCCCGCCCCGTATGTCACTTCGCGGCCCGCTCCGCCGCCAGACCGGCCCGGCGCAGCACCACGGCCTGCCGGATGTAGTCCAAACCGGTGACGACGGTCAGCACGACGGCGACGGCCATCACCCAGAACCGCATGGTCGCCAGCGGCCCGGTCAGCGCGAGCACGTACATGCCCACCGCGGTGCCCTGGGCCAGGGTCTTCAGCTTGCCGCCCCGGCTGGCCGGGATCACCCCGTACCGGATCACCCAGAACCGCATCAGCGTGATGCCGAGCTCGCGCCCGAGGATCACCCCGGTCACCCACCAGGGCAGGTCACCGAGCCAGGAGAGACACACGAGCGCCGACCCCATGATCGCCTTGTCGGCGATGGGGTCGGCGATCTTCCCGAAGTCCGTGACCAGGTTGTACGTCCTGGCCAGGTGCCCGTCGAACACGTCCGTGATCATGGCGACGGCGAAGGCCGCCCACGCCAGCGCCCGCCAGACGGGGTCGTAGCCCCCGTCGGCGAGCAGCAGCAGGACGAATCCCGGCACGAGGACGAGCCGGATCATCGTCAGGATGTTGGCGATGTTCCAGAGGCTGGCCTGGTTGACGGCCGCAGTCCCGAGCTTCGTGCCGGGCGTGGGCCGGCGGCCGGTCCCGCCCGCCGCCGATGCCGGGACTCCGGTCATCCGGCCGCCTCCTCGAGTTCCACGCCCAGGGGCTCGGCGACGAGGTCGACGCCCAGGGTTCCGACCACCTTGGCGGTGACGATGCGCCCGGGGACCAGGCCCGCGCCGTCGGTGAAGACGACCTGGCCGTCGGTCTCGGGAGCCTGGTGCGCGGCGCGCCCGTAGGCGCCCTCGCCCTCCTCCGCCTCGTCGAGCGGGACGACCGTCTCGACGAGCACCTCCAGGGTCTCGCCGATCCGCTCCTCCGCGCGCTGCGAGGTGAGCTCCTCGGCGAGCCGCTGCATGTGCGCGAGCCGCTCGGCGATGGTGTCCTCGTCCAGCTTGCCCTCGTAGCCCGCGGCCTCGGTGCCGTCCTCGTCCGAGTAGCCGAAGACGCCGATGGCGTCGAGGCGTGCGTGCGTGAGGAAACGCTCCAGCTCGGCGAAGTCCGACTCCTTCTCGCCGGGGAAGCCGACGATGAAGTTGGACCGGACGCCGGCCTGCGGGGCCTTGGAGCGGATGGTGTCCAGCAGCTCCAGGAAGCGGTCGGTGTCGCCGAAGCGGCGCATGGCGCGCAGCACGTCGGGGGCCGAGTGCTGGAAGGACAGGTCGAAGTACGGCACGACCTTGGGGGTCGAGGTGAGTACGTCGATCAGCCCGGGCCGCATCTCGGCGGGCTGGAGGTAGCTGACGCGGACGCGCTCGATGCCGTCGACGGCGGCCAGCTCGGGCAGCAGGGTCTCCAGCAGGCGGATGTCGCCCAGGTCCTTGCCGTACGAGGTGTTGTTCTCGGAGACCAGCATGATCTCCTTGACGCCCTGCTCGGCGAGCCAGCGCGTCTCGCCCAGCACGTCGCTGGGGCGGCGGGAGATGAAGGAGCCGCGGAAGGACGGGATGGCGCAGAAGGAGCAGCGCCGGTCACAGCCGGAGGCGAGCTTCACGGAGGCGACCGGGCTCTTGTCCAGGCGGCGGCGCAGCGGCGCGCGCGGCCCGGAGGCGGGGGCGAGCCCGTCCGGCAGGTCGGCGGGGGCCGGGGCGGGCTCCTCGGCGGCCTGGGCGTGGCCGGGCAGCGCCACGTCGGCGCTCTGCCGCTCGGCCGGGCTGATCGGCAGCAGCTTGCGCCGGTCGCGCGGGGTGTGCGCCTCGACGCTGCCACCGCTGAGGATGGTCTGGAGGCGGTTGGAGATGTCGGCGTAGTCGTCGAAACCGAGGACTCCGTCGGCCTCGGGGAGCGCTTCGGCGAGTTCCTTGCCGTAGCGCTCGGCCATACAGCCGACGGCGACGACGGCCTGGGTCTTGCCGTGATCCTTGAGATCGTTGGCTTCCAGCAGGGCGTCTACGGAGTCCTTCTTGGCGGCTTCGACGAAGCCACAGGTGTTGACGACGGCTACGTCCGCGTCGGCGGCGTCCTCGACGAGCTCCCAGCCATCCGCCGCCAAGCGGCCTGCGAGCTCCTCCGAGTCCACCTCGTTACGGGCGCAGCCAAGAGTGACAAGGGCGACGGTACGGCGTTCGGGCATGGACTCAAGACTACTTCGTCCCGGCGCCCACCCCCGCCCCAAGTCCCCCCACGGCAAGATCCCCGGGGCCGGCGGCGGCCGCCGCGCGGGATCCCGGGGATCTGGAATTTCTTATTCCGTGCTGGTCAGCCCGCCTGGGCCTGGCCCTGGGGCGGGTCGTCCTTGGTGTAGGTGAGACGTTCGACCTGTCCCGACTCGAACCTCTCCTTGATCTCCTTGCCGTTCACGAACAGCTTGACGGCCCCGGCGTCGCCGAGGACGAGGTCCAGGGACTCCTTGTCCGTGAAGGTCTTCGACTCGCCCTGCGCGAGCGTGCCGTCGAAGAGGAGCCGGCCGCTGTGGTCCTTCGCGGAGATCCAGCTCTCGCCGGCGTCGGCCGTCAGGACGACGGTGACGAGGTCCTTGGGCGCGGCGGCGATGGCGCTGTCCGAGGGCTCCGGCTTGGGAGCCTGGGGGGTCGGGGCGGCGGGCTGCTTGCCCGCGGACTGCTTGGGCGCGGGCTTCGGGGAGACGGAACCTTCCGCCACCGGCCGCTTGGACTGCTCGTCGCCGCCGCTGAAGGCGGTGAAGCCGACGAAACCGATCACCGCGACGATGGCGGCGACCATGGCGGCGGTCCAGTTGGGCCGCTGCCGCTCGGGGCGGATCCGCTCGGCCTCGAACATCGGCGCGGCGGGGGTGGGCGCCGGCCTGCCGCCGTGGGCCGCGTCGTAGCGCTCGACCAGGGGTGCCGGGTCGAGGTGCACGGCGCGGGCGAGCGTACGGATGTGGCCGCGGGCGTAGACGTCGCCGCCGCACCGCGTGAAGTCGTCCTCTTCGATCGCGTGCACGATCGGGATGCGCACGCGGGTGGTGGAACTGACCTCGTCGACGGTGAGCCCGGCGGCGATCCGGGCCTTCTTCAGGGCCGTCCCGATGGACGGCTCTTCGACGGAGCGCTCGACGATGCGGTCCTCGGACCGGTCCTCGGACCGGGCGTCGGTCGAAGGCCGCTCTTCTTCGGGGGAGTTGGATTTGCCGATGGACACAAGGGCGCCTTTCGAGCGTGTAGCCACCTGCTGGATGTCCAGTCTAGGGGGGGGACGAAAGGGTGGGGCAACCGGAGGGTCCGCTTCCTACGCCATCCGAATGGCGACGGGAACGGCCGCCGGTGCCTCCCTCAACTTGACGCACGCCCAAGGGAAACGGTTGCCGCCTGATCGGGTGACGATCCGGCCACGATCCCATTCGGTCGGGTGAGGCGGCCGGACCCCCGTTCTAAGGGGGCGTCCGGGACTCCGGGGGATTCCGCTTCCCCCGGGACCCGGGTGCCCCCGGGGGTTCCCGGTGTCCTACGGGGCCTCCTCGCCGCGGATCACGGCGAGCACCCCGTCGAGCTCGTCGGGCTTGACCAGCACGTCGCGCGCCTTGGATCCCTCGCTCGGCCCGACGACCCCGCGGGACTCCATCAGGTCCATCAGCCGGCCCGCCTTGGCGAAGCCCACCCGCAGCTTGCGCTGGAGCATCGAGGTGGAGCCGAACTGGGTGGAGACCACCAGTTCCGCCGCCTGGCACAGCAGGTCCAGGTCGTCGCCGATCTCCTCGTCGATCTCCTTCTTCTGCTTCTGCCCGACCGTGACGTCGTCCCGGAAGACGGGCGCCATCTGGTCCTTGCAGTGCTGGACGATCCCGGCGATCTCGTCCTCGGTGACGAAGGCGCCCTGGAGGCGGACCGGCTTGTTCGCACCCATCGGCAGGAACAGCCCGTCACCCTTGCCGATCAGCTTCTCCGCGCCCGGCTGGTCCAGGATGACCCGGCTGTCGGCCAGGGAGGAGGTCGCGAACGCCAGCCGCGAGGGCACGTTCGCCTTGATCAGACCGGTCACCACGTCCACCGAGGGCCGCTGGGTGGCGAGCACCAGGTGGATGCCGGCCGCGCGGGCGAGCTGGGTGATGCGGACGATCGAGTCCTCGACGTCGCGCGGGGCCACCATCATCAGGTCCGCGAGCTCGTCGACGATCACCAGCAGGTACGGGTACGGGCTGAGCTCCCGCTCGCTGCCCGGCGGCAGCTTGATCTTGCCGTCCCGGATCGCCTGGTTGAAGTCGTCGATGTGCCGGTAGCCGAAGGCGGCCAGGTCGTCGTAGCGCAGGTCCATCTCGCGCACGACCCACTGGAGGGCCTCGGCGGCCCGCTTGGGGTTGGTGATGATCGGCGTGATCAGGTGCGGGATGCCCTCGTAGGCGGTCAGCTCGACCCGCTTGGGGTCGACCAGGACCATCCGGACGTCCTCCGGGGTGGCCCGCACCATGATCGAGGTGATCAGGCAGTTGATGCAGGAGGACTTGCCGGAGCCGGTGGCGCCCGCGACCAGCACGTGCGGCATCTTGGCGAGGTTGGCCATGACGTAGCCGCCCTCGACGTCCTTGCCGAGCGCGACCAGCATCGGGTGGTCGTCCTCGGCGGCGTCCGCGAGGCGCAGCACGTCGCCCAGGTTGACCATCTCGCGGTCGGTGTTCGGGATCTCGATGCCGACGGCCGACTTGCCCGGGATCGGGCTGATGATCCGCACGTCCGGCGAGGCCACGGCATAGGCGATGTTCTTCGCCAGCGCGGTGATCCGCTCGACCTTCACCGCGGCGCCGAGCGTCACCTCGTACCGGGTGACCGTCGGGCCCCGGGTGAAGCCGGTGACCTGCGCGTCCACCTTGAACTCGGTGAACACGTTCGTCAACGCCGCCACCACGGTGTCGTTCGCGGCGCTGCGGGTCTTGCCGGGCCCGCCCTTCTCCAGCAGCTCCAGCGAGGGCAGCGCGTACGTGATGTCCCCGCGCAGCTGGAGCTGTTCGGCCCGCGGCGGCAGCGGCTGGGCCGGCGGCGGGCTCTTCGTCAGGTCCGGCACCGACAGCGTCCCGGAGGCCGCCGCGGTCCGCTCGTTCGGCGCACCGGAGTCGTCGGCCGGGGCGTCCGCCGGCCCCCGGGCCGGGGCGGACGCCTGGGCGGGGACGGGCCGTTCCTCCCGGGCGGGCGGCACCGGAGCGGTGACCTCCGCCCCCTCCCCCCGGACGGAGATCCCCTGGGTGAGATCGGCGACCAGCGGGTTCGGCGGCAGCCCCCCGTAGACCACCCCGTCCAGCGCGGCCGCTGCCGCCGCCGCGACGTCGACGGCGTCCGGCTCGCGCCCGCCCGGCCGCGCGGCGCTCCGCCGGGGCCGGCGCCGCCGCGCCAGGGCCGCCTCCTCCGCCTCGTCCACCGGATCGCCGGCACCGCCGGTGCGGGCCTGCCACTGCTCGGCGTCGTGGCGGTCCTGCCGGCCGGAGCCCTCGTGCGGCTCCCCGTACCCCTCGTCGTATTCGTTGGGCTGGACCACCCCGAGCCGGATCCCGGCGCGGCGCAGCCGCTGCGGGATCGCGGCGACCGGGGTGGCGGTGACCACCAGCAGCCCGAAGACCGTCAGCAGCACCAGCATGGGCACGGCCAGCGGTGCCCCCATGGTGAAGATCAGCGGCTTGGAGGCGCCCCAGCCGATCAGCCCGCCCGCGTTCTGCATGGCGGTGGTGCCCTCGTCCCGGCCGGGCGCCCCGCAGGCGATGTGCACCAGCCCGAGGACGCCGATGACGAGGGCGGACAGGCCGATCCCGATGCGCCCGTTGGCGTCGGTCTGCTCGGGGTGGCGGATGAAACGTGCCGCCATGACCCCCAGCAGGATCGGCACGAGCAGGTCGAGGCGCCCGAAGGCCCCGGTGACCAGCATCGTGACGAGGTCCCCGACGGGCCCGCTCAGGTTCGACCAGGTGCCGGCGGCGACGATCAGCGCGAGGGCGAGCAGCAGCAGCGCCACACCGTCCTTGCGGTGGGCCGGGTCCAGGTTCTTGGCGCCCCTGCCGATCCCGCGGAACAGCCCGCCGACGGCGTGCGCGAGACCGAGCCAGCACCAGCGGACCAGCCGCACCACTCCCCCGCTCGGCGACGGCGCCGGCTTCGCGGCGGCCTTCTTCGCCGGGGGGCGCTTGGCCGCGGCGGCCTTCTTCGCGGGGGGCTTACGCGGGGCCGCCTTCTTGGTCGGCGCCGTCGTACGGCCGGTGCGGCCCTTGGCGGTGCCCGCCGTGCTCTGGGAACCCTTGCCGGACGTACTTGAGGCCATGGGCCCGAGGTTACCTGTGCGCACGCCGGTGGACACGCGTGCCCACCCCTTCACCCGTTCGTGTCGCCCCGCCCGTAAGCGCTTTGACGCCGTGACAGAACTGACGGGTACCCAGTGGGGTTGCCGGGCGGGCCGCTCCGCCGTCGCGCCACGGGCAGCCCGGCGGCCCGGCGGTCTCAGCCCTGGGCGGGCAGGACGGCGGCTCCCCCGCTGGCTCCCGGCTCCAGCGCGTCGAGCGCCCGCCGCAGCCCGGTCAGCTTCCGCTCCAGATGGGCGGCCGTGGCGACCACCCCGGCGTCCGCCGAATCCTCGCCGAGCTGCTTGGTCAGCGCCTCGGCCTGTTCCTCGACCGCCGCCAGCCGCGCGGAGAGCTCGGCCAGCAGCCCGGCCGTCTCCCGGCCGCCGTCGCCGTTGGTACCGCCGCCCTCCAGCTGGAGGCGCAGCAGGGCCGCCTGCTCCCGCAGCTGGCAGTTCTTGGTGTACAGCTCGACGAACACCGAGACCTTGGCACGCAGCACCCACGGGTCGAACGGCTTCGAGATGTAGTCCACCGCGCCCGCCGCGTAACCGCGGAAGGTGTGGTGCGGACCGTGGTTGATCGCGGTGAGGAAGATGATCGGGATGTCCCGGGTCCGTTCGCGCCGCTTGATGTGCGCGGCCGTTTCGAATCCGTCCATGCCCGGCATCTGGACATCCAGCAGGATGACCGCGAAATCGTCCGTAAGCAGCGCTTTGAGCGCTTCCTCCCCCGACGACGCCCGGACCAGTGTCTGATCGAGCGCGGAGAGGATGGCCTCCAGCGCCAGCAGATTCTCCGGCCGGTCGTCGACCAGGAGGATCTTGGCCTTCTGCACCATGCCCTGTCCTCCTCGCCCCGGCATGGGGCCTCCCCGGCTCCTGGCTCCGGCATGCGCGCCGGGCCCCGCCCCAGAGGACGACATCCTTGAGCCGTCCGTCCTTGTGCCGGTCATCGTAGCCCCAGTCCCGAGATCGCCACACCCTGTCACCAAGATGTCACTGTGCACGAAGCGGAAACGTGAGGGGAGACCCAAAGGTTCCCCTCCCGGTCTCCGCCCGCGGCCCGCCCTCCGATCAGTTTCCGTGCATGTGCTGTTCCATGACCGTCAGCAGGTAGTCGGGCTCGACGGGCTTGGTGACGTAGTCGGAAGCCCCGGAGTCGATGGCCTTCTCCCGGTCCCCCTTCATCGCCTTCGCCGTCAGCGCGATGATCGGCAGCCCCGCGAACTGCGGCATCCGCCGGATCGCCGAGGTCGTCGCGTACCCGTCCATCTCCGGCATCATGATGTCCATCAGCACGACCGCCACGTCGTCGTTCTGCTCCAGGACCTCGATGCCCTCCCGGCCGTTCTCCGCGTACAGCACCGCCAGCCCGTGCTGCTCCAGCACGCTCGTCAGGGCGAACACGTTGCGCACGTCGTCGTCCACGATCAGCACCCGCTCGCCGTGGAAGCCGTACGTACGCGGCGGCACCGGCAGCGGCTCCTCCAGGTCCCAGGCGTCGCCCTCCGACTGCCCCGGCACCTCGGTGCGCGGCAGCGGACCGGCCGACGGCTTGCGCCGGCGCCGGAACAGCGCCGAGGATCCCTGCCCGGCCGGTTCCGCCACCGGCAGCGCCTGCCGCGGCGGTGCCGCGCTCAGCGGCGCCGGCAGCGCCGCCGGGAGCGGCTGAACCGCCGACGGCTCCTCCTCGGCCGCCCTGCGGTACTCCCCGCGCGCCCCGCCGGGCGTCGGCGGCGCGTACCCCTGCGGCGGCAGCTCGCTCGGGTGCAGCGGCAGGTACAGCGTGAAGGTCGACCCCCGGCCGGGCTCACTGGCCGCGTGGATCTCCCCGCCCAGCAGCCGGGCGATCTCCCGGCTGATGGACAGCCCGAGCCCCGTGCCGCCGTACTTGCGGCTGGTGGTGCCGTCGGCCTGCTTGAACGCCTCGAAGATCACCAGCATCTTGCTCGCCGCGATCCCGATCCCGGTGTCGGTCACGGAGAAGGCGATCAGGTCGGCGTCCGCGTCCCGCAGCGACCCCGCCTCCAGCAGCTGCTCCCGGATGGCCGTCGGCACATCGGCCCCGGCGGGCCGGATCACCAGCTCCACGGCCCCGTTGTCGGTGAACTTCACCGCGTTGGACAGCAGGTTGCGCAGCACCTGGAGCAGCCGCTGCTCGTCGGTGTGCAGGGTCGCGGGCAGCTCCGGGGAGACCCGTACCGAGAAGTCCAGCCCCTTCTCAGCGGTCAGCGGCCGGAAGGTGGCCTCCACGTAGTCCACGAGCTGGACCAGCGCGATCCGCGTCGGCGAGACGTCCATCTTGCCCGCCTCGACCTTCGACAGGTCGAGGATGTCGTTGATCAGCTGGAGCAGGTCCGAGCCCGCGCCGTGGATGGTCTCGGCGAACTCCACCTGCTTCGGCGAGAGGTTCTCGTCCGCGTTGTCGGCGAGCAGCTTGGCCAGGATCAGCAGCGAGTTCAGCGGAGTGCGCAGCTCGTGCGACATGTTCGCGAGGAACTCGCTCTTGTACCGCATGGAGACCGCGAGTTGCTCGGCGCGCTCCTCCAGGACCTGCCGGGCCTCCTCGATCTCGGTGTTCTTCACCTCGATGTCCCGGTTCTGCTGGGCCAGCAGTTCGGCCTTCTCCTCCAGCTCCGCGTTCGCGGCCTGGAGGGCCTTCTGCCGGTTCTCCAGCTCGTCGGAGCGCTCGCGCAGCTGCTCGGTCATCTCCTGCGACTGCTTGAGCAGCATCTCCGTCTTGGAGTTCACGGAGATGGTGTTGACGCTCGTACCGATCATCTCGGCGATCTGGCTCAGGAAGTCCTTCTGGATCTGCGTGAACGGCGTGAACGACGCCAGCTCGATGACCCCGAGCACCTTCCCCTCGAACAGCACCGGCAGCACGATCACGTGCGCCGGCGGCGCCTCGCCCAGCCCCGAGGAGATCTTCAGGTAGCCGGGCGGGGTGTTCTCGACGAGGATCGTCCGCTTCTCCTCGGCCACCGTGCCGATCAGCCCCTCGCCGGGCCGGAAGGAGATGGGCATCTGGCCGCCCGCGTACGCGTAGCTCCCGCGCATCCGCAGCTCGTACGGGCCCTCCGCGCCG
Source organism: Streptomyces sp. NPDC037421 (assembly GCF_055602105.1). Classification (NCBI taxonomy): domain Bacteria; kingdom Bacillati; phylum Actinomycetota; class Actinomycetes; order Kitasatosporales; family Streptomycetaceae; genus Streptomyces; species Streptomyces sp. NPDC037421. Next base: position 77,589 of record NZ_JBVJWV010000036.1, read on the forward strand.
CCGTCCGCCCCGATCTCGGGGGTCCCGCCGGCCGGGACGGCGAGGAAGAAGGCCCCGTGCTGCGCGGAGACCACCGGGGTCAGCTCGCTCATGATCAGCGAGGCCACGTCGTCCAGGTCCCGGCGGCCCTGCATCAGGGCCGAGATCCGCGCGAGGTTGCCCTTGAGCCAGTCCTGTTCCTTGTTGGCCAGGGTGGTGTCCCGCAGGTTGACGATCATCGTGTTGATGTTGTCCTGGAGCACCTGGATCTCGCCCGCCGCGTCCACGTCGACCTTCAGGCTCAGGTCGCCGCGGGTCACCGCGGTGGCCACGGCCGCGATGGCGCGCACCTGCCGGGTGAGGTTGCCGGCCATCTCGTTCACGGACTCGGTCAGGTCCCGCCAGGTGCCGTCCACGTCGCGCACCCGGGCCTGGCCGCCGAGGATGCCCTCGGTGCCCACCTCGCGGGCCACCCGCGTCACCTGGTCGGCGAAGGAGGACAGCTGGTCGACCATCGTGTTGATGGTCGTCTTGAGCTCCAGGATCTCCCCGCGGGCGTCGATGTCGATCTTCTTGGTCATGTCGCCCTTGGCGATGGCGGTCGTGACCATGGCGATCTGCCGCACCTGGCCGGTGAGGTTGGACGCCATGAAGTTCACCGAGTCGGTGAGGTCCTTCCACGTCCCCGAGACGCCCGGCACGTGCGCCTGACCGCCCAGCCTGCCCTCCGTGCCCACCTCGCGGGCCACGCGCGTGACCTCGTCCGCGAAGGACGACAGGGTCTTCACCATCGTGTTGACGGTGTCGGCGAGCTGCGCGACCTCGCCGCGCGCCTCGACGGTGACCTTCTTCGTCAGGTCGCCGTTGGCGACCGCCGCCGACACCTGCGAGATGTTGCGCACCTGCGAGGTCAGGTTGTTGGCCATCAGGTTGACGTTGTCGGTGAGGTCCTTCCAGATGCCGGTCACCCCGCGCACCCGGGCCTGCCCGCCGAGGATGCCCTCGGAGCCCACCTCACGCGCCACCCGCGTCACCTGCTCCGCGAAGGAGGACAGCTGGTCGACCATCGTGTTCACGGTGGTGACCAGTTCGAGGATCTCGCCCTTGGCGTCCACCGTGATCTTCTTGGAGAGGTCGCCCATGGCCACGGCCGTGGTCACCTCGGCGATGTTGCGCACCTGCGACGTCAGGTTGTTCGCCATGAAGTTGACGGACTGGGTGAGGTCCTTCCAGGTGCCGGAGACGCCCTTGACCTCCGCCTGCCCGCCGAGGATGCCCTCGGTACCCACCTCGCGGGCGACCCGGGTCACCTGCTCCGCGAAGTTCGACAGCTGGTCGACCATCGTGTTGAGGGTGTTCTTCAGCTCCAGGATCTCGCCCCGGGCGTCCACGTCGATCTTCTGCGACAGGTCGCCCCGCGCCACCGCCGTCGCGACCTGCGCGATGTTGCGCACCTGCGAAGTCAGGTTCCCGGCCATGCCGTTCACCGAGTCCGTCAGGTCCCGCCACACCCCGGCCACACCCGGCACCTGCGCCTGGCCCCCGAGCCGGCCCTCGGTGCCCACGTCCCGGGCGACCCGGGTCACCTGCTCCGCGAAGGCGGAGAGCTGGTCGACCATCGTGTTGAGGGTGTTCTTCAGCTCCAGGATCTCGCCCCGGGCGTCCACGTCGATCTTCTGCGACAGGTCGCCCCGCGCCACCGCCGTCGTCACCTGGGCGATCTGACGCACCTGGGAGGTCAGGTTCCCCGCCATGAAGTTGACGGAGTCGGTGAGCTCCTTCCAGGTGCCGGAGACCCCCTCGACCTTGGCCTGACCGCCGAGCCGGCCCTCCGTACCCACGTCCCGGGCCACCCGGGTCACCTGCTCCGCGAAGGCCGACAGCTGGTCCACCATCGTGTTCACGGTGTTCTTCAGCTGGAGCATCTCGCCGGAGACGTCCACCGTGACCTTCTGCGACAGATCGCCGTTGGCCACCGCCGTCGTCACCTGGGCGATGTTGCGGACCTGCCCGGTGAGGTTGCGGAAGGCGGTGTTCACCGAGTCGGTGAGGTCCTTCCAGGTACCGGCCGCCCCCGGCACCTGCGCCTGACCGCCCAGCTCACCCTCGACGCCGACCTCACGGGCCACACGCGTCACTTCCGCACCGAAGGACTGCAGCTGGTCCACCATCGTGTTGACGGTGTTCTTCAGCTCCAGCATCTCGCCGGCCACGTTGACCGTGACCTTCTGCGACAGATCGCCGTTGGCCACCGCCGTCGTCACCTGGGCGATGTCCCGCACCTGCGTGGTGAGGTTGCGGAAGACCGTGTTCACCGAGTCGGTGAGGTCCTTCCAGGTACCGGCCGCCCCCGGCACCTGCGCCTGACCGCCGAGGAGGCCCTTCGCACCGACCTCGCTGGCCACGCGCGTGACCTCGTCCGCGAAGGTCCGCAGGGTCTCCGTCATCTGATTGATCGTTTCGGCCAGCTGCGCGACCTCGCCGCGCGCGCTGACCCGCACCTTCTGCGACAGGTCGCCGTTCGCGACGGCCGTCGTCACCTGTGCGATACCGCGCACCTGCGCCGTCAGGTTCCCCGCCATCGTGTTGACGGAGTCGGTCAGGTCCTTCCACACGCCCGCGACCCCGGGCACCTTCGCCTGGCCGCCCAGCTCGCCCTCCGTGCCCACCTCGCGGGCGACGCGCGTCACCTCGGAGGAGAACGAGGACAGCTGGTCCACCATGGTGTTCACGGTGTTCTTCAGCTGGAGCATCTCGCCGGCCACGTGCACCGTGACCTTGCGCGAGAGATCGCCCTTGGCGACCGCCGTCGTGACGAGGGCGATGTCACGCACCTGAGCGGTGAGCCGGTACGCCATCGTGTTGACGGAGTCGGTCAGGTCCTTCCAAGAACCGGACATTCCGCGCACCTGGGCCTGACCGCCCAGTTTGCCCTCCGTACCGACCTCCAGCGCCACCCGCGTCACCTCGTCGGTGAACGCCGACAGCTGGTCGACCAGGTTGTTGACCGTGCGCCCGACCTTCAGGAACTCCCCGCGCAGCGGATGCCCCACCCCGTCCGGGGCCTGCGTCCGCAGGTCCATCCGCTGGTCCAGGTCGCCCTCGGCCACCGCCGACAGCACCCGGCCCACCTCGGACACCGGCCGCGCGAGATCGTCCACCAGCTGGTTCGACGCGTCGATCGCGGCCGCCCAGGAGCCCTCACAGGCCCCCGTCTCCAGCCGCTCGCTCAGCTTGCCCTCACGGCCCACCATCCGCCGGACCCGGGACAGCTCACCGGTCAGGTGCAGATTGCGGTCGGCGACCTCGTTGTAGACGGCGGCGATCTCCGCCATCACGCCCTCGCCGGACACCGTCAGCCGCTTGCGGAAATTCCCGTCCCGCATCGACACCAGGGCCGTGAGCAGACGGTTCAGAGCGGCGGTGTCGACTTCCGTGGTCCCGTTCCGCCGGGACCGACCGCCCTTGGGGCGCGTTCCCGTACGCCGCACCGCTGCGCCTGACTCCACCGTGTCCCTCCCGAAAGGGTCGACCTCTGTTCCACCGGACACCGGCTGTCCAAGAGCCGGCTCTCCAAGCCTGCCCAGTGTTTCACCCTGGCCGAACCCGGCGATAACACTTCGGCACCATCGCACACCGGCCGCACCCTGCGGGTGGAATCCGGTACGACGGCCTCATGGGGACCGCGAAGGTAAGTAACCTGGCATCCGATGTCCAACCGCGTCGAAGGAGACTAGTGATCACGGCACGGGCGGCTGCCAGCTTCGACCCTCAAGGGCGGTCGGTCGCCGCCGCCCGCGCGTTCGTGCGCGACACGCTGCACGGCTGGGGCTTCGCGGACATCGTCGACGACGCGGTCGTGCTGACCAGCGAGCTCGTCACCAACGCCGTGGTGCACGCCGGGACCAGGGCCGAGGTCCTGTGCCTGCGCGCCGAGGACGGCGTACGCGTCGAGGTCGCCGACCGCTACCCCGAGCGCGAGCTGCCCCTGCGGCACCCCGGCGAGCGCCCGTACGCCGATCCCGACCGCGAGAGCGGCCGCGGGCTGATGCTCTGCGCCGCCCTCGCCACCCGCTGGGGCGTCGAGTACACCGCCACCCACAAACACGTGTGGTTCCGCCTCGACCTCCCGGACCGGCCGGTCGGTACCCGCTCCGCCGGCCCCGTCGTACCGGACCAGTTCCTGCCCCTGGCCGAGAGCCGGGTCCGCGTCGCCGTCCTCCAGATCGACGCCACCGACGTCATCTCCGCCTGGAACGAGGACGCCGAGCACATCTTCGGCTACCCCGCGGAGAAGGCCGTCGGCCGCCCCCTCGCCGAGATCGCCGCCTGGCCCCAGACCCCGGGCACCGGCACCGGCGTCGCCGAGGCACTGCGCCTGTCCCGCTGGGAGGGCAGCTACGGCATCCGCGGCGCCGACGGCCGCGTCATCCCCGTCTACGCCTCCCACCTGCGGGTCCGCGACGCCCACGGCGAGCCCTCCATCGTCTGCCTCCTCGTCCACGACGACGAGCGGGCCCTGCTCCAGACCCCCGTACGCGTCCCCTCCTCCGACGGCCAGCACAGCGAGCCCCGCCCCATCGACCCCTTCGAGGTCTTCATCGGCTCACCCGCCCCCGACGACCTCGACGGGCTGCTCCAACGCACCGTCGAGCGGGCCCGCGACATGCTCGACGCCGACGCCGCCTTCCTGCTGCTGGCCACCGACGACGAGACCGAGCTGGAGGTCCGCGCGACCACCGGCCTGCCCTCCACCCGCCAGCGCTTCGCCCGCGTCCCCGTCGAGGCCGGCACCAGCCGCTACGGATCGGCCCGCCTGCCCGCCGTCCACGACGACCTCGCCGTCGTCCCCGGAGCCGTACCGCTCCTGGAGTCCACCGGCATGCGCTCCGTCGTCACCGTCCCCCTCAAGGTCGAGGGCCGGCTCACCGGCTCCCTCGGCGTCGCCGCCGAGGGCCCGGGCCGCTACACGAACGAGGAGGCCCTGCGCCTCCAGTTCGCAGCGGACCGCATCGCCCTCGCCGTCGAGTCCGCGCGCCTCGGCGAGCTGGAACGGCTGCGCCGCGGCTCCCTGTCCTTCCTCGTCGAGGCCTCCGACCTGCTCGCCGGCACCCTCGACCGGGACCAGACCCTGGCCCTCATGGCCCAGATGACCGTCCCGACGCTCGCCACCTGGTGCGCCGTCTACACCATCGCCGACCAGGCGTCGGAGCCCTACCTGGCCTACGTCCTGCACGAGGACGAGGAGCGCATCGACGGCCTCAAGGCCCTGCTGTCCCGCGTCGACCCGCCCGAACCGGTCCGCGAGGCCGGCGCCCGCCCCTGGCCGGCGACGGCCGCCGCGGTCGGCGGCGAGACGGTCGTCCTGCCGCTCCTCGCCCGCAACCGGGTGATCGGCATGCTGACCCTCGGCAAGCCCAGCGAGGAGCACTTCCGCCAGGAGATCCTCGAACTCGCCGACGACCTCTCCCGGCGCGCGGCCCTGGCCCTGGACAACGCGCGCCTGTACTCCGAACGCACCGCCATCAGCCGCTCGCTCCAGCGCAGCCTCCTGCCGCCCGGCTCCCCCGCCATCCCCGGCATGGAGGTCGAGGTCATCTACCGCGCCGCCGGCGAGGGCAACGAGGTCGGCGGTGACTTCTACGACGTCTTCCCGATCCGCGACGGCGCGTACGGTTTCGCCATCGGCGATGTCTGCGGTACGGGCCCCGAGGCGGCCGCCGTCACCGGTCTGGCCCGCCACGCCCTGCGCCTCCTGGCCCGCGAGGGCCTCGGCGGGCCGGCGGTGCTGGAGCGGCTGAACGCGGCGATCCTCGACGAGGGGGCCCGCAGCCGCTTCCTCACCCTCCTCTACGGGGAGCTCCACCCGCAGCCCGACGGCGGCGCCCTGATGAAGGTCGTCTGCGCGGGCCACCCCCTCCCGCTGCGCCTGCGGCCGGACGGCGAGGTCACGCCGGCCGCCGAGCCGCAGCCGCTGCTCGGTGTGATCGACGAACTCGACCTCTACGAACAGACCATGACCCTCGACCCGGGCGACGTCCTGCTCTGCGTCACGGACGGGGTCACCGAACGCCGCGAGGGCACCAGGATGCTCGGCGACGACGGCCTCGCGGAGGTCCTCACCACCTGCACCGGTCTCACGGCGGGCGCGGTCGCCTCACGCGTCCTGCGCGCGGTCGAACGCTTCGCCGCCGAACCGGCCTCGGACGACATGGCCATCCTGGCCTTCCGCGTCCCCCAGCAGCGCGAAGGCTCCTGAGCCACCCACCGCTCCCCCGGGCCGCCGGCAAGGCGCCCGGGGGCGGGGGCAGTTCCCTCCCCTTGACCGGTCCGCCGGTCCGCCCGCCGGTCCGGAAACGCAAAAAGGCCCCCGCCAGATGGCGGGGGCCTTTTCTCTTTGAGCCCTTTAACGGAATCGAACCGTTGACCTTCTCCTTACCATGGAGACGCTCTACCGACTGAGCTAAAAGGGCGGGTTGTTCGGCGGCGTCCTACTCTCCCACAGGGTCCCCCCTGCAGTACCATCGGCGCTGAAAGGCTTAGCTTCCGGGTTCGGAATGTAACCGGGCGT
>NZ_JBVJWV010000037.1:0-49476 GCF_055602105.1 Streptomyces sp. NPDC037421
AACCTTTCTCCCCCCTCATCGCCTGGCGCGGCTACAGACACAGCGCTACCGCCCCCACACCCAAACCCCCGGCTCGCCTGTTTTCCCACCCCCCCCGGCGTTTGAGGCGCTGGGGGTACCCCCAGCGGTCGCTGGGGGAGGGTCCGGGGGGCGGAGCCCCCAGGAGGGGTCCGGGCGCAGCCCGGGACCTCGCCCCGCACAGCGGCACCACGCCCCCCGCGCGGCAGCGCACCGGCGGGACACCGCCACCCCGGCGCCGGGCGACAATAGCGGGGTGCTCCACGATCTCTTCCCGCCCGGCATCCAGCACGCCCTGGACCTCGCGGGCATCTTCGTCTTCGCCACCGCCGGCGCCCTCCTCGCGGTCCGCAAGAACTTCGACGTCTTCGGCATCTGCGTCCTCGCCCTCGTCACCGCCCTCGGCGGCGGCCTCCTGCGGGACCTCTGCATCGGCGCCGTCCCGCCCGCGGCCTTCGGCGAGCTCAGCTTCTTCGTCACCCCGCTGATCGCCGCCGCGATCGTCTTCTTCCTCCACCCCGAGGTCCAGCGCATCAACCGCGCCATCAACGTCTTCGACGCCGCCGGCCTCGGGCTGTTCTGCGTGACGGGCACGACCAAGGCCTACGAGTACGGTCTCGGCCTGACCGCCTCCGCCGCGCTGGGCCTGGCCACGGCCGTCGGCGGCGGCGTGCTGCGCGACGTCCTCGCCAACGAGGTCCCCTCGCTGCTGCGCGACCGCGAGATGTACGCCGTACCGGCCGTCGTCGGCGCCGCGATGGTGGCCGTGTTCATCGGTTTCGAGGTCCTCAACCCCGTGACGACCGGCATCGCCATCGTCACCACCTTCGTGCTGCGCCTGCTCGCGATGCGCTACCACTGGCGGGCCCCGCTGGCCTGGAACCGCCGCTCCTCGGTGGCCGAAGAGCTGTAGGTCCACCCCCGCAATGAAAAGCTACCGCTTAGTAGCTTGCCGGTGTACCGTCGTCGGCATGTCTTACGCAGCGGCCCAGGCCTCCATCGGCGACAGCGAATTCGACCGCGACACCTCCGTCACCGCCCGCGCGGGCGAGCCCGGGGTGTACGACGCGGAGCTGTCCGCCGGCTGGACGATCATCACCGCCGTCAACGGCGGCTATCTGCTGGCCCTGGTCGGCCGGGCCCTCGCGTCGGCCCTGCCGCACCCGGACCCCTTCACCGTGTCCGCCCACTACCTGACCTCCTCCGTGCCCGGCCCCGCCGTGATCCGCACCGAGGTGGTCCGCGTCGGCCGCACCCTCTCCACGGGCCAGGCCTCGCTGTTCCAGTACGACGAGAACGGCGCCGAGATCGAGCGCATCCGCGTCCTCGCCTCGTACGGGGACCTCGCCGCCCTCCCGGACGCCGTGCACACGGTGGCGCGTCCGCCGGTCATCCCGGCGTACGAGGACTGCCTCGGCCCCGAGGCCGGCCCGGCCCCCATCCCCGGGAGCAGCGCCATCGTGGACCGGCTCCGGCTCCGGCTGCGGCTGGACCCGGCCACGGCGGGCTGGGCGGTCGGGGCGCCGTCGGGGAAGGGCGAGATGCGGGCCTGGTTCGAGCTGGCCGACGGCCGCGACGCCGATCCGCTGTCGCTGCTGCTCGCGGTGGACGCGCTGCCGCCGACCGCCTTCGACCTCGGCCTGCTGGGCTGGGCCCCGACCGTGGAGCTCACCACCCACATCCGGTGCCGCCCGGCCCCGGGCCCGCTGCGGGTGGGCATCGTCACGCGCAACCTGGCCGGGGGCTTCCTGGAGGAGGACGCCGAGGTCTGGGACTCCGCGGACCGCCTGGTGGCCCAGTCCCGCCAGCTGGCCCGCGCCCCGCGCCCCTCCTGACGCGCCGCTCGCGCGGCTCGGCGCCGGGGCGCCTTAACGGCTTCGCGCCGCTGCGCCGGACTCCGTCCGGCGGGGCCGGGGCGGGGTCACTTGGCGGGCTGGGGCCGGTGGGTCGGGTGCGGGTGGTGTGCCGCTGCGCGGGGCTGGCCCCTCCCCGCCCTTCACCCGTTCTCGCCTCAAACGCCGGCGGGGCTGGAAGATCCAGCTCCCCCAGCTACCGCTGGGGGAGGGTCTGGGGGCGGAGCCCCCAGGAGGGGTCCGGGCGCAGCCCGGGGAACGGTGGAAGGGCGGGTAGGGGACCAGCCCCGCGCGGCGGCACCCGGGCTCCGCACCCCGGCCTCGGGCAGCGGCACCCGGGCTCCGCACCCCGGCTCCGGGCAGCGGCAGCCGCGGCGGTGCCGCCCCGTGGTCGGACCAAGCACCCCCGGACGGGACCCGGCGGGGCGGCGGGCTCGTAGAATCAAAAAATCATGGCCTACCTCGACCACGCCGCGACCACGCCGATGCTCCCGGAAGCCGCTGCGGCGATGACCGCACAGTTCGCCGCCACCGGTAACGCGTCCTCCCTGCACGCCGCCGGCCGCCGGGCCCGCCGTACCGTCGAGGAGGCCCGCGAGTCCCTCGCCGAAGCGCTCGGCGCGCGTCCGAGCGAGGTGGTCTTCACCGCCGGCGGCACCGAGGCCGACAACCTCGCCGTCAAGGGCCTCTACTGGGCCCGCCGCGACGCCGACCCGGCCCGCAGGCGGGTCCTCGCCAGCCCCGTCGAGCACCACGCCGTCCTCGACGCCGTGCACTGGCTCGCCGAGCACGAAGGGGCCGAGGTCGAGTACCTGCCCGTCGACCGTTACGGCCGTGTGCACCCCGAGGACTTCCGGGCGGCCGTCGAGCGCAACCCCGACGACATCGCCCTCGCCACCGTGATGTGGGCCAACAACGAGATCGGCACCGTCATGCCGGTCCGGGAACTGGCCGCCGTCGCGCGGGAGTTCGCCGTACCCCTGCACTCCGACGCCGTCCAGGCCTTCGGGCAGCTCGACGTCCGCTTCGGCGACAGCGGCCTCGCCGCCATGACCGTCAGCGGCCACAAGGTCGGCGGCCCCTACGGCATCGGCGCCCTGCTGCTCGGCCGCGACCAGACACCCGTCCCGGTCCTGCACGGCGGCGGCCAGGAGCGGCACGTCCGCTCCGGCACCCTCGACGTGCCGGCCATCGCCGCCTTCGCGGTGGCGGCCGTACTCGCCGCCGAGCGGCGCGAGCGGTTCGCGGCCGAGGTCGGCGCCCTGCGCGACGAGCTGATCGCCGCCGTGCTGGCCGCCGTCCCCGACGCCGTCCTCGGCGGTGACCCGGAGGACCGGCTTCCGGCCAACGCCCACTTCAGCTTCCCCGGCTGCGAGGGCGACTCCCTCCTGCTGCTGCTGGACGCACAGGGCATCGAGTGCTCCACCGGCTCCGCCTGCACCGCGGGAGTCGCCCAGCCCAGCCACGTCCTGCTGGCGGCCGGCACGGACCCGCGGCTGGCCCGCGGCACCCTGCGGTTCTCCCTGGGCCACACCTCCACGAAGGAGGACGTCGCCGCGGTCGCCGCCGCGATCGGCCCCGCCGTGGAGCGCGCCCGTACCGCCGGTCTCAGTTAGCGGCAGCGGCCCCGGCCCCGAGCTCCTGCCCGACCATGCGGATGTAGCGGTCCCAGTCCCAGTGCGGGCCGGGGTCCGTGTGGTCGGCGCCCGGGACCTCGTCGTGGCCCAGGATGTGCCTCCGGTCCGCCGGTATGCCGTACCTCCGGCAGACGTCGGCGGCCAGCCGGGCCGAGGCCGCGTACATGGCGTCCGTGAAGTCCCGCGGGCGGTCGACGAAGCCCACGTGCTCGATGCCGACGCTGCGCTCGTTCATGTCCCGGTTCGCCGCGTGGAAGGCCACGTCCAGCTCGCGCACCATCTGCTCCACATGGCCGTCCTGGCGCACTATGTAGTGCGCCGACGCCTTGTGCCAAGGGTTCTTGAAGGCGTCGACCGAGGACTCGAAGCCGCCCTGCGTGACATGGACGACGATCCGGTCCACCCGGTAGTCGTCGGGCCGGTCCGCGAGCCGCCAGTTCGCCGGCGAGGCCGCCGTCCAGCTCGCGCCCGCGTAGTCGAGCTCGCCCTCCTTGCGCGGCTTGGACACCCCCGGCAGCAGCCACCAGGTCCGCCCGATCTCGTCCCGGGCCGCGAACCCCGCCGCCGCGAGGACCCCCAGCCCGCCCAGGAGCACCGCCCGCCGGGTCCGGCGCGGGCCCTTCTCCACCTGTTCGGTCATGTGATCCACCCCCCACAGCCGATAACGCGCTGTGACCCCGCCCGGTTCCCCGTACCCTGGACGGTGCTATGACTGAGAACCTGCCGCGCACCGCCCGCCCCCTCCGCGTCCTGGCCGCCATGTCCGGCGGTGTGGACTCCGCCGTCGCCGCCGCCCGCGCCGTCGAAGCCGGGCACGACGTCACCGGGGTCCACCTGGCGCTCTCCGCGAACCCGCAGTCCTTCCGGACCGGCGCCCGCGGCTGCTGCACCATCGAGGACTCCCGCGACGCCCGCCGCGCGGCCGACGTCATCGGGATCCCCTTCTACTGCTGGGACCTCGCCGAGCGCTTCCGCGAGGACGTCGTCGAGGACTTCATCGCCGAGTACGAGGCCGGGCGCACCCCGAACCCCTGCCTGCGCTGCAACGAGAAGATCAAGTTCGCGGCGCTGCTCGACAAGGCCCTCGCCCTCGGCTTCGACGCCGTCTGCACCGGCCACTACGCCACCATCGTCGAGAACGCCGACGGCTCCCGCGAGCTGCACCGCGCCTCCGACATGGCCAAGGACCAGTCGTACGTCCTCGGCGTCCTCGACGAGAAGCAGCTGGCCCACGCCCTCTTCCCGCTCGGCGACACGATCACCACCAAGGACGAGATCCGCGCCGAGGCCGAGCGCCGTGGCCTGGCCGTCGCGAAGAAGCCCGACAGTCACGACATCTGCTTCATCGCCGACGGCGACACCCAGGGCTTCCTCGCCCAGCGCCTCGGCAAGGCCGAGGGCGACATCGTCGACGGGGCCACCGGCGAGAAGGTCGGCACCCACGAGGGCGCCTACGGCTTCACCATCGGCCAGCGCAAGGGCCTGCGCATCGGCCACCCCGCCCCCGACGGCAAGCCCCGCTACGTCCTCGACATCTCCCCGGTGAACAACACCGTCACCGTCGGCCCGGTCGAGGCCCTCGACGTGACCGGCCTCACCGCGATCCGCCCCCGCTGGTGCGGCTCCACGCCCGCCGCCCCGGGCACCTACACCGCGCAGCTGCGCGCCCACGGCGGCGAGACCGAGGTCTTCGCCGAGGTCGTGGACGGCGAGCTGCGCGTCACCTTCACCGAGCCGGTCCGCGGCGTGGCCCCCGGCCAGGCGATCGTCCTCTACGACGACACCCGCGTGGTCGGCTCCGCCACCATCGCCACCACCACCCGGGCCGCGGCCGCCACCGCCACGGCGTAGGCCGTCTAGGCGACCGTCAGGACGATCTTGCCGGTGGTGCGGCCCCGCTCGCCGATCTCGTGGGCCTTCGCGGCCTCCTCCAGCGGCAGGACCGTGTCGATGACGGGGCGCAGCCTGCCCTCCTCCACCAGGGCCGCGATCTCCGACAGGCCCCGGAAGTCGGGCTCGACCAGCGTCCAGCCGGTGCGGACGCCCTCCGCGTCCGCCGGCACGTCGTCCGGGGAGGGCAGGGTCACCAGGTGCCCGCCGGGCTTGAGGACCTTCAGCGAGCGCCGGCCCTCTTCCCCGCCGAGGGAGTCGATCACCACGTCCACGTCCGACACCGCCTCGGTGAAGTCGGCCGACCGGTAGTCGATCAGCTCGTCGGCCCCCAGCTCGCGCAGCAGGCCGTGCTTGGCCTCGCTCGCCGTGCCGATGACGTACGCGCCGCGCGCCTTGGCGATCTGCACCGCGAGGTGGCCCACGCCGCCCGCCGCCGCGTGGATCAGCACCCGCTGCCCGGGGGCGACACCGGCCGTGTCCACCAGCGCCTGCCAGGCGGTCAGCGCCGCCAGCGGCAGTGCGGCCGCCTGCACGTGGTCGAGGGAGGCGGGCTTGCGGGCGAAGTGCCGCGCCGGACCCGCCACGTACTCGGCGTAGCCGCCCGCCTGCCGCGGGAAGCCCGGCATCCCGTACACCTCGTCGCCGGGGGCGAAGAGGGTCACGCCCGGGCCGACCGCCTCGACGGTGCCGGAGACGTCCCAGCCCACGATCGGGACCTCGCCCCAGGCGATCAGGCCGCCGCTGGCCCGGGTCTTCCAGTCGACGGGGTTCACGCCGGCCGCGCGGACGCGTACCAGGATCTCGTTCAGGCCCGGTTCCGGCCGCTCGATCTCCCGCTCGACCAGGGTCTCGGGGCCGCCCCATCCGTTCACGACGATCGCGCGCATTTCTGTCTTCCTCATTCCATGGGATTTCATCCGGTACCGGGTCCTCCCCGGCGACACGTCCCACACTCGGGCATCACGGGGCCGCGTGGTATTGGCCGGATGGCCAGGGTGTGACAGGATCCGGCCATGGGCAGCACACGGAAAACGACAGAAGGAGCCGCGAGCGGCCGACGCCCGCACCGGGTCGCGGTTCTCGCCCTGCCCGGTGTGCCCCCCTTCGAGCTGGGCATTCCCTCCCGGGTCTTCGGCAGCGCCACGGACGAGGCCGGACAGCCCCTGTACGAGGTCACCGTCTGCACCGCCGACGGCGGCCCCGTCCTCAGTGACGCCGGGTTCACCGTGCAGCCCGCCGCCGGACCCGAGGCCCTCGCCGCCGCCGACACCGTGATCCTCCCGCCCACCCACGCCATGCCCGAGCTGGCCCGGGGCGGGCCCCTGCCGCCCGAGGTCACCGCGGCCATCGCCGGGATCCGCCCCGGCACCCGGCTCGTCTCCATCTGCACCGGCTCCTACGTGCTCGCGGCGGCAGGGCTCCTCGACGGCCGGCCCGCCACCACCCACTGGAACCTGGCCCCCGAGTTCCGCCGGGCCTACCCCCGCGTCCAGGTCGACGAGGAGGTGCTGTTCGTCGACGACGGCGACGTCCTGACCTCCGCCGGCGTCGCCGCCGGGGTCGACCTGTGCCTGCACATGATCCGCCGCGACCACGGGACCACCGTGGCCAACCGGGCCGCCCGGATGTGCGTCGTACCGCCCTGGCGCGACGGGGGGCAGGCCCAGTACATCGACCGCCCCGTCCCCGCCCCCACGGTCGCGACCACCACGGCCACCCGCGCCTGGGCCCTGGACCGGCTCGCCGAACCGATCACCCTCACCGAGCTCGCCGCCCACGCGCGGATGAGCCTGCGCACCTTCACCCGCCGGTTCCGCGACGAGGTCGGCATGACCCCCGTCCAGTGGCTCACCGGGCAGCGCCTGGAGATCGCCCGCCAGCTGCTGGAGTCCAGCGACCTGCCCGTCGACCTGGTCGCGCACCGCTCCGGCTTCGGCTCCGCGAACTCCCTGCGCCAGCACATGCGGACCGCCTTCGGGGTCTCCCCGATGGCCTACCGGCGCACCTTCGGCCCCCACACCATGACCCCGGAGGTAATCGCCACCGCCGACGCCCGCTGACAGCATCGGGGCAACGGCCGGGACCGCCCGGCCCACCCACAGGGGAGGCCCACATGACCGCGTACGCCATCGCCCACCTGCACCGGCCGACGGTCAACGAGGACGTCCTGCGCTACATCGAGGAGATCCAGGCGACCATGGACCCCTTCGGCGGCCGCTTCCTCGTCCACGGCAAGGAGGTCGAGGTCCTCGAAGGCCCCTTCCCCGGCACCGTCGTCATCATTGGCTTCCCCGACATCGAGCGGGCCCGCGCCTGGTACGCCTCCGACGCGTACCAGGCCATCCTCCCGCTGCGCACCGGCCACATCCCCGGCACCGCCTTCCTGGTCGAGGGCGTCCCCGCCGACTACGACGCCACCGGGCGGGCCGGCGCCCTCCGCGAAGCCGCCGGACTCTGACCCCGTCGGGCCGGAGCCGCGGACCGATGCGGCGGCGGGGCCCGGGCGGATGCGAGCATGGCGGTATGCCTACTCACCTGATCACCGGTGCCGGTTCCGGCATCGGCGCCGCCGTCGCCGCCCGCCTGCACGCCCGCGGCGACGACCTCGTCCTGCTCGCCCGCGACGCCGCCCGCGCCCGGCAGCTCATGGAACGCTACGCCGGCGCCCGGGTCCTCGTGGGCGACCTGTCCGACCCCGACCGGCTCTCCTGGGCCTTCTCCAAGCAGGCGATCCCCGAGCGCATCGACTCCCTCCTGCACATCGCCGGGATCGTCGACCTCGGACCGGTGGGGGAGCTCCGCCCCAAGACCTGGCACCAGCAGCTCAACGTCAACCTGATCGCCCCCGCCGAGGTCACCCGGCTGCTGCTGCCCACCCTGCGCGCCTCCAAGGCCACCATCGTCTTCGTGAACTCCGGCGCCGGCCTCACCGCCCACGCCGACTGGAGCGCGTACGCCGCCTCCAAGCACGGGCTGAAGGCCCTCGCCGACTCCCTGCGCGCCGAGGAGAAGGCCAACGGCATCCGCGTCACCTCCGTCTACCCCGGCCGCACCGCCAGCCCCATGCAGGCCAAGGTGCACTCCCAGGAGGGCAAGGAGTACGACCCCGAGCGCTGGATCGACCCCGAGTCCGTGGCGACGACCATCGTCATGGCCGTCGACCTGCCGCGCGACGCCGAGGTCAACGACCTGTCCGTCAGGCCCGGCCGATGACCGCGAGTGCCACCGGCGTCGGCTCGCTGCCCGGCGGCGACGCCCGGGAGGCCGCCAAGACCGTCACCGGCTCCTTCGAGGAGTTCCCGTACCTGCCCGAGCTGCCCGCCCGCGGGCCCGGCGCGGACATGATCGGCCGCTCCCTGGGGCTCCTCGTCGACATGTACGCCCACGTCGAGCCGAGCGGCTGGCGGATCAGCGACCGCCCCGGCCGCGACACCCGCCGCGCCCGCTCCTGGCTGGGCGAGGACCTCGACGCGCTGGAGGAGTTCACCCAGGGCTACACCGGCAGGCTGAAGGTCCAGGCGGTCGGCCCGTGGACGCTGGCCGCCGCGCTCGAACTGCACGGCGGCGAAGCCGTCCTCCAGGACACCGGAGCCTGCCGCGACCTGGCCGGATCCCTCGCCGAGGGCCTGCGCGACCACCTGGCCGACGTACGCAAGCGCATTCCCGGCGCCGAGATCGTGCTCCAGTACGACGAGCCGTCGCTCACCGCCGTCCTGCTCGGCCGGGTGCGCTCCGCCAGCGGCTACCGGACCTACCGGGCCGTCGACCGGCAGGTGGTCGAGAGCACCCTGCGCGACCTCTTCGCCGTCCACGACGGGGAGGTCGTCGTGCACTCCTGCGCGCCCGAGGTCCCCTTCGCACTGCTGCGCCGGGCCGGCGCCACGGGCGTGTCGTTCGATTTCTCCCTGCTCACCGAGCGCGAGGACGACGCCATCGGTGAAGCCGTCGAAGGCGGCCTGAAACTCTTCGCCGGAGTGGTGCCGGGCACCGATGCCCCGTTGTCAGACCCGGGCGGTAGCGTCATGGGTGTCAGGAAGCTCTGGCGCAGGCTGGGACTGGCCCCGGGGACTCTCGCCGAGTCCGTCGTGGTCACCCCGTCGTGCGGTCTGGCGGGCGCCTCGCCCGCGTACGCCCGCGCGGTTCAGGCCCATTGCGTCAGGGCGGCGAGGTCGCTCGCCGACAACCCTGAGTGACGGTCGAGGACGGGCCACGGGAGGAACCGGCATGGCAGCCGAACAGCAGGACACGGCAGTACCGACGGCGGCGCGCGAGCAGCACCAGCTGCTCGCCGAGCAGGTCGAGGAGCACCGCTTCCGGTACTACGTGAACGACCAGCCGGTCGTCAGCGACGCCGAGTTCGACCAGCTGCTGCGCTCGCTGGAGGCCCTGGAGGAGCAGTACCCCGAGCTGCGCACGCCCGACTCGCCCACCCAGAAGGTGGCCGGGGCGTACGAGACGGACTTCGCCTCCGTCGAGCACCGCGAGCGGATGCTCTCCCTCGACAACGCCTTCGACGACGAGGAACTGTCCGCCTGGGCCGACCGGGTGGCCCGGGACGTGAACACCCCGGACTACCACTACCTGTGCGAGCTCAAGGTGGACGGCCTCGCCGTCAACCTCACCTACGAGAACGGCCGCCTCACCCGCGCCGCCACCCGCGGCGACGGCCGCACCGGCGAGGACATCACGCCCAACGTCCGCACCATCGCCGAGATCCCGGACCGCCTGAGGGGCGACCGGGTCCCGGCCCTCGTCGAGATCCGCGGCGAGGTGTACTTCCCGATGGAGAAGTTCGAGGAGCTCAACGCCCGGCTCGTCGAGGCCGAGGGTAAGCCCTTCGCCAACCCGCGCAACGCGGCGGCCGGTTCGCTGCGCCAGAAGGACCCCAAGGTCACCGCGACCCGCCCGCTGCACATGGTGGTGCACGGCATCGGCGCCCGCGACGGCTTCGAGATCGAGCGCCAGTCGCAGGCGTACGAGCTGCTGCGCGAATGGGGCCTGCCCACCGCCCAGCACAACAAGGTCGTCTCCTCCCTGGCCGAGGTCCGCGAGTTCATCGCCCACTTCGGCGAGAACCGGCACTCCGTGGAGCACGAGATCGACGGCGTCGTCGTCAAGCTCGACGAGGTCGCCCTCCAGGGCCGCCTCGGCTCCACCGCCCGCGCCCCCCGCTGGGCCATCGCCTGGAAGTACGCCCCCGAAGAGGTCAACACCAAGCTCGTCGACATCAAGGTCGGCGTCGGGCGCACCGGGCGCGTGACCCCGTACGCCCAGGTGGAGCCGGTGACGGTGGCCGGCTCCGAGGTCGAGTTCGCGACCCTGCACAACCAGGAGGTCGTCAAGGCCAAGGGCGTCCTCATCGGGGACACCGTCGTCCTGCGCAAGGCGGGCGACGTCATCCCCGAGATCCTCGGCCCCGTGGTGGACCTGCGGGACGGCAGCGAGCGCGAGTTCGTCATGCCGGCCCTCTGCCCCGAGTGCGGGACGGAGCTGCGCCCGATGAAGGAGGGGGACATCGACGTCCGGTGCCCCAACGGCCAGACGTGCCCCGCGCAGCTGCGGGAGCGGATCTACTACCTCGCCGGCCGGCAGTCCCTGGACATCGAGAACTTCGGCATCGTCGCGGCCGCCGCCCTCACCGGACCGCTGGAGCCGGCGCAGCCGCCGCTGCTGGACGAGGGCGACCTCTTCGACCTCACCATCGAGGACATCCTCCCCATCAAGGCGTACGTCCGGGACCCGGACAGCGGACTGCCCAAGCGGGACCCGAAGACCGGCGAGGAGAAGATCGTCACGGTCTTCGCCAACCAGAAGGGCGAGCCGAAGAAGAACGCCCTGGCCATGCTGGAGAACATCGCGGCCGCCAAGGACCGCCCGCTGGCCCGGATCATCAACGGCCTGTCGATCCGCCACGTCGGCCCCGTCGCCGCCGAGGCACTCGCCCGCGAGTTCCGCTCGATCGAGCGCATCGAACAGGCCACCGAGGAGGAGCTGACGGCCACCGAGGGAGTCGGGGCGATCATCGCCGCCTCCCTCAAGGAGTGGTTCGCCGTCGACTGGCACCAGGAGATCCTGCGCAAGTGGCGGGCGGCCGGCGTACGGATGGAGGAGGAAGGTTCCGCCGAGGAGGAGGGTCCGCGCCCGCTGGAGGGCCTGACCGTGGTCGTCACCGGCACCCTCCGGAACCACACCCGGGACGGGGCCAAGGAGGCCCTGCAGAGCCGCGGGGCCAAGGTCACCGGGTCGGTGTCGAAGAAGACCTCCTTCGTCGTCGTCGGCGACAACCCCGGCTCGAAGTACGACAAGGCCGTACAGCTCAAGCTCTCGATCCTCGACGACGCCGGCTTCGAGGTGCTCCTCGAACAGGGACCCGAAGCCGCGCGCGAGGCCGCGCTCCCGCTGGAGGGCGGCGCCGGAGCCGAGGACGGGCAGTAACCCACACGGGAGTCGTCCAGGGGGCGGCGCGGGCGAACGGATGCATGGCGCCCGGCCGTACGGGCGGGCGCACGCCCGGCGCGGTTCCCGGTGGTAAACGGCCGGTACACGGCTGGCCGAGGGGCGATGAGCTGTCGGATCATCGGACGGGTGACGGGGGGGTCCTGGTCCAAACTCACCCGTTCGGCGGATACCGTACTGATGAGGATGGCTGGGCCGCATTCGGGCAACCACCGCCGACCGCTGCCCCTGGGAGCCTCTCGCGTCCTACTGTTGTGGGGTGCGCCTGTCGTGCGCGGCTGCCTGATGCGCTTTCAGCCGTGATGGCATGACATCGGGGCCATCGCGTGACATCGGCATCGCCGGCTGTGAGAGGGACGGGCATGAAACCCACCGAAAGCGCCGACCCGTCACCTGAATTCGGCGGGGAGATCCCGCCCTTGCGGGCGGGCCGGCTCGGTGTCCTGGGTGCCAGGACACCGGAGACCCGCGCCCCCGACACCCGAGCGGGCGGACCGGGACAGGAGCGGCGGCGCACCGTGCTGCCCCTCGCCCTCGTCGGCTTCGCCGCCGTGGTGCTCGCCGCCGGCATCGCCTCCGCACTGACCAACCGTCAGGCGCTCTTCCCCGGCGGCCCCGTGGGGTGGGGGCTCGCCCTGCTCACCGGCATCATCGTCGGCCACCTCGTCGCCCTGGGCCGCGACCGCTGGTGGGGCGGCACCGGATCCGGTGCGGCGCTCACCCTCGGCGTCCTGATCCTCTACGGCTGGATCCCCGCCGGTCTCGTCTCCCTGGCGGTGGTCTCCCTCGTCGGGGCCGCGCGCCGGCAGCGCTGGCGCCAGGGCCTGCTGCACGGCTCCGTCGACATCCTCGGCATCGGCGCGGGGGCCCTCGTACTGGCGGCCTTCGGCGACGCGCCGAGCGTCGAGGGGCCGTGGCTGCCCATGGACTGGGACCTCGCGGCCGCCCCCGAAGTGGTCCTCGTCGCCCTCTCCTACCTGCTGGTCACCCGGATCCTGCTGTGGTTCGCGCTCACTCCGCGCGGCGGCGGGCTGCCCACCGTGGCCCGCGCGACCATCCTGCGCCAAGCCCTGGTCGCCGCGGCCCTGCTCGGCATCGCCCCGCTGATCTGCGTGGTCGCCAGCACCCAGCCGGTGCTGCTGCCGCTGTTCGCCGTACCGCTCATCGCCCTCGACTCCACCCTGTGGATCGCCCGGGCCCGCGCCGAGGAACAGCTGCGCGACCCGCTGACCGGGCTGCCGAACCGGCAGTGGCTGCTGGAGCGGGCCTGGTCCGCACTGGACGAGGCCGAACGCCAGGGCACCCGGTCGGCCCTCGTGCTGATCGACCTGGACCGCTTCCGCGCCGTCAACGACACCCTCGGCCACCTCGCGGGGGACCGGCTGCTGCTCCAGATCGCCGAGCGGCTGCGCCAGGCGCTCCCGGCCGACGCGGAGGCGGCCCGGCTCGGCGGCGACGAGTTCGCCGTGCTCCTGCCCACCACCGACTCCACCACCAGCGCCCAGCGCGTCGCCCGCAGCCTGGTGGCCGAGCTCAGCTCCCCGCTGGACCTCGACGGCCTCACCCTCGTCCTGGAGGCCAGCGCCGGCCTCGCCGTCTTCCCCGACCACGCGCTGGACGCGGAAGGCCTGCTGCGCCGCGCCGACGTGGCCATGTACCAGGCCAAGCGGGACCGGACGGGCGTAGAGGTCTACGAGTCCAAGCGCGACAGCAACACCCCCGACCGGCTCGGCCTCCTCGGCGACCTCCGCCGGGCCCTCGACGCCGGCGAGGTGGAACTCCACTACCAGCCGAAGGTCCGCTTCGACGGACAGGTGGCCGGCCTGGAAGCGCTGGTCCGCTGGGTGCACCCCGAGCGGGGGCGGGTCTCCCCGGACGAGTTCATCGCGATCGCCGAGACCTCCGGGCTGATGCCGCACCTGACGGAGTACGTCCTGGAGACGGCCCTCGCCCAGGTCGCCCGGTGGCGGGCGCAGGGCCTGAAGGTCCCGGTCGCCGTCAACGTCTCGCCGCGCGACGTCCACACCCCCGGCTTCGCGGGAGCCGTCGCCGCCCGGCTGGCCCGGCACGGGGTCCCGGCGAGCGGCCTCCAGCTGGAGATAACGGAACACGTCCTGCTGGAGGACCCGCAGCGGGCGGCCGACACCATGGCCGGGCTGACCGGCCACGGCGTCAAGATGTCCCTCGACGACTTCGGCACCGGCTACTCCTCGCTGGTGCACCTGCGCCGGCTGCCGGTGAGCGAGCTGAAGATCGACCGCTCGTTCGTCGCCCGCCTCGCGGTGGACGCCCAGGACGCGGAGATCGTCCGCTGCACGGTCGACCTGGCCCACTCCCTGGGCCTGCTGGTGGTCGCCGAAGGCGTCGAGGACGACGAGACCTGGGAGCGCCTGCGGGACCTGGGCTGCGACGCGGTCCAGGGGTGGCTGGTCGCCGCCGCCATGCCGCCGCAGGAGGCCACCGCCTGGCTGCTGGCCCGCGGCGAGCGCGGCTGGCGCCGCCCGGCGGACATCACCGCGGAGCTCGCCGCCGCGGCCGCCGCGGAAACTCCGGCCCAGTGACCCCTTCGGCGCGTCGCGCAGGGTGATTCCGCGTACGCCGAGCGCCACGGTCCCCGCCGCGCGCGGGGCTGATCCCGGCGATGAGCCCGACCGGTTCGCCGGTCGGCCGCGGTCCCCGCGGACGCGGGGATGAATAACTGGTGCGATGCGGGGCAACGGCGACCTCTAGGATTGGGGCTACGCCCAGAATTCCAACCCCAGAGGATCGCTGCATGCCTGGCATCACGCGCGAGGAAGTCGTTCACCTCGCTCGGCTGGCACGTCTGGAGCTGTCCGGCGAAGAGCTCGACCACTTCGCAGGACAGCTCGACGACATCATCGGCGCGGTCGCCCGCGTTTCCGAGGTCGCCGACCAAGACGTCCCGCCGACCTCCCACCCGCTGCCGCTGACGAACGTCATGCGCGCGGACGAGGTCCGTCCTTCGCTCACCCCCGAGCAGGCGCTTTCCGGTGCTCCCGCCCAGGAGCAGCAGCGTTTCAAGGTGCCGCAGATCCTGGGGGAGGACTAATCACCATGGCTGACACCAACATCATCAAGCTCACGGCCGCCCAGACCGCCGAGAAGATCGCCTCCGGCGAGCTCACGGCCGTCGAGGTCACCGAGGCCCACCTCGCGCGCATCGAGGCGACGGACGAGAAGGTCAACGCCTTCCTGCACGTCGACCGCGAGGGCGCGCTCGCCCAGGCGGCGGCCGTCGACGCCAAGCGGGCGGCCGGCGAGAAGCTCGGCCCGCTGGCCGGCGTCCCGCTCGCCCTCAAGGACATCTTCACCACCGTCGGGGTCCCGACCACCGTCGGTTCGAAGATCCTCGAAGGCTGGATCCCGCCCTACGACGCCACCCTGACGCGCAAGCTCAAGGAAGCCGGCGTCGTCATCCTCGGCAAGACCAACATGGACGAGTTCGCCATGGGGTCCTCCACCGAGAACAGCGCCTACGGCCCCACCGGCAACCCCTGGGACCTCACCCGGATCCCCGGCGGCTCCGGCGGCGGTTCCGCGGCGGCGCTCGCCGCCTTCCAGGCCCCGCTGGCCATCGGCACGGACACCGGCGGCTCCATCCGCCAGCCCGCCGCCGTCACCGGCACCGTCGGCGTGAAGCCCACCTACGGCGGCGTCTCCCGCTACGGCATGGTGGCCTTCTCCTCCTCCCTCGACCAGGGCGGCCCGTGCGCCCGTACGGTCCTGGACGCGGCGCTCCTGCACGAGGTCATCGCCGGCCACGACCCGCTCGACTCCACCTCCATCGACGCCCCGGTCCCGCCGGTCGTCGAGGCCGCCCGCAACGGCTCCGTCGCCGGCATGCGCGTCGGTGTGGTCAAGCAGTTCGCCGGCGAGGGCTACCAGGCCGGCGTCGTCCAGCGCTTCAACGAGTCGGTGGAGCTCCTCAAGGAGCTCGGCGCCGAGATCGTCGAGCTGGACTGCCCGTCCTTCGACCTCGCCATGGCCGCGTACTACCTGATCGCGCCGTCCGAGGCCTCCTCCAACCTGGCCCGCTTCGACGCCATGCGCTACGGCCTGCGCGTCGGCGACGACGGCACGAAGTCCGCCGAGGACGTCACCGCCCTGACCCGCGAGGCCGGCTTCGGCGACGAGGTCAAGCGCCGCATCATCCTCGGCACGTACGCGCTCAGCTCCGGCTACTACGACGCGTACTACGGTTCCGCCCAGAAGGTCCGCACGCTCATCACCAAGGACTTCGAGAAGTCCTTCGAGCAGGTCGACGTGATCGTCTCCCCGACGACCCCGACCACCGCCTTCGCGATCGGTGAGCGCACCGACGACCCGCTGGCGATGTACCTCGCGGACCTGTGCACCATCCCGACCAACCTGGCCGGCAACTCCGCCATGTCGCTGCCCTGCGGCCTGGCACCGGAGGACGGTCTCCCGGTCGGACTGCAGATCATCGCCCCGGCGATGAAGGACGACCGGCTGTACAAGGTCGGTGCCGCCGTCGAGGCCGCCTTCGTCGAGCGCTGGGGCCACCCGCTGCTTGAGGAGGCTCCGTCGCTGTGAGTTCCAGTGCACTGTCCAAGGCCAAGGGCTTCAAGAAGTCCAAGTCCGGCACCTACCTGTCGATCGGCACCACCGCTTTCGGCGCCATCGGCGTGATCAAGCAGGCCCGCAAGGCCCGCACCGAGCACGACACGCTGAAGCTCGTCGACGCCGTTGTGTCCGCCGCCGCCATCGTCACCGGCCTCGCGATCCTGTACCGCGAGCTGAAGCGCCTCGGCGACGACGACGTCCTGCTGGGCTGAGAGGGAAAGTTTCACCGTGACCACCTTCACCGAACTGCTGTCGTACGAGGACGCCCTCGCGTCGTACGACCCCGTCATGGGCCTTGAGGTCCATGTCGAGCTCGGCACCAAGACCAAGATGTTCTGCGGCTGTTCCACCGAGCTGGGCGCCGAGCCCAACTCGCAGACCTGCCCGACCTGCCTCGGCCTGCCCGGCTCCCTCCCGGTCGTCAACGCGATCGGCGTCGAGTCCGCCGTCAAGATCGGTCTCGCGCTGAACTGCGAGATCGCCGAATGGTGCCGCTTCGCCCGGAAGAACTACTTCTATCCGGACATGCCGAAGAACTTCCAGACCTCCCAGTACGACGAGCCCATCGCCTTCAACGGCTACCTGGACGTCCAGCTGGAGGACGGCGAGGTCTTCCGTGTGGAGATCGAGCGCGCCCACATGGAGGAGGACACCGGCAAGTCGCTGCACGTCGGCGGCGCCACCGGCCGTATCCACGGCGCGTCCCACTCCCTGCTGGACTACAACCGCGCCGGCATCCCGCTCATCGAGATCGTCACCAAGCCCATCGAGGGCGCGGGCGAGCGGGCCCCCGAGGTCGCCAAGGCGTACGTCGCCGAGCTGCGCGAGGTCATCAAGGCGCTCGGCGTCTCCGAGGCCCGCATGGACAAGGGCCAGATGCGCTGCGACGTCAACCTGTCGCTGCGCCCGAACGGGACGAAGGAATTCGGCACCCGCTCGGAGACGAAGAACGTCAACTCGCTGCGCTCCGTCGAGCGCGCGGCCCGCTTCGAGATCCAGCGCCACGCGGCGGTGCTCTCGTCGGGCGGCTCGATCGTGCAGGAGACCCGGCACTTCCACGAGGAGGACGGCTCCACCACGGCCGGCCGCATCAAGGACAACGCCGAGGACTACCGCTACTTCCCCGAGCCGGACCTGGTCCCCGTCGCCCCCGCCCGTGCCTGGGTCGAGGAGCTGCGCGCCGGGCTGCCGGAGATGCCGCGCGTGCGCCGCAACCGCCTCCGTGAGGAGTGGGGCGTCAGCGAGCACGACATGCAGTCGATCCTCAACGCGGGCGCGGTGGACTCCATCGTCGCCACCATCGAGGAGGGCGCCGACTCCACCGCCGCCCGCAAGTGGTGGATGGGCGAGCTGGCGCGCAACGCCAACGAGCAGGGCGTCTCGGTCGACGAGCTGCCGATCACCCCGGCCCAGGTGGCCCGTATCGCGGCCCTGGTCGCGGCCGGCGACCTGAACGACAAGCTGGCCCGCCAGGTCATCGAGGGCGTCCTCGGCGGCGAGGGCACCCCGGACGAGGTCGTCGACAAGCGCGGTCTGAAGGTCGTCTCGGACGAGGGCGCGCTCGGCGCGGCCGTGGACGAGGCCATCGCGGGCAACGCGGCCATCGCCGACAAGATCCGCGGTGGCAAGGTCGCCGCCGTCGGCGCCCTGGTCGGCGCGGTCATGAAGACCACCCGCGGCCAGGCGGACGCGGCCCGCGTCAAGGAGCTCATCCTGGAGCGCCTCGGCGTCGAGGGCTGATCCCCGGGCAGTCCCTGTCGAAGGCCCCGCACCGGATCCCGGTGCGGGGCCTTCGCCGTGTCCGGATGTGACGGGGAATCGTCATTGCCGCCATCCGGGGGCCGCGTGAGGATGGGGTCATGCCCACTTCGCACCGGGTCGTCATCGCGGTCTTCCCCGATGTCGACCTCCTCGACGTCACCGGTCCGGCCGAGGTCTTCGCCCTGGCCAACCGGGAGACCGCCGGGCGGGCCGGTTACGAGGTCACCCTCGCGGGACCCGCGGCCGGACCCGTGCGGACCTCGGCCGGGGTGCGGCTGCTCGCCGACCGGGCCTTCGGCGAGATCGGCGAGCGGGTGGACACCCTGCTGGTGCCCGGCGCGGTCGACATGACCGAGGCCGGACCGGTCGCGCGGATCGACGACGCCGTCGTGGCGTGGGTGCGGGAGACCGCCCCGCACGCCCGGCGGGTGGCGTCGGTGTGCGTGGGGGCGCACCTGCTGGCGGCGGCCGGGCTGCTGGACGGGCGTACGGCGACCACCCATTGGTCGACGGCCGCCCAGCTGGCGGCCGAGCATCCGGAGGTCGTGGTCGACCCCGATCCGATCTTCGTGCGCACCGACCGCGGCCGGCTGTGGACCGGGGCGGGGATCAGCGCCTGCCTGGACCTGGCGCTGGCCCTCGTCGCGGAGGACCTGGGCGAGCAGACCGCGCTGGCGGTGGCCCGGCAGCTGGTGATGTACCTCAAGCGGCAGGGCGGCCAGAGCCAGTTCTCGGTGCCGCTCAGCCGGCCGGCCGCCGGCCGCCGGGACATCGACGACCTGCGGCTGTGGATCGCCGACCACCTCGACGCGGACCTGTCCGCACCGGCCCTCGCGGCCCGGATGTGCCTGAGCGAGCGGCACTTCGCCCGGGTCTTCACCCAGGAGACCGGCACCAGTCCCGCCGCCTACGTCGAAGCGGCCCGCATCGAGGTGGCCCGGCGCGTGCTGGAGACCACCGACAGCCCGCTCGACCAGGTCGCGGCCGCCGCCGGCCTCGGCTCGGCCGAGACCCTGCACCGGGCCTTCCGCCGGCAGCTCGCCACGACCCCGGCGGCCTACCGCCGGCGGTTCCGTACGCAGGCCGGCTGACCCGAACCGACCCGTTGGAGGAAGGGAGGCGGCTTCGCCATGCCTTCTTCCGTGTAATTCATCCCATTTGAAAGGTTTTCCATGAGCGTGAACACGAACACGAACACGAACGCCGGCGCGGACGTCGCTTCCGTGACCCTGCGCGACCTGAGCGGGCTGGACGGGCGCCCGGCCCGGCTGGCGGACTCCGTTCTGGTGATGATCGACTTCCAGAACACCTACCGCACCGGCGTGATGGACCTGGACGGTGCCGAGGAGGCGCTCGCGGCGGGCGCCCGGCTGCTGGAGCGCGCCCGCGCCGCGGGCGCGCCGGTGGTCCACGTCGTCAACGACGGCGGCGAGGGCACTCCGTACGACATCCGCGCCCGCATCGGCGCCATCAGCGACGAGGTCGCCCCGGCCGAGGGTGAGCCGGTGGTGGTCAAGCAGGTCCCGAACGCCTTCCACGCCACCGAGCTGGAGAAGGTCCTGACCGGTCTCGGATTCGGCGCCGGCGCCGGCAGGGACCTGGTGCTGGCCGGGTTCATGACGCACATGTGCGTCACCTTCACCGCCGAGGGGGCCTTCTGCCGCGGCTACCGGCCCACCGTGGTCGCCGAGGCCACCGCCACCCGCGCCCTGGCCGCCCCGGACGGCGGCGTCCTGCCCGCCGCGGCCCTCCAGGCCGCCGCCCTGACCACGGTCACGGACCTCTTCGGTCTGGTGGTGCCGCTGGTGGACGACCTTCTGTAGCGATCGTTACTTAAATCGGATAGGTTTCTTTCTGTAGCGACCGCTACCGAAAGAAACGGGGGGATCCGCATGTCCGCGACCACGTCCACGTCCACGGCCCACTACGCCCGCACCGTCCGCACCGGGAGCGGCGGGCCCGGCCTGCTGCTGGCCCACGGGGCGGGCGGGTCGGTGGAAGCCAACTTCGGGCCGCTGCTGGACGCGCTCGCCGCCCGGCACAGCGTCGTCGGCGTCGACTACCCGGGCGCCGGGGACACCCCGAGGTCGGAGGAGCCGCTGAGCCTCGACGAACTGGCCGACCAGCTGGTGGCCGCCGCGGACGCCGAGGGGCTGGAGCGGTTCGCCGTACTCGGCTACTCGCTCGGCGGGAACGTGGCCGTCCGGGTCGCCACCCGGTACCCCGGGCGGGTCACCGCGCTCGTGCTCACCGCGAGCTTCGCGCGGGCCGGCCACGGCTTCGGGCAGCTCGGGGAGCTGTGGTCCGAGCTGGGCCGGCGCGGTGAGAACGAGCTGCTCGCGCGGCTCCTCGTACCGCTCGTGCTCAGTGAGGAGCAGCTGGAGGCGCTGAGCCCCGAGCAGCTGGAGGACGCGGTGCGGGGGACCGCGTCCACGGTGACGCCCGGGAGCGGGGACCAGGCCGCCCTGATCAAGGGCGCGGACCTGCGCGCGGAACTCGCGGGGATCGGCGTACCGGTCCTGGTCGTCGAGACGACCCGGGACCGGCTCGTCGCGCCCGCTGTCCAGCGGGAGCTGGCGCAGGCCCTGCCGGGCGCGCGGCGCGCGGAACTGCCCACCGGGCACCTTCCGTTCGCCGAGCGCCCCGCGGAATGGGCCGCCCTGGTCACGGAGTTCCTCAGCGGGCGTCCGGCGCGCTGAGGAAGGCCAGGCGGGCCGGCTTCGCCGGGAGGTGGACCTCCGGCAGGTCGATCTCCGGCAGCTCGACCTCGGGGCCGAGCTCGAAGCCGGTCCGCTCCAGCAGGCCGATGGCCTTGGCGTTGCGGGCGTCCGGCTCGGCCACGACGCGGCGGACCGCCGGGTCGGAGAACACGTACGCGATGAAGGTGCCCATCAGGGCCCCGGTGAAGCCGTGCCGGACGCCGTCCCGGCTGGGGCCGATCAGCAGGTGCACGCCGACGTCCCCGGGCAGGGCGTCGTAGCACTCGCTCACCCGGTCCTCGGCGCACTCGTACGTCTGGAAGAGCGCGGCCGGCTCGCCGTCGCGGCGGACCATGAACGCGTGGTGGGTGGTGCGGCGGTCGACGTCCTCGTAGATCTCCTGGACCAGCTCGCGGCTGGCCTCCGCCATGCCCCAGAAGCGCGCCCGCTCCTCGGTGACCCAGCCGTGGATCAGCGCGGAGTCGGCGGCGGGGTCGACGGGGGTGATGGTGACCGTCCCGAAGCCCTCGACGTGCTGGGTGTGGACGGGCGTACGGGTGGCCGCGGGGGCGGCGGAGCCGGTGGTCATGCGGATTCCTTGGTGAGGCGGGCCCAGTCGGTGACGACGGGGACGAGTTCGCAGCGCGCCCAGAGGGGGAGCTGGTCGCGGTGGTGGGGGGAGCCGGCGACGCCGTCCGCGCCCAGCGGGACCGCCCAGAGGCTGTCCTCGCGGCGGGCCAGGTCCCAGACGTAGCGGGCCGCGGAGGCGCGGGCGGCGCGGTCGGTGAAACCGGGTACGGAGGAGGTGGCGTTGACGCAGTCGTGGTCGCCGCCCAGGCCGGGCCACTCGGCGTCCGGGTCCGGCAGCGCCGACCAGGGGGCGAGGAGGTGGAGCCGGGACCAGGGGGCCTCGTGGGCGCCGGCCGCTGCCGTCTCCTCCAGGGCGTCGCGCACGTGCGCGGCGCGGTCGAGGCCGGGGAGGAGGGTGGTGGTGAGCAGGCCCTCCAGGGCGTAGCCGACCCGGGGCAGCAGGTACAGCCAGGGGTGGAAGACCTCCGGGCCGGCGGGGGCCGGGGCCAGACCGGCGAAGGCGGGGTCGGCGGCGAGGCGGCGTACGGTCGAGCTCCGGAAGGCGGCGAAGGCGGCGGCGTCGGTGCTGTCCGCCGCCATGTGCCGGTCCCAGGCGAGGAGCCGCTCGCGGAGCCGGGCGGCGGCGGGGCTGAGGCCGTCCGGGGCGGGCAGCAGCGCGAGCAGCGGTCCGGCGGAGGCCAGGTACGTGTCCGCGTGTACGTCGGCCATGGCCTTCGGCGACCAGTCCGCCGAGCCGCTGAGCAGCTCCCGGATCCGGTCGGCGCGGTGCGGGGGCGCGAACTCCACGCCGAGCGGGGACGCGATCCCGCGGGCGTTCGCCATGACGGCGAAGCCCTGGACCGGCTCGGCGGGGGTGGGTGCCCAGCCCTGCCAGGCGTGGCGGGCGTCCCACGCGGGCACCGGCCGGAGCCGGTTCGCGCCGTCGCGCAGCGGGACGGCTCCGGCGACGCGGTGCAGCAGGCCGCCTTCGGAGTCGGCGGCGTGGACGACGTTGACCGGCTCGGCCCAGCCGTCGAGGGCGCGGTCGACGTCGGCGACGGTGCGGGCGCGGAGCAGGGCGGGCAGTGCGGCGAAGCCCAGGTCGCGGCGGACGCGCGGCGGGTAGCGCAGGGCGAGGGCGTCGGCGCCGTCGGGCACGAGGCCGTCGGCGTCACCATGGACGACGACCGGGCCGCGCCGGGTCTCCAGGACCTCCACCTCGACGTCGGCGGCGCCGGCCACGGCGATCGTCTCGGTGTGCCGGGCGACCGGCTCCCAGGTGCCGTCGGGGCCGAGCGCCTCCAGGCCGTCGCCGGCGGGGCGCAGCCGCTCGGCGTAGAGGTCCTGGTAGTCGGCCATGGCGTTGGTGATGGCCCAGGCGGCACTGCCGGTGTGGCCGAAGTGGGCGAGGCCGGGGACGCCGGGGACGGCCAGGCCGAGGGCGTCGTACTCGGGGCAGGAGAGGCGTATCTGCTGGTAGACGCCCGGGTCTTCGATGAACCGGTGCGGGTCGCCGGCGATGATCGCCGCGCCGGTGGCGGTCCGGTCGCCCGGGACCAGCCAGCCGTTGCTGCCGGCGGTGCCGGGGCCGTCGGTGGCGAAGAGGGTGGCGGCGCCGTCGCCGAGGACGCGGGCCACGCGCTCGCGCCAGAGTTTGGTGGCGAACCCGGCGAAGAGGATGTGGGTGGCGATCCAGATCGACAGCGGGACCCAGGGTTCCCAGGGGGTGGGGGTGTGGCCGGTGCGGGCGAAGCGCTCGTCGCGGGCGGCGCCTTCGGCGAGCCCGGAGTTGACGCCGTCGACGTAGGCGCGCAGCCAGGCGGCGGTCTCGGGGTCGAGGGCCTCGTGGCAGCGGCGGGCGGTGTCGTCGAGGCGGGCCTGGCGGGCGAAGCGGTCCCAGGGGACGCAGTCGGCGCCGAGGAAGCCGGCGCTGGAGCCCTGTGCGCGGTGCCGCTCGACTTCGAGCTGCCAGGCCCGGTCGAGGGCGGTGACGCGGCCCTGCGCGTGGGCGAGGCGGATCGGGTCGGAGGCACGCAGGTGCGGGATGCCCCAGCTGTCGCGGTAGACCTCGTAGGGCTCTGTAGTCACACTGCTCACGTCTCCCCAGGCATCTTAGGTTAGGCTGCCCTTACTATAAGGGTGTCAGGGGGAGGGGCGGACATGGCGGTCGGCAAGGGCTGGGAGGGCGTGGTCCTCAAGCTGCTGCGCGGCAAGGACTTCACGTTCACGGTCACGGGGGTGGAGGAGGTCACCGAGCACTTCCGCCGGGTCCGCTTCGGCGACGGCGGGCTGCTGGCCGCCGCAGGCGCCTCCCTGCACCCGACGATGTGGGTCCGGGTCTGGTTCCAGGGCGGCAGCCGTCCGCACCAGCGGGCCTACACGCTGGTGGACCCCGACCCGGAAGCCGGGACCTTCGCCTTCGAGTTCGCGCTGCACGACGGGCTGGCGAGCCGGTGGGCGCGCACGGCCGCGCCGGGGGACACCCTGGAGGCCACCGTCCAGGGCACCGGGTTCACGGCGCCGGACCCCGAGCCGGAGCGGCTGCTGGTGATCGGCGACCCGGCCTCCCTGCCGGCCGTCAACTCCCTGCTGGACGCCTACCCGCGCACCCCGGCCACCATCTGGTTCGAGACCCAGCACGACTCCGACGCGGAGCTGCCCGTACGCGCCGACCCGGGCCGGCACGACGTCCGGCGGGTGGCCCGCGGCGGTTCGGCGCTGGCCGAGCGGGTGCGGGCCGAACTGCCGGAGCTGCTGGGCCCCGACCCGGCCAACGCGTACGTCTGGCTGGCCTGCGACACGGCGACCACCCGGGACCTGGCGGGATACCTCAAGAAGGAACTGGGCCTGCCGAAGCAGCGCGTGAACAGCCTCGGCTACTGGCGCGCCGCGTAAGCCCCTACGCGCCCTACGCCCCGCCCTACGCCCCGACCGTGCCGTCGACGGCCTCCCGGAGGAAGTCGGCGTGGCCGTTGTGGCGGGCGTACTCGTGGATCATGTGGAGCATCACCAGGCGCAGCGAGGCCTCCTGCTCCCACTTGGCGACGTACGCCGTCACCTCCAGGGACTCCGCTGCGGCCTCGACGGCGCGGGAGTGCTCCACCTCCGCCTCCCACGCGGCGAACGCCTCGGCGCGGGTCGCGGTCGTGGCGTCGTACGCCGCCTGGAAGTCGTGGTCGTCGGACCACAGGTGCGGTACGTCGGCGCCGCCGATCGTGCGCCGGAACCAGTGCCGCTCCACCTCGGCCATGTGCCGCACCAGCCCCAGCAGGGACAGGGCGGACGGCGGCGACGCCCGCCGCCGCAGGTCCTCGTCACCGAGCCCCTCGCACTTCCAGGCGAGGGTGGCCCGGTGGTAGTCGAGGTAGGCGCGCAGGGTCTCGCGCTCCCCGCCGGTCAGTGGTGGCCCGACGCGTTCCGTGTTCTGCATGCAGGGATCCTCCCCCGCCGCCCGGGCCCCGCGAAACGCATTTCCGCCGGCCGGTGAAGCCTCCGGACCCGGGTGCGGGGTCAGGGGCGGGTACCCGGCCAGATGTACGGGGTCGTCACGCCGAGTACGCCGAAGCCCAGGCGTTCCAGGATCGGGCGGCTGTCGTCCGAGGCGTCGACCTGGAGGTAGGGGATGTTCCGGGCCGCCGCCACGCGGGCGCGGTGGGCCACCAGCAGGCGGTAGATGCCGCGGCCGCGCCACTCCGGCGCGGTGCCGCCGCCCCACAGGCCGGCGAACGCGCTGCCCGGGCGCATCTCCATCCGGGCCGCGCTGACCGGGACGTCCCCGGCCATCGCCACCACGGCCTCGAGGGTGTCCGGCTCGTCCCGCAGCAGCGAGAGCATCTGCTCCCGGATCCGGGGCCGCTCCGTGCCGAAGGCCCGGTGGTGCACCTCCATCATCAGGTCCACCCCTGCCTCGTCCGTCACCACCCGCAGCGTGATCCCCTCCGGCGGCTCCACCGGCAGGGCGGCGAGATCGGCCGTGCGCGCCACCACCAGCGTCTCCGGAGCCTCCGGCACGAACCCCGCCGCGAGCAGCCGGTCCCCGAGGTCCGCCGGGCGGTCGTGGGAATACAGCTTCCACTCGAACTCCGGTCCGCCCGCGTCCTCCCCGCGCGCCCCGAAGTACGCCACCTGCGCGGCGATCTCCGCGTCCGCCGTGCCTTCGTCGAGGTCCGACCAGAGCACGCCGTTCCAGCCGAGCCCCGGCACGGTCTGGCGTACGACCCGGCCCACCCGCTCCACCCGTGCGTGCGCGGCGTCGGGCTGCGCGTCACGCCGCATCTCCGCGTCGTAGCGGTCGCGCACCTTCAGCAGTTCATCAAGATCTATCGCCATGCGGGCCAGCTGACCAGGTGCGGGGCCGCGCGTACAACTGCATTAGCCTCGCCCCCGTGAACGACGATTCCGCCATCCACACGGGCAAGGCCACCCCTGACGCCGCCGCCGACCGGGGCTGGCTCCTCGGCCACTTCAAGGACCCCGGCGATCCCCGCCACAGCGAGGACGTCGAGATCAAGTGGGGGGTCCATCCCAAGGGCGAGGAGCGTGAGCGGTGGGTGACCGGCGAGTGCCGCACCGCCCTCCAGGTGCTGATCAGCGGCCGGTTCCGGCTGGAGTTCCCCGGCCGCACCGTGGTCCTCGCCGAGCAGGGGGACTACGTGGTCTGGGGGCGCGGGGTCGACCACTCCTGGTACGCGGAGGAGGACTCGGTGGTCCTCACCGTCCGCTGGCCCTCGCTCCCCGGCTACCGGGCCGACGAGCCGTCCGCCCCGGAGCGCCAGTGACCAAGGTCCCGCATCCCGCCACAAGCCTGTGACGATGCACACGAATCCCGCCAACGATCACGAAAGGCTGGAATCGTGTCAATCGAGGTGTAGACCACCCTGGCCGCGGTGGACCCCGCGGCCGAACCTTCACAAGTTCACGAGTTCATGAGTTCTTTGCGTCGGGCTACCTCCCGGTGAAGATCCGAACCACCAGGGAGCACGTCCGTTGGCAGCAATCGCACGGTGGTGCCTGCGGCACCGACTGGTCACCGTCCTGATCTGGCTGCTCGCCCTCGGCGGGACCGCCGCGGCGGCCGGAGCGGCCGGCACCGCGTTCTCCAACGACTACGAGGTCCCCGGCACGGAGTCCGCCAAGGCCCACGCCCTGCTGCGCGAGGGCTTCCACGGCCAGGGCGGCGACACCGACACCATCGTGTGGCGGGCCCCGGACCACAGGACGGCACGCACCCCGGAGATCGAACAGCGCATGACCCGGGCCCTGGACGCCGTCGCGGCCCTGCCCGGGGTGGCATCGGTCGCGAGCCCCTACGCACCGGGCCCCGCCGGCGCCGCACAGGTCAGCCCCGACGGCCGCACCGCCTACGCGGTGGTCACCTTCGACCGGCAGGCCGACTCCGTACCCAAGGCCCAGGCCAGGGCCGTCGTCGACACCGCGAAGAACCCCGCCACCGAGGCCGACGGCCTCCAGGTCGAACTCGGCGGCCGCGCCATCGGCCTGACCGAGGCACCCAGCGCCCACCTCGCCGAGGTCATCGGCGTCGGCATCGCCGCAGTGGTCCTCTTCCTCGCCTTCGGCTCCCTCGCCGCGAGCCTGCTCCCCATCGCTACGGCCCTCGTCAGCGTCGGCAGCGCCTACTTCGGCATCACCCTCCTCGGGCACGCCATGCCCGTCGCCGACTTCGCCCCGATGCTGGGCACCCTCGTCGGCCTCGGCGTCGGCATCGACTACGCCCTGTTCATCGTCACCCGGCACCGCAAGGGCCTGGCACGCGGCCTCGCCGTCGAGGAAGCCGCCGCGAGCGCCGTCGCCACCACCGGCCGGGCCGTCGTCTTCGCCGGGGCCACCGTCTGCATAGCCCTGCTCGGCATGCTGGTACTGCGGCTGAACTTCCTCAACGGGGTCGCGATAGCCGCGTCCCTCACCGTGATCCTCACCGTGGCGGCCTCCGTCACCCTGCTGCCCGCCCTCCTCTCGTACATCGGCATGCGGGCCCTCTCGCGGCGCGAACGGCGCAAGCTCGCCGCCGAGGGCCCCCGGCCCCAGCCGCCCACCGGGTTCGCCGCCCGCTGGTCGGCCTTCGTGGAGCGCCACCCCAAACTGCTCGGACTGGTCGCGGCCCTGGTGATGGCAGTGCTCGCGCTGCCGACCCTCTCGCTCCACCTCGGCACCTCCGACCAGGGCAACAACCCCGCCGCCTCCACCACCCGCAAGGCCTACGACCTGCTGGCCGACGGCTTCGGGCCCGGCACGAACGGCCCGCTCAGCGTCGTAGCCCGGCTCGACGGGGCAGGGGACCGCGTCGCCTTCGAGCGGCTGACGGAAGCCCTGCGCGCCACCGAGGGCGTCGCCTCCGCCGGCCCGGCCGTCTTCAACCGCAGCGGGGACACCGCCGTCCTCACCGTCGTCCCCGACTCCGCCCCACAGTCCCGGGCCACGAGCGAACTGGTCGACACCCTGCGCCGGGACGTCATCCCCCGCGCCGGACACGGCAGCACCATGGACGCCCACGTCGGCGGGGTGACGGCCGGCTACGACGACTTCGCCGAGGTGATCGTCGGCAAACTGCCGCTCTTCGTCGGGGTGGTCATCGCACTCGGCTGCGTCCTGCTGCTGCTCGCCTTCCGGTCCATCGGCATACCGCTCAAGGCCGCCGCCATGAACGTCGCCGCCGTCGCCTCCTCCTTCGGCGTCGTCGTCGTGATCTTCCAGTGGGGCTGGGGGAGCGAACTGCTGGGCCTGGGCAGCGCCGGGCCGATCGAGCCCTTCCTGCCGGTGATCATGGTGTCGGTGCTCTTCGGCCTCTCCATGGACTACCAGGTCTTCCTGGTCAGCCGGATGTACGAGGAATGGCTGGAGACCGGCGACAACAGGCGGGCCGTCCGCGTGGGCCTCGCCGAGACCAGCCGGGTGATCAACTCGGCGGCCGTCATCATGATCTCCGTCTTCCTGGCCTTCGTGCTCAGCGGCGACCGGCTCATCGCGATGTTCGGCATCGCGCTCGCCGCCGCCGTGGCACTCGACGCCTTCGTCCTGCGCACCCTGCTCGTCCCGGCGCTCATGCACATGCTCGGCGGGGCGAACTGGTGGATCCCCGCCTGGCTCGACCGCCGGCTGCCCCGCATCAGCATCGAGCCGCCGGAACGGGCCACTCCCCGTGCGACACTTCCGTCGCAGCGGCCGGAAGCGGACCACGCCGAACCGGCCGGCACGCCCCGCTGACCGGTCACGAGCCGTAAGGAAGCACAGATGTTCGCGATAGACCTGGCCGACGACGCCCAGCTGTTCCCACTGGAGGTCTGGCACGCCGAGGAGTTCCTGGCGCACATGGACCGGGGCCGCGAGTTCATCGGCCGGTTCATCGGCCTGCCGGACCGGGTCACCGACCTCGAATCGGCGCGGCACCTGCTCGGCTCCAAGGCCGAGGAGGCCGCCAGGGACGGCGCCCGGCTCTACGGCATCCGG
The DNA here is from genome assembly GCF_055602105.1 of Streptomyces sp. NPDC037421. NCBI lineage: Bacteria > Bacillati > Actinomycetota > Actinomycetes > Kitasatosporales > Streptomycetaceae > Streptomyces > Streptomyces sp. NPDC037421. Next base: position 28,957 of record NZ_JBVJWV010000037.1, read on the forward strand.
GCCGACGGCACGCTCGTCGGCGGGGTCCTCTTCCGGACCTTCGACGCCGCCTCCGGCAACTGCGAGGTCGGCTGCTGGCTGGAGCCCGCCGCGGCCGGCCGGGGCCTGGTCACCAAAGCCTGCCGGATCCTGATCGACTGGGCCTTCGACGTGCGCGGCATGCACCGCGTGGAATGGCACGTGGCCGCCGGCAACGAGAAGAGCATCGCCGCCGCCGAACGCCTCGGGCTGACCCGCGACGGCGTCATGCGGCAGAACCACCTCCACCGCGGCGTCCGCCAGGACACCGAGGTCTGGGCCGTCCTCGCCCACGAACGGGCCACCGCCCGCCAGTCGTGACCCCCACCGCCGCAGGCCCCGCCAGGGGCCCGCGGCCCACCGGCGGCGGAGCCCGCCGGGGCCTCTCAGGAACCTCTCAGAAACGCCGCCTACGGTGCCCGGCATGGACACCACGAAGACCCCCGTCCCGGCCGCCCCCGACGCGGACGCGGACGCCCCCGAGGACAAGGCGCCCACCCCCGGGGCGGCAGCCGCCGAACCCGCCGCGGACCCGGACGGCGAGACGGCCGGCACCGCCGGGCACGCCGAAGACGACGACGCCGACGGCATCGACGAGGACGCCCCCGAGCGCAGCACCGGCGTCGGAGCCGCCGCATCCGCCGTCGTCGCCGCGGGCCTGGGCCTCGTCGCCCTCAGCGGCAGCTGGGTCTCCCGCGTCGCCGCCGAACGCCAGACGCTCATCGGCCAGATCGAATCGGTCAGCGCGACCAGCGCCAAGGAGAAGATCGCCGCCCTGTACGGCGACGCCTGGCACATGACCGCCCTCGTCAACGGTGTCCTTTCCACCCTCGCCCTCCTCCTCGCCGTCCTCGTCCTCGCCGGCCCCGCCTTCGGCACCCCCGGCCGGGTCCACCCCGCCTGGGTCCGCTCCGTCTCCTGGGCCGCCGTCGCCCTGGGCCTCCTCGGAGTCCTGCTCTTCGGCCTCATGTACTTCGACCTGCTCTTCCCCCTCCCCACGGCCGCCGGGTAGGCACCGCCTTACGGGATCTCCCGCCCGGTCTTAGACCGTCCTAGGCCGCCTCAGGGTCCCCGGACGCCGGCCTAAGGACCCCGGCACTGCGGAGATGCGGCATGAGCCCCATGTGCCGCACCCCTCTGGGACGCGAATCTTGGATCACACCGAACGAGGTGCCCGAGAAGAGCAACCAGGGAGAACGAGATGTTCGAGTACGAGATCGCCACCGCCCGCCGCGCCGACCTCATCCGCGAGGCCGACCGGTACCGGATCGCCCAGGAGGCCAGGAAGGCCTCCCGCGCCGCCTCTCGGAGCCAGGAATCCGAGAGGCCGGTGAGTCGGCACCGCGGCCTCTTCACCCGCGCCGCGTAACCCGCGTCGCGAACCGCGTGAACTGACGCGAGATGACAAGCGCACCGATAACGACTGCCGTCGGACCGGACCCGTGTGCGATGCTCGGCGGCGTGGAGACCAGATCTGTCAGCCCGGTGTTCGTCGGCCGAGCCGACGAACTGGCCGCACTCGTGGACGCCCTGGGGCGCGCCGCCGGCCAGGAGCCGCAGGCCCTGCTCATCGGCGGAGAGGCCGGAGTCGGCAAGACCCGGCTGACCGAGGAGTTCCTCACGGAGGCCGCCCGCCGCGGCGCCGTGGTGGCGGTCGGAGGCTGTGTGGAGATAGGGGCGGAGGGACTTCCCTTCGCCCCCTTCTCCACGGCCCTGCGCACCTTGCTCCGCCTGCTCCCCGGCGAACTGGCCGAGGCCGCCGCCGGCCAGGAGGACGAACTCGCCCGGATCCTCCCCGAACTCGGCGAGACCCCCCGCGGCCCCCACGACGAGGAGAGCACCGCACGGCTCTTCGAACTGACCGCCAGGATGCTGGAACGCCTCGCCGCCGACCGCACCGTCGTGCTCGTCCTGGAGGACCTGCACTGGGCGGACACCTCCACCCGGCACCTGCTCGCCTACCTCTTCCGCACCCTCGCCCGCGGCCGGCTCGTCCTCGTCGCGACCTACCGCGCCGACGACATCCACCGCCGCCACCCGCTGCGCCCGCTGCTCGCCGAACTCGACCGGCTCCGCACCGTCCACCGCATCGAACTGTCCCGCTTCAACCGGGCCGAGGTGCGCCGCCAGCTCGCCGGGATCCTCGCCTCGCGGCCCGAGGAGAGCTTCGTCGACTCCGTCTTCGACCGCTCCGACGGCAACGCCTTCTTCGTCGAGGAACTCGTCGCCTCCCAGGAGAGCGGCTGCCGCACCGGGCTCACCGAATCCCTGCGCGACCTCCTGCTCGTCCGCGTCGAGGTACTGCCCGACGCCGCCCAGCGCGTGGTGCGCATCGTCGCCGAGGGCGGTTCCACCGTCGAGTACGCCCTGCTGCGCGCCGTGGTCCGGCTCGGCGAGGACGAACTGATCGAGGCCCTGCGGGCCGCCGTCGGCGCCAACATCCTCCTCGCCACCACCGACGGCGACGGCTACCGCTTCCGCCACTCGCTGGTCCGCGAGGCGGTCAGCGACGACCTGCTGCCCGGCGAGCGCGCCCGCGTCAACCGCCGCTACGCCGAGGCCATGGAAGACGACGAATCGCTCGTCCGCGCCGAGGAGCGGGTCATCCGGCTGGCCAACTACTGGTACGCGGCCAACGACCCCGCCAAGGCCCTGCCCGCGGTCCTCGCCGCCTCCGTCACCGCCCGCCGCCGGCACGCCTACTCCGAGCAGCTCAGCCTGCTGGAACGGGCCATGGACCTGTGGGACAGCGTCCCCGGCGAGGTCCGCGCCGACCTGCGCCCCGCGGACTACACCGAGGTCTACCCGCCCTGCGGCTGCGACCCGGCCACCACCCCGCTCCAGCGCCTCGACCTGCTCGCCGAGGCCACCGTCGCCGCCCGCTTCGGCGGCGAACGCGAACGCGCCCTGAAACTCACCAAGCTGGCCCTGCGGACCCTCGAAGAGGACGGCGACGACCCGCTGCGCGCCGCCTGGTTCTGGACCGAGCGCTCCCGCCTCGTCGCCAACCTCGGCCGGGGCGACGGCTGGCACGAGATCGCCACGGCCCAGGAACTGGTCAAGGGGCTGCCCCCGTCCCAGGTGCACGCCGACGTCCTCGTCCGGGCCGCGGGCTGGGGCATGCTCCACAACCCGGGCCCCGGCAACCTCGCCGCCGCCGAACGGGCCGTGGAGTACGCCCGCATGATCGGCGCCGAGGAGACCGAGCTCAACGCCCGGATCACCTACGGCTGCCTGCTCACCGACTCCGGCGACGACACCACCGGCCTCGCCGAACTGCACGCGGTCAAGGACCGCGCCACCAACCTCGGACTCACCGTGGTCGCGGGTCGCGCTCACGTCAACATCACCTCTCAACTCGAAGCCATGGGCCGGTCCCGCGAAGCCGTGGAACTGGCCGAACAAGGGGTCGAACTCGTCAGCAGGTCCCGGCTCCTGGACACCGAGGCCTGGGTCTGCGGGAACATGGCGGAAAGCCTGTACAGCCTCGGCCGCTGGGACGAGGCCGCCGAGGCCGCCCGCCGCACCTTGCGCGTCGGTCAGAGCGCCGCCCCGCGCGGCTCCGCCTCCGCCCGCCTGGCCTACCTCGCCCTGGCCCGCGGCGAACTCACCGAGGCCGCCCAGCAGCTCGCCGCCGCCCACGCCCACTTCGGCACCCACGACCGCCAGCCCCAGCACCGGCTCCCGCTCCACCGGCTCGCCATCGGACTGGCCGACGGCGAGGGCCGCATAGCCGACGTCCGCGCCGAGACCGCGGACGCCGTGGCCCACGGCTTCCCGCTCGGCCAGCACCGCTACGCCTGGCCGCTGCTGCTGGCGTCCGCCTCCGCCGAGGCGGACGCCCGGGGCCTGCCCGTGGCCGACGCCGGCCGTGACGCCGCCCTGGAGGTGCTGCGCACCGCCGCCCGGACCCTGGCCACCCCGGTCCCCGTATGGGCCGCGCACGCCGAGTACCTGCGGGCCGAACTGCTCCGTGCCGAGGCCCGGGACACCGTCGCCGACTGGACCGCGGTCGAGGCCGCCGTACGCCCCCTCCAGCGCCCGTACCTGCTCGCCCGCGCCCGCCACCGGCTCGCCGAGGCGCTGCTCGCCTCGGGAGGGGACCGCGAGACCGCCGCCGACTTGCTCCGCGACGCCCACGCCGCCGCCGACCGGCTCGGCTCCCGACGGCTACGGGAGGACCTGGCCCTGCTCGCGCAGCGCGCCCGGCTCCCGCTGACCGCCGAGGAGGCCCACCCGGCCGCCCCGGTCCCGGACACCGACCCCATCGAGGCCCTGGGGCTGACCAGCCGCGAACGGGACGTCCTGCGCCTCGTCGCGGCCGGCAGCACCAACCGCCGGATCGCGGAGGAGCTCTTCATCTCCCCGAAGACGGCCAGCGTGCACGTCTCGAACATCCTGGCCAAGCTCGGAGTCGCGGGCCGGGGCGAGGCCGCGGCCCTCGCCCACCGGCTGCGCCTGTTCACCGCGCCGCTCGCCCCGGCGTCCCCCGCGCCCCCGGGAGGCCGCGGCTAGGGCTCTTCGCCCCCGCCGCCGCCCGGCTCGCGGGCCTCGGCCGGGCGTATGAGCACCTTGCCGGAGTCGAGGTCTATGGGGCCCCGTCCCGGATCGCCGTCACCGACGTCGGTCCGGGACAGCTCCAGCCGCTTCTTCTCCTCGTGCGTGTGCTTGCGTCCCGGGTTGAACAGCTCCTCGATCATGTTGAACACCGCGCTCGCCCTGCCTTTCGCCCCCTCCGGGGCCGCTCAGGTCACCGCACCGTCAGTTTCAGGATCCTGTCGTCGCCCGGCTCCGGCGACCCGCGTCCGTCCGTCTCGCTCGTGACCAGCAGCAATCCGTCCCCGCCGAGGGGCACCACCGTGCGCAGCCGGCCGTACTTCCCCTGGAGGAAGGCCTCCGGCTCCGCGGCCGCGGCGGTCCCCTTCAGCGGGATCCGCCACAGCCGCTCGCCCTTCAGGCCGGCCATCCAGAGCGAGCCGTCCGCCCAGGCGATCCCGCTCGGTGAGGCCTCTTCCGTCTTCCACACCGCCACCGGATCACGGAATCCCGCCTTGGCGGCCTTCCCCTCCGCCTCCGGCCAGCCGTAGTTGCCCCCGGGCTCGATGAGGTTCAGCTCGTCCCAGGTGCGCTGGCCGAACTCGGACGCCCAGAGCCGTTTGTCCTTGTCCCAGGCGAGGCCCTGCACATTGCGGTGTCCGTAGGAGTAGACGATCGAGCCGGCCTCCGGATTGCCGTGCACCGGCTGCCCGTCCGGGGTCATCCGCAGGATCTTCCCGCCGAGCGACTTCCTGTCCTGCGCGAGCGCCGTGTCCCCGGTCTCGCCCGTGCCGGCGTAGAGCATCCGGTCCGGGCCGAAGGCGATCCGGCCGCCGTTGTGGATGAGCCCCTTGGGGATCCCCCGCAACACCGTGTCGGGCGCGCCCAGTTGCTGCCCGGCCGGTCTCTGCTCGTCGTACCGCATCCGGGCGATGCGGTTGTCGGACTCGGTAGTGAAGTACGCGTAGACCATCCGGTCCGAGGCGAAGTCCGGGGACAGCGCGAGCCCCAGCAGCCCGCCCTCCCCGCCCGGGGCCACCCCGGGGACCTTGCCGATCTGCGTCACCGCGCCCGTGTCCGTCCGCACCCGGCTGACGGTGCCCTTGTCGCGGGAGGCGACCAGCAGGTCCCCGCCGGGCAGCGGGGCCACGCCCCAGGGGGACTCCAGGCCCTTGGCGACCTCGCCCGTCACCGTCACCGACCCCTTCACGGGCGGCCCCGACGCATCCGCCGGCCCCGACGTCCCCGAGGACGCCGCTCCCGCCGGCGGCGAGCCCGGTGGGGAACCGCCCGGCCCGGCCCGCTCGCCCTCCGGCGGGGAACAGCCCGCCGCCAGCAGGGCGCCGCACCCGGCCAGCGCGAGCCCCGCCAGCACGCCCCTGCGCCGCGCGCGGCCGCCCCCGTACCCCCGCTCCGCCCCGGAATCCCGCGCCCCAGCCCTCTGGAACTGCCCGTACCGCATCGTCCCGCTCCCCTCCGGTCGTCCGTCCCCTGTCCGGTGTCCTCCAGTCCTGCCCTTCACCACTCTCAACAGACCCGGCCGGTCCCGAAGTTCCACCCCTCGTACACCCGATCGAGTGGACCTGTGGAAGGAGGGCGGGATCCAGCCGCCGGACACCCCCTAGTCCCAGGCTCCCACCGCCGCCGGCAGCGCCGCTATCTCGGCCAGCTCCGCGCCCGTGAGCCGCACCTCCGCCGCCCGGGCGTTCTCCGCCGCCCACCGCGCCCGCTCCGCCCCCGGCACCGGCACCACGTGCGGCCCCTGCGCCAGCACCCAGGCCAGCGCCACCTGCGCCGCCGTGACCTCGGGCCCGTGCCGCCGGGCCACCCGCCGCAGCCCCGCCACCAGCACCTGGTTGGAGGCCATCGCGTGCGCCGTGAACCGCGGGTGCCGCGCCCGCACGTCGGCCTCCTCGAAACCCTGGCCCGGCGTCAGCGTCCCGGTCAGGAACCCGCTGCCCAGCGGCATCGCCGCCAGCATCCCCACCCCCCGCGCCGCACACCACGGCAGCAGCTGCCACGCCGCCTCCGGCGACCACACCGACAGCTCCGCCTGCACCGCCGTCACCGGGAACACCTGCTGGACCCGCTCCAGCTGCCGCAGCGTCGTGCGGTACCCCCGGTCCCCGCGCCGCCCCGCGCCCGGCCCGGCCCCCGCGCCCAGCGCGCAGAACCCCAGTGCCCGCACCTTCCCCGCCTGCACCAGCTCCGCCATGGCGCCCCAGGTCTCCTCCACCGGCACCTCCGGATCCACCCGGTGCAGCTGGTACAGGTCTATGACCTCGGTCCGCAGCCGCCGCAGCGAGGCGTCGCACGCCCGCCGCACGTACCCCGGCCGCCCGTCGGCCACCACGTGCCCCTCACCCGCCCGCAGCCCCACCTTGGCGGACACGAAGGCCTCGGCCCGCCGTTCCCGCAGCACCCGGCCCAGCACCAGCTCGTTGGTGTAGGGCCCGTACAGGTCGGCCGTGTCCAGCAGGTTCGCCCCCAGGTCCAGCGCCGTGTGCAGGGTGCGCAGCGATTCCTCGCCCCGCCGGCGCGAAGGCGCGTAGGCCCAGCTCATCGGCATGCAGCCGAGCCCTATGGCTCCCACCGTCAGCGGTCCCGACCCGATCGACCTGCGCTCCACCCCTGCGTCCCCCTTCCGGCCCGCTCCCGGTCCGGCCCTCAAACTAACGGCTTGATCCAGTTCCCTTCGCATAGCCTCGTGATCATGACTGCAACGACCGGGGACGTCTGGCTCCCCTTCCCGCCCGGAGAGATCGACGGCCTGCCCGGCTGCTTCCGCTACCGCCAGTGGGACGGCGAGGACACCTTCCCGGCCGACCCGGCCGACTGCGTCTTCTACGTCACCCCGTACATGAAGTCCCAGGAGGTGACCCTGCGTCCGCTCGCGCGGATGCCCGCCCTGCGAGTGGTGCAGACCCTCACCGCCGGCATCGACCACGTCCTGCCCGGCCTCGGCGGCCTCCGCCCCGGCGTGCGGCTGTGCAACGCCCGCGGCGTCCACGAGGCCAGCACCGCCGAGCTCGCCCTCACCCTCGTCCTCGCCTCCCTGCGCGGCATCCCCGGCATGGTGCGCGGCCAGGACCGCGAGGAGTGGCGCGGCGGCTTCTACGACGCCCTCGCCGACAGGTCCGTGCTGATCGTCGGCTACGGCGCCATCGGCGCGGCAGTCGAGGACCGGCTCGCAGCCTTCGAGTGCGGGAAGATCACGCGCGTCGCTCGCTCGGCCCGCACCGCCCCGCACGGCCCGGTCCACGCCCTCGCCGACCTCCCCGGCCTCCTCCCGGACGCGGACGTGGTGGTCCTCACCACCCCGCTGACCGAGGACACCCGGGGTCTCGTCGACGCCGCCTTCCTCGGGCGGATGAAGGACGGCGCCCTGCTCGTGAACGTCTCGCGCGGGCCGGTCGTCGACACCGCGGCCCTGCTGGCGGAACTGGACTCCGGGCGGCTGCGCGCCGCCCTCGACGTCACGGACCCGGAGCCGCTGCCCGCCGGCCATCCCCTCTGGCACGCCCCGAACGTCCTGATCACCCCTCACGTGGGCGGCAGCAGCTCGGCGTTCGAGCCCAGGGCGAAGCGGCTCGTGGCCCGGCAGCTCACCCGGTTCGCCGCCGGGGAGGAGGTCCACAACACCGTCCTGATCAAGGACTGAGGCGGGCGTGTCCCGGATTCCGGGACAGCATGTGATTACGCTGGGCGACGAAGCATGCGCAACCGGTGGCCATGACCCCCCTCTTGGTGACGGAGCGTAGAAGAGCTATGTCGCTGAGTGACGAAAGTGGTGTATCGTCCGGAACAAGGGGCTGCGCCACGTACGTCTGGCGCTGGGGAGTGATCGGACACTTTGGGGGGCGACGGGCGATGCACGGCCAATGGACGAAGGATCCGATGCGGCAGAGCCGCCGGAGGCGGCGCCGCCGAGACTGGGCTGCGTCAGAGCCGGCCGGCGAGGGGCACCGGTGAGCGCCCCGGGGGCGGCGTTGCTGACCCGGCAGCCGGTCACCGGCGGCGGAGGCCGGGGCCTCGCGGCGCAACTCCTCCTCGCACTGGTCAGCGGCGGCTACGCCGTCGGAGCCGCCCTCGGCTGGGGGTCGGACGAACTCGCCAAGATCATGGGCGACTTCGGGCTCAGCGCCGCCGGATTACTGGCCGCCGTCTCCTGCTACCACTACGCCCGCGCGATCGACCGGCGCGAACGGCCCGCCTGGCTGATGTTCGCCTTCTCCTCGCTCATGGGCGGCCTGGGGAACGCCGTCTGGGGCTGGTACGAGGTGGTCCTCGGCCAGAAGGTCCCCGAGCCCTCGCTCGCCGACTTCGCCTTCCTCTGCTTCGCACCGCCCGCCATCGTGGGCCTGCTCGTCCTGGCCAAACGGCCGGTCACCCGGGCCGGATGGGTCTGCCTCGGCCTCGACTCCTGGCTCATCGGCGGCTCGCTGCTGACCCTGTCCTGGAGCCTGGCCCTCGCCAACGCCGCCCGCACCGCCCAGTCGGGCGCCCCCGGCAGCGTGCCGCGCGCCGCGCTCTCGCTCGCGTACCCGCTCCTCGACATCGCGCTGGTCTCGATGGTCCTGGTGCTGCACTTCCGGCGCTCGGCGAACAACCGCTCGGCGGTCAACACGGCCATCGCGGCCCTCGCCCTGACCGTCCTGAGCGACGCCCTGTTCACCTCGCCGCTGCTCAACACCACCTACAGCTCGGGGGAGATCCTCGACGCCGGCTGGTTCGCGGGCTCGCTGCTGCTCGCCTACGCCCCCTGGGGCGCCCGCCGGCCCGAGCCCGTGCCGCGCCCCGCACCGCCGCGCCCCGACCGCCCGCACAGCCGCCCCATCACCGGCACGCTGCCCGCCCTCACCCCGTACCTCGCGGCCGCCGTCTGCACCCTCGGCATCCTCTACAACGTCGTGGACGGCCGGAAGGTGGACCGGATGGTGGTCTTCACCGGCTGCACCGTCGTCCTCGCCCTCGTCATCCGGCAGGGCATCATGCTCCTCGACAACATCGCGCTCACCCAGGAACTGGCCCAGAAGGAGAACCACTTCCGCTCCCTGGTCCAGGGTTCCAGCGACGTCATCATGATTGCCGCGCCCACCGGGACCCTGCGCTACGTCAGCCCCGCCGCCGCCGGGGTCTACGGCCGCGAGGCGGAGGAGCTGGTCGGCACCGAGCTCGCCGCCCTGATCCACCCCGACGACCTCGGCCGGGTGGTCCACGAGGTGCGCCGCTTCCTGGCCGCCCCGCCCGCCGAGGAGCCCACCACCCGCATCGAGTGCCGGTTCAAGTCGGGCGGCGGCGAGTGGCTGAACGTGGAGTCCACCGTCAACCGCCACCAGGGCGGGCTCATCCTCAACAGCCGCGACGTCACCGAGCGGGTCCGCCTCCAGGCGCAGCTCCAGCACAGCGCCGAGCACGACCCGCTGACCGACCTGCCCAACCGGGCCCTGTTCACCCGCCGCGTCCGCCAGGCCCTCACCGGCCGCCGGGCCGGGGACCACAGCACCGCCGTGCTCTTCATCGACCTCGACGGCTTCAAGGCCGTCAACGACACCATCGGCCACCAGGCCGGCGACGAGCTCCTCATCGAGGCCGCCCGCCGCCTCCAGGACGCCGTCCGGGCCGGGGACACCGCCGCCCGCCTCGGCGGCGACGAGTTCGCCGCGCTGATCCTCGGCGACGGCAGCCGCGACCGCAGCGCCCGCGAGTACCAGGTCCACGACATCGCCGACCGGCTGCGCGCCACCCTCTCCCAGCCCTACCGCATCGCGGGGAGCGAGGTCCGGGTGGCCGCCAGCATCGGAGTCGCCTTCGCCGACCCCGGCATCACCCCTTCGGACCTGATGCGCAACGCGGATCTCGCGATGTACCGGGCCAAGGCGGGCGGCAAGGACCGGGTCGAGCTGTACGCGCCCCAGATGCAGGCCGAGGTCGTGCGCAAGGCCGAGCTGGCCGGGCGGCTGCGCACCGCGCTGCACGAGGGCGAGTTCGCCCTGCTGCACCAGCCCGTGGTCTGCCTGGCCACCGGCGAGGTCACCGCCGTCGCCGCGCAGGCCCGCTGGCGCTCCGCCCAGGGGATCCTGTTCACCCCGGCCGAGTTCCTCCGGGTGGCCGAACACAGCGAGGGCGGGCCGGCGGCCGGGCCGGACGGCTCGCGCACCGCAGAACTGGGCCGATGGCTCCTGGAGGAGGCCGTCGAGCGGGCCGTCGAGCGGCACCGGGCCGGGCACGACGTACCAGTGGCCGTCCGGATGACCGCCCAGCGGCTGCTGGACCGCTCCGTGCCCGGTTGCAGCGTGGAGGCCGTGCTGAGCCGCCACGGCCTGCCCTCCGGGTCCCTGGTGCTCGAACTGGCCGCCTCCGACCCCAGGGTGCCCTTCGACGAGCTGGAGCGCCGTCTGACGGCCCTGCACCGCCTCGGCGTACGGATCGCCCTGGACGGCTTCGGCAGCGGCTACGCGGCCATCAGCGCCCTCCGCAGGCTCCCGGTGGACCTGCTCAAGCTGGACCGGGGCCTGGTCGAAGGGGTGGTCGAATCGGCCAGGCTGCACAAGATCACGGCCGGATTGTTGCGGATCGCAAACGACCTCGGAATGCAGTCCGTGGCCGACGGGGTGGACCTCCCCGAGCAGGTGCTGGCGCTGCGGGCGATGGGGTGCACCCACGGCCAGGGGGCGGCTTTCTCCGGACCGCTCGACGAATACAGGCTGCGGCGTGCGCTCGTGAGGGGTACGTTCGCAGTACCGGGCGGTACAGCCCAGCCCGCCTTGGCCGGCGGCTCGTCCGGTGGCTCGATGGTCATCCATAGAGGCTCAAATAATGAGACGCCCGTCCCACCCGCTTGACATCCACCTCCCGCCGGAGGGAGGGTCAATGCCATGCGCACCCGAATTCTCGTACTTGGAAAGCGCGTCGGCTGAAGCTGGGGCCTGCATGTCCCCGCTCGAGACCACCGACGCGCTCCCCTCGCTTGCCACCCGGCACGAGGGGTTTTTTGTTGCACTGGCACACGCATCCGGACCAGATCCGGATCACCCCCCGCTCCTCGTAAAACCCTCAGCTTCGAGAAGAGAATGCCGATGACCGAGCAGGCCTCCGGGGCCCACCATCCGCAGCCGCGGCCCCGTACGGGTGGGCACAACCAGCCCACCGCAGTTGAGCACGTCACGGGCGCGCAGTCCCTCATCCGCTCTCTCGAAGAGGTGGGGTGCGACACCGTCTTCGGTATCCCGGGCGGCTGCATCCTCCCGGCGTACGACCCGATGATGGACAGCAAGAAGGTCCGTCACATCCTGGTCCGCCACGAGCAGGGGGCCGGCCACGCCGCCACCGGCTACGCCCAGGCCACCGGCAAGGTCGGCGTGTGCATGGCCACTTCCGGCCCGGGCGCCACCAACCTGGTGACCCCGATCGCCGACGCGCACATGGACTCCGTCCCGCTCGTCGCGATCACCGGCCAGGTCTCCTCCAAGGCGATCGGCACCGACGCCTTCCAGGAAGCGGACATCGTCGGCATCACGATGCCGATCACCAAGCACAACTTCCTGGTGACCAAGGCCGACGACATCGCGAAGACCATCGCCGAGGCCTTCCACATCGCCGCCAGCGGCCGCCCCGGCCCGGTCCTGGTCGACATCGCCAAGGACGCCCTCCAGGCGAAGACCACCTTCTCCTGGCCGCCGGCCATGGACCTGCCCGGCTACCGGCCGGTCACCAAGCCGCACGCCAAGCAGATCCGCGAGGCCGCCAAGCTCATCTGCCAGGCCAAGCGCCCGGTCCTGTACGTCGGCGGCGGCGTCATGAAGTCCGGCGCCACGGCCGAGCTGAAGGTCCTCGCCGAGCTGACCGGCGTTCCGGTCGCCACCACCCTGATGGCCCTCGGCTCCTTCCCCGACAGCCACCCGCTGCACGTCGGCATGCCCGGCATGCACGGCTCCGTCACCGGTGTCACCGCGCTCCAGAAGTCGGACCTGCTGATCGCGCTCGGCACCCGCTTCGACGACCGCGTCACCGGCAAGCTGGACAGCTTCGCCCCCTTCGCCAAGGTCATCCACGCGGACATCGACCCGGCCGAGATCGGCAAGAACCGCGAGGTCGACGTCCCGATCGTGGGCGACGCCCGCGAGGTCATCGCCGACCTGATCCAGGCCGTCCAGGCCGAGCACACCGAGGGCAACGCCGGCGACTACACCGCCTGGTGGAAGGACCTCAACCGCTGGCGCGACACCTACCCGCTGGGCTACGACCTGCCCGAGGACGGCTCGCTCTCCCCGCAGCAGGTCATCGAGCGGATCGGCGCGCTCGCCCCGCAGGGCACGATCTTCACCGCCGGTGTCGGCCAGCACCAGATGTGGGCCTCGCACTTCGTCAAGTACGAGGAGCCCCGGACCTGGCTGAACTCGGGTGGCGCCGGAACCATGGGCTACGCGGTCCCCGCCGCGATGGGCGCCAAGGTCGGCATGCCGGACCGCGCGGTCTGGGCGATCGACGGCGACGGCTGCTTCCAGATGACCAATCAGGAACTGGCCACCTGCGCGCTGAACAACATCCCGATCAAGGTCGCCATCATCAACAACGGCGCCCTCGGCATGGTCCGCCAGTGGCAGACCCTGTTCTACAACCAGCGCTACTCCAACACCGTGCTGCACGCCGACGAGACCGGCCACGACGTGGGCTCCCAGCTCGGCGAGTCCGCGGCGCCCCGCCAGGGCACCCGCGTCCCGGACTTCGTCAAGCTGTCCGAGGCCATGGGCTGCGTCGCGCTGCGCTGCGAGGACCCGGCGGACCTGGACAAGGTCATCGCCGAGGCCAACGCGATCAACGACCGCACGGTCGTGATCGACTTCATCGTCCACGAGGACGCCATGGTGTGGCCGATGGTCGCCGCCGGCACCTCCAACGACGAGGTCATGGCAGCCCGGGGCGTCCGCCCCGACTTCGGCGACAACGAAGACGACTGAGCCGAGAGAGCCTGAGAGAGAGAACGACTCACATGTCCAAGCACACGCTCTCCGTCCTGGTCGAGAACACGCCCGGCATCCTCGCCCGGATCGCCGCGCTGTTCTCCCGCCGCGGGTTCAACATCGACTCCCTCGCGGTCGGCGTCACCGAGCACCCCGACATCTCCCGCATCACCATCGTGGTGAACGTCGAGGACCTCCCGCTGGAGCAGGTGACCAAGCAGCTCAACAAGCTGGTCAACGTGCTCAAGATCGTCGAGCTGGAGCCGTCCAACGCCATCGAGCGCGAGCTCGTCCTGGTGAAGGTCCGCGCCGACAACGAGACCCGCTCGCAGATCGTCGAGATCGTCCAGCTGTTCCGCGCCAAGACCGTCGACGTCTCCCCGGAGGCCGTCACCATCGAGGCCACCGGCGGCACCGACAAGCTCGGCGCCATGCTCAAGATGCTGGAGCCCTTCGGCATCAAGGAGCTCGTGCAGTCCGGCACGATCGCCATAGGGCGTGGCGGCCGGTCCATCACGGACCGCAGCCTGCGCTCGCTCGAACGCAGCGCCTGAGCCCCGCGGCGTCCGGTTCGGGACACGGCGGCTGACACGCCAGCCCGCATAGCGAGACCGAGAAACTCTTATTCCGTTCCCCGCCGTACGGTGGGAGCAACACCAGCGCACCAAGGAGATATCCCAGTGGCCGAGCTGTTCTACGAGAACGACGCCGACCTGTCCATCATCCAGGGCCGCAAGGTCGCGGTCATCGGTTACGGCAGCCAGGGCCACGCCCACGCGCTGTCGCTCCGTGACTCCGGCGTCGACGTCGTCGTCGGCCTCAAGGAGGGCTCCAGCTCCAAGGCCAAGGCCGAGGAGCAGGGCCTGAAGGTCCTTCCGGTCGCCGAGGCCGCCGAGTGGGCGAACGTCATCATGATCCTGACCCCGGACCCGCTCCAGGCCGAGATCTACGAGGCGTCCATCAAGGACCACCTGAAGGAGGGCGACGCGCTCTTCTTCGGCCACGGCTTCAACGTCCGCTACGGCTTCATCAAGCCCCCGGCCAACGTGGACGTCGCCCTCGTCGCCCCGAAGGGCCCGGGCCACCTGGTCCGCCGTCAGTACGAGGAGGGCCGCGGCGTTCCGTGCATCGCCGCCGTCGAGCAGGACTTCTCGGGCAGCGCCTTCGCCCTGGCCCTGTCGTACGCGGCCGGCATCGGCGGCACCCGCGCCGGCGTCATCAAGACCACCTTCACCGAGGAGACCGAGACCGACCTGTTCGGTGAGCAGGCCGTCCTCTGCGGTGGCGCCTCCGCCCTGGTCAAGGCCGGCTTCGAGACCCTGACCGAGGCCGGCTACCAGCCGGAGATCGCCTACTTCGAGTGCCTGCACGAGCTGAAGCTCATCGTCGACCTCATGTACGAGGGCGGCCTGGAGAAGATGCGCTGGTCGGTCTCCGAGACCGCCGAGTGGGGCGACTACATCACCGGCCCGCGCGTCATCACCGACGCCACCAAGGCCGAGATGAAGAAGGTCCTGGAGGAGATCCAGAGCGGCAAGTTCGCCGAGGAGTGGATGGCCGAGTACAAGGCCGGTCTGCCGAAGTACAACGAGTACAAGAAGGCCGACTCGGAGCACCTGCTGGAGACCACCGGCAAGAAGCTGCGCAAGCTGATGAGCTGGGTCGACAGCGACGAGAGCTGATCTCGTGAACGGCGGGGCCGGGACGGTGCGTCCCGGCCCCGCCGCACACCCGCTCCCCTCCGGCTCCGGCCGGAGATCACCGGAATGTAGCCCTCGGATAGGACGGATTGTCCACCCCGGCCAATCCCGGACGGGTGATCCTTCCGTACAGGCGGAAATCCGCACCCGATCCGCCACTACACTGCTCAACACAACGCGTCAGGCCCACAGTGTCGTGCGTCTTCCACGCGGCTACCCCCTCCACCGCCTGCGGCCGTCGGGACGGCCGTCCGCACTGGACTTGTGAGGACCCACGTGAGCTCGAAACCTGTCGTACTCATCGCCGAAGAGCTGTCGCCCGCCACGGTGGACGCGCTCGGTCCGGACTTCGAGATCCGGCACGTCAACGGCGCCGACCGCGCCGAGCTGCTCCCCGCGATCGTGGACGTGGACGCGATCCTCGTCCGCTCCGCCACCAAGGTGGACGCCGAGGCCATCGCCGCGGCCAAGAAGCTGAGGGTCGTCGCCCGCGCCGGTGTCGGCCTCGACAACGTCGACGTCTCCGCCGCCACCAAGGCCGGCGTGATGGTCGTGAACGCCCCGACCTCCAACATCGTCACCGCCGCCGAGCTCGCCTGCGGCCTGCTCGTGGCCACCGCCCGCAACATCCCGCAGGCCAACACCGCCCTGAAGAACGGCGAGTGGAAGCGGAACAAGTACACGGGCGTCGAGCTCAGCGAGAAGACCCTCGGCGTCGTCGGCCTCGGCCGCATCGGTGTCCTGGTCGCCCAGCGCATGTCGGCCTTCGGCATGAAGATCGTCGCGTACGACCCCTACGTACAGCCCGCGCGCGCCGCCCAGATGGGCGTCAAGATGCTGACGCTGGACGAGCTGCTGGAGGTCGCCGACTTCATCACGGTGCACCTCCCCAAGACCCCCGAGACTCTCGGTCTCATCGGGGACGAGGCCCTGCACAAGGTCAAGCCGTCCGTCCGCATCGTCAACGCCGCACGCGGCGGGATCGTGGACGAGGCCGCGCTGTACTCGGCCATCAAGGAGGGCCGCGTCGCCGGCGCCGGCCTGGACGTGTACGCGAAGGAGCCCTGCACGGACTCCCCGCTCTTCGAGCTCGACCAGGTCGTCTGCACCCCGCACCTCGGCGCGTCCACGGACGAGGCCCAGGAGAAGGCCGGCATCGCCGTCGCCAAGTCGGTGCGCCTCGCGCTCGCCGGCGAGCTCGTGCCGGACGCGGTGAACGTCCAGGGCGGCGTCATCGCCGAGGACGTGCGCCCCGGTCTGCCGCTCGCCGAGAAGCTCGGCCGCATCTTCACCGCCCTCGCGGGCGAGGTCGCGGTCCGCCTCGACGTCGAGGTCTGCGGCGAGATCACCCAGCACGACGTCAAGGTGCTGGAGCTCTCCGCCCTCAAGGGCGTCTTCGAGGACGTCGTCGACGAGACGGTCTCCTACGTCAACGCCCCGCTGTTCGCGCAGGAGCGCGGCGTCGAGGTCCGTCTGACCACCAGCTCGGAGTCCCCGGACCACCGCAACGTGGTGACCGTCCGCGGCACCCTGTCGGACGGCCAGGAGGTGTCGGTCTCCGGCACCCTCGCGGGCCCGAAGCACCTTCAGAAGATCGTGGGCGTGGGCGAGTACGACGTGGACCTGGCCCTGGCCGACCACATGATCGTGCTGCGCTACACCGACCGCCCGGGCGTGGTCGGCAAGGTCGGCCAGCTCCTCGGCGAGGCCGGTCTGAACATCGCGGGCATGCAGGTCGCCCGCGCCTCGGAGGGCGGCGAGGCGCTCGTCGTCCTCACCGTCGACGCGGAGGTCCCGGTGGACGTCCTCGCGGCCATCTCGGCGGAGATCGGCGCCGCTTCGGCCCGTACGGTCAACCTCGGCTGACCGTCGCGCACGTGTGAAGGGCCCGGGTCGTGACCCCGGGCCCTTTCGCGTCCCCCTTCCGCCCTGCTCCTTGCCGTACGCGGCTCAGCGCGCCGGTACCGGTTCGGCCGGTGCCGGCTCCGCCCCGGCGGGATCCGGGCCCTGCGCGCCCCGCGGCAGGGCCAGTGCGAGCCCCGCCGCCGCGAGGAGCAGCACCGCACCGCCCCAGGCCGCGTACTGCATCCCGTGCACGAAGGCCTCCCGCGCCAGGGCCAGCAGCTGCCCGTCGGCCTCGCCCCCGGCCTGCCGGGCGGCGGCGACGGCGCCGCCCAGGGTCTCCCGTACGGCGGACGGCTCGCCCGCCAGGTCGGCGCGGTAGACGGCGGTGCCGAGGCTGCCCAGCAACGCCATCCCGAGGGCCCCGCCGAACTCCTGCCCCGTCTCCAGCAGCGAGGCGGCCGAACCGGCCTTCTCGGCCGGGGCCGTGGCGAGGGCCATGTCGGAGACCAGGGACATCACGCCGACGAGGCCGGAGGCGAGCACCCCGGCGCCGGCCAGCAGCAGCCCCAGGGAGTCGGTGCCCACGAGGGAGATCAGCCCGAATCCGGCGGCGGCGACGGCGAAGGAGCCGGCGATGACCCGGGACCGGTCGGTCCGCCGCGCCAGGGAGGCGGAGACCGGCGCGGCCGCGCCGATGAGGAGCGAGGGCGCCAGGCTCCACAGGGCGGCCTCCAGGGTGCCCATGCCGAGCACGGACTGCAGGTACTGGGTGGTGCAGTAGGCCGAGCCCATCATCGCGAAGGCGGCGACCGCGTTCAGGCCGATGCCCGCCCCGAAGCGGCGGTCCCGGAACAGCGCCCGGCCCACCATCGCGTCCCGGCGGCCGCGCTGGCGGCGGAAGAAGGCGTACCCGAAGGCCAGGCCCACCAGCAGACAGGCGGCGTACGGCGGCTCGAAGCCCTCGGCGGCGATCTCCTTCAGCCCGTAGACCACCGGCAGTACGGCGGCCATGGACAGCGGCACGCTCAGGAGGTCGAAGCGGCCGGGGGCCGGGTCCTTGAACTCCGGGACCAGGACCGGGACCAGGACCAGCAGGAGCAGCATCGCGGGCACGTTGACCAGGAAGACCGAGCCCCAGTGGAAGTGCTTCAGCATCACCCCGCTGAGCACCGACCCGAGGGCGACCCCGCCGGTCATGGCGCCGGACCAGATGCCGATGGCCTTGCCTCGCTGTCCGGCGTCCTGGAAGAGGGTGCGGACGAGGGCCAGCGTGGAGGGCATCAGGGTGGCGCCCCCGACGCCGAGCAGGGCCCGGGCCGCGATGAGCATCTCGGCGCTGGTGGCGAAGGCGGCGCCGGCGGAGGCGAGGCCGAAGGCGCCGGCGCCGATCAAAGCAGCCTGCGGCGGCCGATCCGGTCGCCGAGCGAGCCCATCGTGATCAGCAGCCCGGAGAGGGCGAAGGCGTAGCTGTCGAAGATCCAGAGCTGCTGGGTGGCGCTCGGGTCGAGCTCCCGGGTGATGGCCGGGACGGCGAAGTAGAGGACGGAGACGTCCATCGAGACCAGGAGCAGGGGCAGCAGCAGGACCGTGAAGGCGGTCCATTCGCGGCGGCCGGCGAGGGGTGCCGCGGTGGCGGGGTTCGTCATGAGCAGGAATGCACAAGCGTATGGAACGCTTGTCTATGACGAATGTATGGAAAACTTGTGTGGGACCTTCGTCTAGGACGGCCGTCTTGCTACGGTGGCGGCCATGGGACACAAAGAGGATCTGCTCGAAGGCGCCAAGAAGTGCCTGGTCGAGAAGGGGTTCGTACGCACCACCGCGCGGGACATCGTCGGCGCCTCCGGCACGAACCTGGCGTCCATCGGCTACCACTACGGCTCCAAGGACGCCCTGCTCACCCAGGCGTTCATCGCCCTGATGCAACAGTGGGGCGACACCGTCTTCCAGGGCGGCCTGCCCGGTGAGGACGGCTCCCTGGAGCGCTTCCGCGCCATGTGGGACGGCGTGCTCGCGCAGCACGACGATTCGGCGCCCGTCTGGGCGGCCAGCATGGAGGTCGCGCTGAGCGGCGAACGGCTGCCGCAGCTGCGCGGGATGCTCGCCGCCTCCCAGGCCGAGGGCCGCCGGGGCCTGATCTCGCTCCTCACCGGCACCCCGGAGGAGGAGCTCACCGAACGCGACGAGCGCACCCTCGGCTCCGTCGTCCAGGCGCTGCTCAACGGCCTGATGATCCAGTGGCTGCTCGACCCCGGAACCGCCGCCTCGGCCGAGGAGTTCACCGAGGGGCTGCGCCGGATCGCGGAGGGCCTGACGGCGACGGTGCACGGCGGATCCGCCGTGCGGGCCGGGGAGTAGACACGCGATGCCGCTCGGATACCTCTCCGCCGACGACGGCCTCGGCCCCCTGCCGCCCGTCGGCCGCGCCCCGGACTCCCGTCCGCTGCCGGGCTCCCCGGCCGGGATCGTGCGGCGCTGTGCCGCCACGGCCCTGGACCTGGTCATCGGCGTCGTGGTGGTTCTCGTACCGCTCGTCGGGCTCGACCGGGCGCTCGGGGCGCTGGACGTCCCCGACGGCGACGCCCGGACGGTCTGGCGGGCGGCCGCGGCGCTCTGGACGGCGGCCTTCCTGCTGCTCTACTCGCCGCTGAGCGTGTCGCGTCGGGGCGCGACGGCCGGCAAGAGGGCGATGGGCCTGGAGGTGGTGGTCCTCGGGGACGGCGGGCGGCTCGGCTACGGCCGGGCGGTGGCCCGTCACCTGGCCAACCTGGTGGTCTGCGGGGTGCCCGTGCTGTGCGTGGCGAACGCGTCCTCCATGGCGCTGAGCCCGGACGCCCTCGGCCTCCACGACAAGGCCGTCGGCAGCGCGGTGGTCCACCGCCGCTGAACCGGCTTCAGGGGACCCGGCGTTCAGGCCCGCAGGCGCGCGGCCTTGAGGGCCATGTGCAGCAGCAGCCGGTCCTCACCGAGGTCCAGGTCGAGCCCCGTCAGCTGCTCCACCCGGCCCAGCCGGTAGTACAGGGTCTGGCGGTGGATGCCCAGTTCCGCCGCCGCGCGGCCCGCCTGCCCCGCGCAGTCGAGGAACACCTCGGCCGTGCGGGCCAGTTCCCGGTGGGCCGGCGCCAGCAGGGCCCGCGTCGCCGGATCGTCCGCCGGGCCGGCCGCCAGGGCGGCCAGCATCCGGTACGGCCCGATCCCCGCCCACTGCGCCACCGGACCCAGCCCGGGCTGCGCCGCCGCCGCCCGGGCGGCGGCGGTGGCCTGGGCCCACGCCGCGGGCAGCTCCGCGAGCGCCCGGACCGGGTCGGAGAGCCCGGCGGTGACGGAGCCGCCCCCGCCGGCGGGGCCCCGGGGGGGGGGGGGGGGGGGGGGGGGGGGGGGTGGGGGGGGGGGGGGGGGGGGGGGGAGGGGGAGGGGGGGGGGGAGGGGGGGAGTGCAGGATAGCGAGGCAGTAGCGC